>JAYUVX010000486.1:0-24445 GCA_043753855.1 Myxococcales bacterium | reverse complement strand
GGGCTTGTCGGGCTTGTCGGGCTTGTCGGGCTTGTCGCTCTTGCGATCGGCCGCCGCATCGCGCGGCGCGTTCGCAATTGTGGTCGCGAGGAGCAAGAAGACGAGCGCGCGCCGCATCCAGGATGACGTAGCCAATCGCCGAGGGGCACGCAAGTCGGGGATCAGACGCTCGGAGGGGCGCGCGTGTTCCGTCAATGCAGGCGCTCGGGGGAGATCGCGTCGCCGCCGTCGACGAACTCGAGGAAGCGGAGCCCGATCGCGCGGCTCGCGGCAGCTTCCCCCGATCCCGAGAAGTTCAGGTAGTGGTGATGCTTGACCTCGGCGCGCGCCACGATCTCGTCGATCAGGTCGTCGTGGCGAGCGTGCTGGAAGTGCACGGTCACCACCGTCCCCAGCGGGGGCGCGTAGCTCATCTCGACCAGGATCCCGCCTGCGGACACGTTGCGGGCGATCGCCACCGTCTCCCCGTAGAGCTCCGATCCGATGACGACCAGGAATGCTTTATCGAAGCGCATATAGAGGCGCTTCTCGCGCGTCCCAGGATCCAGCGGCTCCGCCGGGATCGCGTGCTGGTGGGTGGGCCGGCTGTCCTGAAGGACATGGGCGAGGTCAGGCAACGGTTCACGACGCTTCACAGGAGTAATGATCGAGGGTTGCGGGTAATGAAGTCAAAAATCTTACCTTATCCTACATGGCAATGGATCTGGCTCGGTTCCCCTCGGTTCGCTAGTCTCTCGCCGTGCGCAGACTCGGGGTGTGGGTGCTGGTGCTCGCCGCGGCGGGGGGGGTGGCGTCAGCCAAGCCCTCAAACCCGGCGTTCCTCGGCATCGGGATGCAGGACGTGCCGCAGGGAAACCCGCAGAGCGGCCAATGTACGGTCACCGAGGTCACGCGGGGCAGCGGTGCCAAGGCCGCGGGTCTGCGCCGTGGCGACCTCGTGCAGACCATCGATGGCGCCCAGGTCGTCAACTGCGATGCCGTGCTGCGGATCGTCCAGGGCCATCAGCCCGGCGACACCGTGGCCATCGGCGTACGGCGGTTTGACCGGATCCTCAACCTCAAGGCCGACCTGGTCTCGCGCGACGAGATCCTGCGCCGCCGTCTGGTCGGTCAGCCGATCGTCGCCACCGAGCTGTTCGGCGTCGACGATCAGCGCTCCGTGGATCTCAGCTCGCTGCGCGGCAAGACCGCGATCGTCGGCTGGTTCGATGCGCGCCGCTGCACCGATTGCATCGCGGTGTTCGGCAAGCTCGGTGAGTGGGCGCGCGCGCAAGCAGGCAAGGGCGGGTTTCCGCCGATGCCGCTCGCGGTGACGTTCGGCCAGCGCGGAGAGGCCAAGCAGCTCACGCCGATCGGGCTCGGCGTCCCGCTCGCGCTCGCCGAGCCGGCGCTCTACGAGGAGCTGACGGTTCCGGACGGAGAGCGGATCAACTTCATGGTGATCGATTGCCGCGGGGTCGTGCAGTACGTCGCTCCGATCGCGCCCAACGGCGATGACACCGACGCCGCGATCGACGAGCTGTTCGCGGCCGCCGAGCAAGCGTCGCGACGATCGAAATGATCCGCGGCATCCTTGGCAAGCAGCCCGTGCTCGGCAAGGGCGTGTTCGTGGCGGAGACCGCCGCGGTGATCGGCGACGTCGAGATCGGTGACGAATCGAGTGTCTGGTACGGCACCGTGATCCGCGGCGATGTCATGCCGATCCGGATCGGCGCGCGCACCAGCCTGCAGGACAACACGGTCATCCACGTCACCGCGGGGCGCTACGGCACGACGATCGGAAACGACTGCACGATCGGCCACAATGCGATCATCCATGCCTGCATCGTCGAGGATCTTTGTCTGATCGGCATGGGCTCGATCATCCTGGATGGCGCACGCATCGGACGCGGCAGCCTCGTGGGTGCAGGTGCGCTCGTGACACCGGGGACCGACATCCCACCCGATAGCCTCGTGATCGGTTCGCCTGCGAAGGTGAAGCGCACGATCAACGACAAGGAGCGGGAGCAGATCGTGTTCGGTGCGGCTCACTATGTCGAGCTGACCCGTCGCTACCTTGCGGAAGGCAGCTGATCTTCGTTACCTTGGGTCGTCGGGGTTTGAAGTGTCCGTCGTGTCGGACGTCTACCTCGCTGACGACATGATTCGTACGAGAGCATCCAGCTTCGCGGTCCTCCGCGTGGTCGCGATCGTCGCCGCGATGCTGCTCGTGTTCCGCGCCGTGCCTGCGTACGCCGACAACGTCAGCGAGCTGATCAAGCAGCTCGAGGATGACTCCGACAAGGTTCGCCTCGCAGCCACCGTCAACTTGACGAAGCTCGGCGACCAGAAGGCGATCCTTCCGCTGGTGAAGGTGCTCGGCAACGATAGCGACAAGGACGTGCGCAGCGCCTCGGCGATCGGCCTCGCGAAGCTGGTCGACGCGAATACCAAGTCGGGCATCAAGAACCTCGTGATCAACGCGCTGAAGAAGGCACAGTCCAATGACGCGAGCGAGCTCGTGAAGTCGCAAGCGGCGAAGTCCCTCACCGTGCTCGGTGCGGGCGGCGGCGGAGGCGGGCAGGCGCCGCCGACCACGGGCAAGAACGGCATCTACGTCAACATCGGCCCGATGTCCTCGAAGACCGGCGACGCCGCCGCCGATTCCAAGATGCGGCCGGTGATGGTCAAGATCTCGACCCAGACCCTCGGCAAGGTCGCGAGCACCATGGCGACCTCGTGGGCCGGCGGGATCCCGACCTCGGCGCAGCTCAACCAAAAGGGGTTCCAGGGCTTCTACGTGGACGGAACCCTCAACGAGCTGAAGATCACGATCGCCGGCTCGTCCTCGACAGTGTCGTGTAAGATCAGCATGTTGCTCGCGAGTTTCCCGGACAAGAGCGTGTTCGGATTCCTCAATGGTGGTGCGAAGGTCCAGGCGAGTGCATCACCCAAGGACATCGCGCTGGCGAGTGACGATTGCGTCAGTGCCGTCGTCGAAAGCTTGATCGCGACCAAGATTGTACCGACGATCAAGACCAAGGCTGGAATCCCGTGACCGACAAGCCATCCGCACCTGCAGCAGGAGCCCCGAAGGGGGCCGGCCGGGGCGATCGCAACTACAAGCGCAGCTGGAAGAACCTTCTCATCAACAAGAAGTACCAGCTGCAGTTCACGCTGTTCATGGTCGGGCTCTCGACGCTGCTGATGGCGGGCCTCGGGATCTGGGTCATGAAGGTGGCGAACGAGACCACCACGGTCAGCATGGCGAGCGTGCGCGGAACTCCGTGCCCGAAGCTGCCGCCGATGGTCGAGAGCGCGGCACCCGAGGACGAGGTCCCGCCGGTCCCGATGAAGCTGCCCGAGCCTGGCGAGACCCCGGTGCCCACCGAGGACGCCGGCAGTGGCAGTGCCGCCACCGGAGGGCCCCGCGTCCGCACGAAGGTCGTGATGGACGAGAGCTCGATGATGATGATCCCGACGGTCGTCAAGGTGCCCGGCGACTTCGGCCAGAAGGTCGTCGCGCGCTGGACCTGCGAGACGCTGCTCGGCAGCGAGATCAACTCGCTCGAGAGCGGCCGGCTGCTAATCCTCTATGTTCTGATCGGGACCGGATTCCTGCTCGTGATCGGCCTCGCGGTGTACGGCATCAAGATGACCCACAAGGTCGCGGGGCCGCTGTTCAAGGTGAGCCTCTACCTCGCGAAGATGCAGCAGGGCCGCCTCGACAAGGTGTGGAACCTGCGCAAGGGCGATCAGCTGATCGAGTTCTACGAACACTTCAAGACCGCGCACGGTGGCCTGGTCAACATGGAGAAAGCAGACATCGCGAAGATCGAGGCCGTGATCGCCGCTGCCGAACAGGCCGGTGCGGGCGAGCACGCCACGATCGTCGAGCTGCGCGAGATCCTCGCGCGCAAGGAGAAGGCCATTGAGTGATCCCACGGTCGCAACGGGCGTTCCGTCGGGTGCTCCGCGCCCGCGATACAAGCGCAAGCTGTCGAACTACCTGCTCGACAAGAAGCTTCAGCTTCGCTACGTCCTGCTCGTCACCATCCTGTCGGGCGTGATCGCCGGCGCGCTCGGCTATCTGATCTATCAGCAGAAGCGCGCAGCCTCCGAGTCGATCGAGCGCGACCTGCAGTCATTGACGCAGGCCGACGCGTCGCAGGAGGACTTCCAGCAGCACGTCGCCTCCGGCCTCGAGTCCGAGGATCGCGCGCTGGTTTACAAGATGGCGGGCGTCGGCATCGGCCTCGTGGTGATCCTCTCGCTCTACCTCTTGATCATGACCCACAAGGTCGCGGGGCCGCTCTACAAGGTCTCGATGTACTTCGATCGGATGGCGGTCGGAAGGCTCGGTGCGGTCACACCCCTGCGTCAGGGCGACATGCTCCAGGACTTCTACGTGAACTTCAAAGCCATGCACGATGCGGTCAGAGCCCGCGCGCAGGCCGACGCGTCGGCCCTGGACAGGGTTCTCGAGACGCTGCGCGCCTCGAAGAATCAGGCCGACTATCGCGGCGAAGCGCGCGCCAAGCTGGACGAAGCGCTCGACGACCTCGACAAGCACCTGACCGAGCGCAAAAAGCAGCTCGCCTGACCGCCGGCCGCGCGGTTCCTGCGCAGCCCACGTCGGGTGGGATCAACATCAGATACCATCGCCGCGATGGCGTCTGCTGCTGCCTTACTCGAGCTCGGTGACCGCTACTGGGCGCTCGGCCTCCCCGCTGCGGCGAAGAGCGTGCTCGCCCGGGCGCTGGCGGTTACCGAGGATGCGGCACCCGCGCTCCGGCTCACCGACCTCGCGCTCGCGCAGGGCGATTCGCAGAGCGCGCGAGCGTACGCGAACGAGGCGGCGAAGCGTGCGCCGGGACCCAGCACGAAGATCCTGCTCGGGCGCGCGCAGCTCGCGAGTGGCGAGCTGGCCGCAGCGCGGATGAGCTTTGGCGCGGCCCTCGATGCACCGAAGCTGGCCGCGTGGGATCGTGCGCGCGCCCACCTCGAGCTGTCGAGGGCAGCCGCGGCGCAGTCCGATGTGCCGGGGGCGGGCGCGCAGGCATCTGCCGGATTCGAAGCGGCGCTGACCGCTGCGGTTGGAACGATCGCCCCGGATTCGCTGACGCTGCTCGAAGAGCTCGCGGCCGCGGTGGTCGCGCACGGACGAGGCACCGAAGCAGCTGCCAGCCTCGAGATCGCGAAGGACACCCCCGGTCGCCGGATGTGCTCGGCGGCGCTGTTGTCTGCGCGTCACGCGGCCGGAGAACCCGACGTCAGCGATGCGGCGATCGACGCCGAGCTCGCCGCACTCGAGGAGGCCGCACCGAGCGCCGCTCTCCGGTTGCGCCGGCTCGAGCGGCGGACCCACAAGCTCGCGACCTCCGAGCGCGACGCGCTGCTCGGCGAGCTCGACGGGTTGATCCATGTCTCTGCCGCCGAGCCGCTGCCGCCGGTGGATCGAGCGCGGCTGTGGTTTCTCTACGGCGCGGTGTGCGCGGATGATCTCGCCACCCGCGACCGCGCCGAGGACGCGTACCGGAAGGGGCTCGCGTTCCAGCCCGGCCACACCGCCGCCGCGTGCCGGCTCGCGCTGCTGATGTTCGACCGCGGTGATCAGGCGGGGGCGCTGGCCGAGATCGAGCGCGCACTGCGGATCGACGCCAACCACGGACTCGCCTGGCGCAACGCGGCGCGGATGCTCGACGCACAGTCGCCGAACCTCGGCCTCGTGGTTGGTCGCCTGCTCGATGCGGCGAATCCCGGTGCCGGCAGCGCCGCCGGAACTGTGGCGCCACGCCTCGTCACCGCCACTGCCGAGGTGGTGCGCCAGGACGTGATCGCTGGGGTCTACGCCCATGGCCATCGCGTGAAGAATCTGCTCGGCATCATCGGCGCCCGCACGCGCAGCGCGCGCAAGCTTGCCGCCGAGGGGGATGTCCACGATCGGCTCAAGGATCTCGAGACCGATGTCACCGCGCTCTACGAGGAGTGGGCGCAGTACCTGCGCTCGATGCAGGCCCCGACGCCGACGGTGGAGCTGGTACCGCTCGCCCCGCTGCTCCACGAGGTGGTGCTCGCGGCGCAAGCGCGCACGCAGCAGGTCCCGATCTCGCTGGAGACCGTCGCCGGGCTCCCCGATGTGCGCGGCGATCGCATGCTGTTGCGCGAGGCGATGCTGAACATCATCTCGAACGCTGCCGAGGCCTGTTCGTCGTCAGGAGGCGGCGAGGTCACGGTCCGGGTACGCGCGATCACGTCCCGCGGTGGGAGCACGGCACCGCTGGTCGAGCTGGTGGTGATCGATACTGGGCCGGGTATCCCGCGCGCGCACCTCGGCCGGCTGTTCGTCCCGGGCTTCACCACCAAGGAGACGGGATCCGGCGTGGGCCTGGCGATCGCTGAACGTGTGGTCAGCGCCCACCACGGCCGGATCACCGTCGACTCCGAGGAGGGCAGGGGCACCTCGATCACGATCACGCTGCCCACCGACAAGGCCGGACTCGCCGCGCTGCCGCTGTGGACGGTGGCGGATCGAGGTGCGAGGTGACGATCGGGACGATCATCTGCGTCGACGATCAGGCCGAGGTCCGCCGGTTGCTTGGCGACGTGTTCAAGCAGCGCGGCTCACACGTCATGCCGTTCGACAACGGCGAGGACGCGATCCGCTGGCTCGAGACCAACGACGCAGACCTCGCCGTGCTCGATCTCGATCTCGGGCCCAATCGCCGCAGCGGCATCGAGATCTGCAAGGCGATCCGCGCCCGACTCCCCGATCTCCCGGTCATCATCCTCACCGGCCACGGCACGATCGACGACGCCGTCGCCGCGGTGAAGGCCGGCGCGGTCGACTTCATCACCAAGGATCCGTATCTCGAGGACAAGCTCGAGATCTCCGTGGAGAAGGTCGAGCGGATCCTGCAGCATGCGCTCGATCGCAAGCGGCTTGAGGCGGAGAACCGCGAGCTGCGCGCCACCAACGAACGGCTGCGCAAGGCCGCCGGACGACGGTGGCAGATCGTCGGCGATTCGGGACCGATGCGGATGGTGATGACGAAGATCGAGCGCGTGGCCCCGCTGCCGCGGCCGATCCTCGTGCTCGGTCCCCGTGGCACCGGCAAGGAGCTGGTCGCCCGTGCGATCCACACGTTGTCGCCGCGCGCGAGCGAGCCTTACATCACGATCAACTGCGCGGCGGTTGCCGAGAGCCTGCTCGAGTCCGAGCTATTCGGTCACGAGGAGGGCGCGTTCACCGGCGCCACCAAGCAGAAGGAAGGCAAGTTCGAGCTCGCCGACGGCGGCACGCTGTTCCTCGACGAGATCGGGAACATGTCGCTCGAGTTCCAGGCCAAGATCCTGCGCGTCCTCGAGTACCAGCGGTTCGAGCGCGTCGCGGGCAGCGAGTCGATCCAGGTCAACGTGCGCGTGATCGCCGCGACCAACTCCGATCTCAAGCAGGCGATCATCGATGGCAAGTTCCGCGCGGACCTCTACGATCGCCTGAGCTTCGAGGTGATCAACCTGCCGGCGCTGGCGAGCCGGATCGAGGACGTGCCGATCCTCGCGATGCACTTCCTCGCGCGGTTCCGCCAGGACGTCGCTGGCATCACGGTCAAGGAGATCAGCGCCGGTGCGCTCGACCGGTTTGCGTCCTACGACTACCCGGGTAACGTCCGCGAGCTGAAGAACATCGTCGAGCGGGCGGCGTACATGGCGACCGGCGAGGTGCTGTCGGAGGCGGACGTCGATGCCGCGCTGCCGCCCGAAGCGCATGGCGCCGCGCCCTCGTCGGGCCTTGCCTTCGCGGATGATGCGAGGCGGCCGCTGGACGATCGCGTGGATGCGTTCGAGGAGTGGCTGTGCCGGGATGCGCTCGAGCGCACCCGGTTCAAGCAGAAGGAGGCAGCGGCGCTGCTCGGCATCACCTATGATCAATTCCGCCAGCGCTATCGCAAGTACGGCCTCGGCAAGGAATAGCTGCGAGCTTACCGAGCAAGCAGAGCACGGCGGGTGCGCTCGCCACACCTCGCGTGGGCCGTGTGAGCTATGTTGTAGGTGCGATGGGCATCTTCGGAAAGATCAAGAGCAGCATCTCGAGCAAGGCGAACGCCGCGATCGACAAGGCGATCGACCCCGCGAAGGAGCTCGACATGGCGATCCTCGAGCTCGAGGAAGGTCGCAAGAAGGCGCTGGCGGAGCTGGTCTCCTACAAGGCCACCGCCAAGAACATGGATAACGACCTCGAGAAGTACAAGGCGAAGGCCGGCGAGTGGGAGCGCCGTGCGATGTCCGCCGTGAAGGCCGGCGACGACGAGTCGGCGAAGGTCGCGCTCAAGGAGAAGAAGGCAGCCGAGAGCGAGTACGTGAAGATCCTCCGCGACAAGAACGAAGCCTCGTCGTACGCGATCCAGCTCAACAAGAGCCGCAAGGAGTTCGAGACCAAGCTCCAGCTGCTGAAGATGCGCAAGGGGACGCTGGCCACCCAGATCGCGGCGAATCGATCGCCCGGCGGCGATGCGTTCGGCAACGACACCAGCGTGTGGGACAAGTTCCGGTCCGCCGAGGAGCGGATCGACGCCGAGGTCATCGAGTCCGAGGTCGACTCCGCGATGCGCGGCGAGGCCGCGGGCGGCTACGAGCTCGAGGCGAAGATCCTCGCGGCCTCGAAGAAGGAGGATCAGCTCGCGCTTCCAGATGAAGCACCAGGCGGTCCGCCAGGCGGTGCGTACGACGCGTTGTCGATGCTGAAGGCGAAGATGGCCTCCGACAAGGCAGCAAAGCAGAAGTCGCTCGACGCACCGAAGGCAGACGAACCGCCGAAGGGCGACAAGGCGTGATCGTCGCGGCCAGCATCGATCCCGACGAGGCGCTGTCGATGCGCCTGCGCGACCTGACGCTGGTCGATCTCGACGCGCTGACCGTGGGCGCGCGCGATCCGCAGGAGCTGGTCGCCGCGTTTGCCGACGATGTCGCCGATGCGCTGCGCGAGGCACGCGCCCGGATCACGACGCTGCGGGGGACACTCGGCGGCCCGGATCCGCTGAACGTCCTCGATCTCGCGGTCCGCCAGCGCGCCTCGGATACTGCCGCCACCGGTGCCCAGCGGGTCCGGGACAAGCTCGGGGCCCAGGCCGACGCCGCCCGCTGCCTGGCCCGGCTGTCGGAGCTGGCCGCCAGCCTGACCCCCAAGCTGTTCGAAGCCGATCGCCGCCGCTAGTCCGACACGTGCGACCGCTTGCGACGGGACCCAAAGCTCGCCGGATATCTGTTGTCTAAGCGGTGGTCACCTTATAGTTCCCCGGATGGCTGACGAGGACCCCGACCTCGACCGGGCGCGATCGGGTGATCGCGAAGCTTTCGGTCGTCTCGTTCAGCGTCACCAGCGACGGGTGTATGCCGCCGCGCTCCATATCCTCGGCAGTCATGCGGACGCCGATGACGTCACGCAGGAGACCTTCGTGCGTGCCTATCGCGGACTCTCGAGCTTCGATGGCCGCGCCGACTTCTTCACCTGGCTCTACCGGATCACCGTGAACACCGCCCTCAACGCCCTGCGCTCCGACAAGCGAGGTGCCGCGCTCCATCAGCGCGGTAACGTCGAGGCAGGGCACGTCGGCGGTCGCCCCGAGGCTCTGGGGCAGCTCGAACGCAGTCCTGCACAACATGTGCAACAGGCCGGCGAGGTCTCGCGCGTGCTCCATGCGGTGGCGCAGCTCTCGGCGTCGCTGCGCGTGACATTGGTGCTCGCCACCGTCGAGGAGCTGCCCCACAAGCAGATCGCAGAGATCCTCGAGATTCCCGAGGGCACCGTGGCCTGGCGCGTCAACGAGGCGCGCCGCCTGCTCCGGCTCAAGCTGTTCGGCGAGGAGCCCAAGCCCTCGGTGGCGACGACCACCCCTGCGACGGTCAAGTAAGTTATGGCCGATGAGCTAGACGACCTTTTGCGCCGTTCGATGAAAACGCTGGACGACCAGATGCCCTCGGGTTATTTCGAAGGCCTTCCGAGTCGTACTCTCGGACGTCTGGAGGACGTCAGCATGCAGCCAATGGGGACCACGGGTAGTGAACGTGATCGCGATGGTGGCAGTGGACCGGCGGGTGTCCCGCCGATCACTGCAGGACAGCCGGAAGAGGATAGTGGGCTGCACGACATTCGCAGCCTCGCGTCGTCGACGAAGGCTCGGCTGTCGTCGCGTCGCTCGACGCAGAACCCGGTGGTGTCCGAGGACGACATCATCGCGTCGTCGTCGGCCGGCTGGAAGGCCGTCGCGCTCCCCGAGCCGGCGAAGATGATCTCGCTGCCGGAGCTCAGCGAGCTGCCGAGCGCGAAACAGGTCAAAGAGAAGGACAAGGCCACGCGCAAGGCCAAGGCGGCGGCGATCGAGGTCCACGCTTCCGCTACCGCCACCGAGGCTGCCCCGACGGCACCGATCTCGTCGATCCCCGCGATCGGCTCGCGGCTCGCCGCGAACCATCCGCGCAGCGGCAAAGGCAAGACGATCGCGCTGGTTGGCATGGGCCTCGCGGCCGCGGCCGGCGTCTCGATCTACTTCGTGATGAACAACAAGAACGCGGCCGACAGCTCGAGCAAGGAGCAGACGGTCGCGGCCACGGCACCCGCCGCCGAGTACAGAAGCACCACGAAGCTGCTGCCGGCTCCTACGCCGCCCGCCGCGGCGCCCGAGACCACTGCAGCCCCCGCCGGGGCCGCCGCACCCGTGCAGGAGCTCGCGACCTCCCAGCCGGTCGAGCCGCCGAAGGCCGTCGCTTCCAAGGCCGCCGAGAAGCCGGGCAAGGTCCACAAGGTCGAGGTGCGCGACACCTCGATGACCGAGAACAGTGACAAGAATGACAAGGCCAAGGCGAAGGCCCCCGCGAAGGAGGAGGTCAAGAAGCCCGAAGCCAAGGACAGCGGCGGCGAGGGCGAGCCCTCGTTCGATGCGCTGCTGAAGGAAGCCGGCGTCTCCGATGCCAAGAAGCAAGCGAAGCCCACACTCGACAAGAAGTCGCTCTCGGGCACCGACATCAAGACCGGCATGAGCGCCGTCGCCGGCAAGGCGCAGGCGTGCTTCGCCGGTACCCAGGGCGCGGCCGCGGTGAAGCTCACCGTCGCTCCTTCGGGTCAGGTCCAGAAGGTCACGGTCAGCGGCGTGTTCGCAGGAACGCCGGTCGCTGCGTGCGTGACCAGCGCCGTGAAGTCCACGTCGTTCCCGCCGTGGGAGGGTGGTCCGCAGACGATCAACTACAGCTACCTGCTCTCCGAGTAGATATCCGTTCCAGGGCGGTGCGTGTCGAGGGGGAGCGCACCGCGAGCGTTGGTGGGGGATGGGGGAATGGCCGGTGCTCATCGCAGAGGGGCGAGCACCGGCCGGCGACCGCTCGAGAAACGCTCCGGACCGCCGGTGTCGTGGACGAGCGTGACACGTGCACGAGTGTGGTTGTCGCGCCTGCGCTGCCGGTATACGGTCCGTCCTTCGTCATGAGGAAGGTCTCAACCGGCAGGTTCTTCGAGGATTTCGGCATCGGCCAGCACCTGGTGCACGCGATTCCGCGCACGCTTCACGGCGGAGATATCTCCGCGTACATGGCGCTTACTGGCGCTCGGGATGCGTTGTCGTCGTCGACCGAGCTGGCTCGCTCCCTCGGGTTTCAGCGCGAGGTGCTGCCAGACCTGCTGGTGTTTCACATCGTGTTCGGCAAGTCGGTGCCGGACATCTCGCACAACGCCACGGCGAACCTCGGCTACGCGGACGTTCGGTTCCTGCGACCCGTCTATCCCGGTGACACCCTGGTCGCCGAGAGCGACATCATCGGTCTGCGCGAGGTGTCGAGCGGCGAGGCCGGCGTGGTCTATGTCCGTACGCGAGGCACGAACCAGAAGGGCCAGGAAGTGCTCTCGTTCGTGCGCTGGGTGATGGTGCCGAAGCGCGATCCGAACGCCGCCAAGGGCGTCAACAACGTGCCGCAGCTGCCCGCTGTGGTCACCGCGGATCGGCTGCCCGTACCCGAGGTGATGAACCTGCAGCGATTCCCCGATCTCGCGTGGGCGTTCGGCTCGACCGCGCGCTGGGATGACTACGAGGTCGGTGAGCGGCTCGATCACCCCGATGCGATGACGATCGAGGAGGCGGACCACAGCCAGGCCACACGCCTGTATCACAACACCGCGCAGGTCCACTTCGACGCGCGCGGCATGGCCGAGACCAAGACAGGCAAGCGCCTGGTCTACGGAGGCCACGTGATCAGCGTCGCGACCGCGCTCGCGCAGAACGGTCTGCACACGCAGCTCAAGATCGCGGCGTTCAACGGCGGTGCCCACGTGGCCCCGACGTTCGCCGGCGACACGCTCCGCGCGTTCACGCAGGTTGTCGAGCGCGCGGAGGTGCCGGGGCGCCGCGATGTCGGTGCGCTTCGCCTGCGGTTGTCGGCGGTGAAGAACGTCACCAACGCCGAGCTCGCGCAGGTTCCGCCGCTGCTGTCCGGAACCAAAGAGCCGCGGATCGTGCTCGAGCTCGATTACTGGGCGCTGTTTCCGAGGCGGTAGGCCGGGCGATCAGGTGATCGCGGCCCTCACTGACCGCGGCGCTGCGCCTCGCGCACGGCCACCCAGCCGGCGAGTGCGGCGATCACCGCGAGCGCGATCGCGAGCGCGATCCGCAGCGGCGCCTTCGAGCTCTGCTCGACGCTGAACGGCCCGACGCTCGCGAACGCTGGGCGATGCGCGCCGACCACGACCTCGATCGCGGGTGAGGAGATCTCCGGGGCGGCACCGGCGAACAGCGCGGACGCGGTGCGGGAGATCGCCCTGCGATCGGCGGCGTCATCGATCACGATCAGCACCACGCCGGCGGCCGGTTTCGGGCCGGCGACCCCCAGCGGATCACGCATCGGGCGGTGCAGGGTGACCGACGCGAAGATCGCGCCGGGCAGCGCACCCAGCTGCGCGGACAGCTGAGCCGCATCCTCGCGATCGGCGGCACGCTGGCGCTCGAGTGGACCGTCCAGCGTGGGTGCGCAGGCGTAAAGGGCGATCGCGATCCCGACGATGAGCCACAACCTGGAACCCACGGCGCGAACGTAGCATGCTGCCCCGGAGTGAACGCCGTAGCGCACATGACCGAGCTGCTCGCGCCGGAGACGATCCGCCGGCTCGCCGCGCTGCGTGCCAACCGGTTCGCGGCGCGCGGCACGCCCGCGACCACCGGCTCGCTCGACATCGCCGAGGCCACCGGCCGCGTCGTCGCGCGGTGGTCCGATGATCTGTGCGGCCTGCTCAACGCGATGACCCGCGGCGAGCTCGCGCAGCTCGCGCAGCGGCTGCGCCTCGAGGACACCGGCCGGTCTCCCACGCTGCGGCTCGCGGTGTGGCAACGCGGCGCGGAGCTCGAGTGCAACGGTGTCGAGATCCCGCCGGGGCTGCAGCCGCGTCCGATCTTGCTCGGCGGCCACCTCGTCATCCAGGCGCCTGCGCGCGGCATGTCGCCGCCGGCCGACGTCTGGCCGCGCCCGGTGCCCGACGCGCGCGAACCCGCGAACCTGGGCGACGAGCCCGACTCGCTCGATGACCTGCTCGCGGCGGCCGATCGGCTGGTCGGCGTGCGGCTCGGACCGCGCGGACGCGACAAGGGCGCGTGGGGAACCCGCGCTGCGCAGCTGCTCGGCGTGATCGAGCAGGGGCGCACCGAGCCGGACTGGCGAGGCGATGTCGAGATCAAGACCGTGCCCGTCGCACGCGAGGCCACCGGCCACTGGGGAGTGGTCGAGGATCCGGCGATCGCGATGGTGGGAGAGGGCACCCTGGCAAAGCTGCAGCGCACGCTGTGGCTCGCGCGGGCCACGCTCGGCGACGACGCCACGATCGTCACCTGGTACCTGCTCGACTGGGATCCCGAGATCGCGCGACTCGCGAGACGGTACCTGCACGAGCGCCCGAAGGGGCCGCGTGGCACGGACGGCCGCGGGATGTATCTCTCCAGGCGATTCTTTGCCGATGCCGGCCTGCTCGCCGCGCTGAACGGAGCGGCCTCGTGATCATCGACGAGCTCCGGATCGTCGGCTCGACGCAGACCAACGTGGTGATGATCGCGGAGCTGACGCGCGTGATGCAGCGCGCACTCAAGCGCCGGCTCTCCAAGCCGCCGCGCAAGGAAGGCCTCGGTCAGCTCGTGCTGCCGTTCGACCCAGATCTCGCATGGGCAGCGACCACGTACATGCGCACACCGACCCGCGTGCTGTGGGATGTGTGCCGCTCCGACGCGCAGCGGCTCGAGCCGCTTTATGATGACATCCTTCGCGATCTGTCCGCGGATCGCCGCCCGCTGTGGAAGGATGGCGACGGGATCTCCGTCGAGGCGCGCCGCGTCGAGGAGTTCGCCGCCGGCGAGCGTCAGGTGGTCGGCACCGTCAAGAACGCACTGATCGAGGCAGCACGGCGTCGAGGTGTGCGGCTGCACGTCGATCCGGATCGGGCCGCGTCGCGGTGGGTCGCGAGGCTCGATGACGAACAGCAGATCGTGGTCTCGATCGACCTCGGCGGTGGCTCGCTATCGCAGCGCGGCTGGCGGCGCGATGCCGGCGATGCGCCACTGCGCGAACACCTCGCGGCGGTGCTGCTGATGCTTGCCCGGTTCGATCCGCGCACCGACGTGCTGCTCGATCCGATGTGCGGCTCCGGGACCATCGCGATCGAGGCCGTGCACGCGGCACGCGCGATGCCTCGCCGCCATCACGCGCTCGCCGGCCTCGGGCTCGATCGTCCGTCCGAGCCGCTGTTCGCCGATTCCTCGCCGATCGTGATCGGGTGCGATCATGATCTGCAGGTGCTCGCCGCCGCACGCGACAATGCACGCGCGGCCGGCGTCACCGCGGACGTCACCTGGCAGCGCGCCGACATCACCACGCTGCGGCGCACGACGATCGACGAGATCGTGCGCGAGCGCGGCCGCGAGCCCGGTCCCGGGCTGATCCTCTCGAACCCGCCGTATGGCGAGCGCCTCGACGAGCAGGATCTGCGCCAGCTCTATGCCGGGATCGCCGAGACCCTGCTCGGCTTCGGCGGGTGGCGCGCGGGCTTCCTGGTGGGTACGCCGCTGTTCGAGGACGTGCTCTACGACTTCCTCGGGGAGCCGCGGATCAAGAAGCCGCTCGCGAATGCGAATTTGCGCGCGTACTTCCTGCTGTACGAGCTGTGATCAATCCGTGATCAATCGCCCTGGGCCGCGGCCCAGGACGAGATCAGCTCGAAGTCATCGATGATCCGCGAGTGGTGATGGCCCCACACGTCGCTGACCATCACCATCGACCCGCGCGACAGCTGCGGCGTCAGGTAAATCGCGTAATAGCGCGCACCCGAACCATCCTCCACTTCACCGACGAGGTCGAGCGGCTGCTTCGACACCGGGCAGAACAGCTCGCACCGCGTGCCCTGTGCGATATCGAACGGTTTTACCTTGCGGCCATCGCCGTGGATCGGCGAGAGGTGCACGACGCCCTCCTTGCCATCGGCCCGAAGTCCAACCGTCACGGCAGGATGGCCTTCGAACTGGACATCTGAGATCCCGACGAGCGAATCGCCGCGAGGCCCGAAGGCCTGGGTCAAAATCACCGTGACGTCGTTCTCGACGGCGAGGTGGCGACCGGTGACCGCCTTGTGGCGGCCGGTGATGCTGAGATTACGGCGGTCCACAGGGTCCATGGGCGGCCAGCTGGCCACGGCTTCACTGCCTTGGCAAGCGTCGCGTGACGGGCATCGCACACACTCTCCCGGTGGCGCCGGTCAGCGTCGTGTATACTCATGGTTCTGGACCCTGCCGGGACCAAGCCCGCGCGTAGCGGAGGTAACGATGATCCGAACCCTGGCGATCGCGACTCTGGCCGTGGTGGCCGCGCTGGCAGCCCCTGCCCACGCGAAGCCCAAGATTGCGCTCACGACGATCGAAGGCGACGAGAAAGGTAAGGTCGCCGACTCGGTGACCGAGGCCCTCGATGGCGAGGAGCTGACGGTGATCTCGCAGCGTGTGGTGAACAAGGCCGTCGACAAGCTCGGCCTTGACACCGACATGAGCGAGAAGCAGGCCCGCAAGCTCTCGACCGAGCTCGAGGCCGATGCCGTCGTGATCGGCAAGCTCGACAGATCCGGGCCGAACAAGACGCTGCACTTCACGCTGTACATCCACGGCAAGAAGGCCCGCGGCTTCACGGTCAAGTTCAACAACCCGAAATCCGATCGATTCAAGGCGAAGCTCAAGGACAAGCTGGTGACGAAGATCGCCGGCGAGACCTCCGCGCCGGCGGATGCGGAGGACGAGAAGCCGAAGAGGAAGAAGAAGGGCGGCGACGCCGCCGTGAGCGAGGACGAGGATGATCCACTCGCGACCAAGAAGGACAAGAGCGACAAGAGCGAAAAGGACAACAAGGACAAGGACAGCGACAACAAGGTCGCCAAGAAGGACACCGGCGAGGGCAACGAGGAAGCTGACGAGGACGGCGCCGCCAAGAAGAAGAAGAAGGTCGCTGCCGAGGGTGACGAGGAGGCCGACGCGGAGGCCGAGATCGCCGTCCGGGCCGCGGCTCCCGCGCACTCCGCGAACCGCGTCGCCGCGCGGATCGACGTGGGCGTGTCGTTCAAGAACCGTCAGCTGACCTACAACAGCCGCGCGAACTTCCCCGAGGGCCCGAAGCCGTTCAAGAACTCGCCGGTCCCTGGAGGTCGGTTCGAGGCCGAGCTGTATCCGCTCGCGTTCGCGAACCCGAAGAGCCTCGCCGCGGGGCTCGGTCTGGCCGCCGAGTACGACAAGACGCTGGTCCTGACGCTGCACACCACCGCGGAGCCCAACGTGGCCGTCAAGGCCAACCAGCAGAGCTACTCGGTTGGCGCGCGGCTGCGGTTCGTGCTCGGCAGCACGGCGCTGAGCCCGTCGGTGACGCTCGGTGCCGGCTATGGCAAGCGCCGGTTCACCACCGACAAGAGCGGGCTACAGATGCAGAGCTCGCTCGACGTCCCCGACACCAACTACACGACGATCGACCCGGGCCTCGCGATCCGCATCCCGCTGATCAAAGCGCTCGCGCTGACATTTGGCGGCCGCGCGCTGATCATCACGGATGCTGGCCCGATCCAGGCGGGGACCTCGTATGGCCGCGCGAAGGTGTTTGGCGCCTGGGCTCAGGGCGGTCTCGATATTGTCCTCGGGAACCGGTTCGCGATCCGCCTGGTCGGCGAGTTCCAGCAGGTCGGGTTCTCGTTCACGGGTACCGGTGACCTGGCGCGCAACCGCGACCTCGATCCCGCCACCAAGGACGTCGGCGGCGCATCGGATCGCTCGATCGGCGGCTCGGCGACCCTCGCAGTCCTTTACTGATCGGGGGGCGCGCGACCGGGTCGAAACTGCGGCAGACTGACGTCGTGCAACCGTCCTCGGCCCCGAAGCTTCCCTGCGAGGAATGTGGGAGGGCGATGGACCTGGCCGACTTTCCCGAGCGGTACCTGTCGGTGTTCCGGTCCTAGCAGCCCACAGGATCTCGGGGCGTTTTCAAGGGTGCCTCGGTGCGGTAGGGTGCAGCGGTGCAGCCCGACATCCTCGCACCCTCCGATACGTTCGCGCGTCGCCACATCGCGCCCAGCGACACCGAGGTCGCCGAGATGCTCGCCGCTCTCGGCTACCAGAGCCTCGAGGAGCTCGCGAGCGCCACGGTGCCCGCCGCGATCCGGCTGAAGCAGCCGTTGCAGCTCGGCGAACCGCTCGGCGAGCACGAGCTGATCGAGGAGCTGAAGAACCTCGCCGCCGATAACCAGGTCCTGCGCTCGTTCATCGGCCAGGGCTACTACGACACGATCACGCCGCCGGTGATCCTGCGGAACATCCTCGAGAACCCGGGCTGGTACACGGCCTACACGCCGTACCAGGCGGAGATCTCGCAGGGGCGCCTCGAAGCGCTGGTCAACTACCAGACGATGGTCGAGGAGCTGACGGCGCTGGGGATGGCCAACGCATCGCTGCTCGACGAGGCCACCGCGGCCGCCGAGGCGATGATGATGTGCTTCGAGAACGTCGCCCGCGCGCGCACGACGTTCTGGGCCGATGCCGCCACCCATCCGCAGACGCTCGCCGTGATGCGGACGCGCGCGGTGCCGCTCGGGATCAAGCTGGTCGTCGCGCCGCCGAACGAGTGGAAGCTCGATGCGGGTGACACCTGCGGCGCGCTGCTCTCGTACCCCGCCACCGACGGGACGATCGTCGATCACAAGGCGCTGATCGCGCGCGTGCATGCGGCACGGGGGTCGGTGGTGATGGCGAGCGATCTGCTCGCGCTCACGCTGCTGACGCCGCCGGGCGAGCTCGGCGCCGACATCGCGATCGGCAGCGCGCAGCGGTTTGGCGTGCCGATGGGCTTCGGTGGCCCGCACGCCGCGTTCCTCTCGTGCAAGGACGAGTTCCGCCGGCAGATTCCCGGTCGGATCATCGGCGTGTCGCGGGATGCCAAGGGCAAGGTCGCGTATCGCCTCGCGCTGCAGACGCGCGAGCAGCACATCCGCCGCGAGAAGGCGACGTCGAACATCTGCACCGCGCAGGTCCTGCTCGCGGTGATGGCGTCGATGTACGCCGTCTATCACGGGCCCGAGGGCCTGGTCCGGATCGCGCAGCGCGTCCGCGGCTTCACCTCGGTGATCGCCGCGGGCCTTGCGAAGCTCGGCCACGCTCCGCGCGCCGGTGCGTTCTTCGACACCCTGCGCATTGATCTCGATGCGCACCGCCAGGCGGAGGTGCTCCAGCGCGCCATCGATCGCGGGCTCAACCTGCGGCGCTACGACGACGGGGTCGGGATCTCGTGCGACGAGACCACCAACCTCGGCGATGTGCACGGGCTGCTGGAGGCGTTCCATACCGGCCGCGGTGACCTGCCGATCGAGGTCGCGGATCTGGTGAAGGCGACCAGCGTTCCAGCGCTCCCCGCCGGCCTCGCGCGCAGCTCGGCGTTCCTCACGCATCCCACGTTCTCGCGTTACCACGCCGAGCACGAGCTGCTCCGCTACGTGAACCGGCTGCAGTCGAAGGACCTGTCGCTGACCACGTCGATGATCCCGCTGGGGTCCTGCACGATGAAGCTCAACGCGACCACCGAGATGATTCCGGTGACCTGGCCCGAGTTCGGTCGGATCCATCCGTTCGCACCGGCAGAGCAGTGGGGCGGCTACAAGGCGATGTTCGAGCAGCTCGAGACCTGGCTCGCCGAGATCACGGGCTTTGCGGCGGTGTCGCTGCAGCCCAACTCCGGTGCGCAGGGCGAGTACGCGGGCCTGCTCGCGATCAACGGGTACTTCGCGGCGAAGGGCGAGTCTCATCGAAAGGTCTGCTTGATCCCGCAGAGCGCGCACGGCACCAACCCGGCGTCGGCGGTGCTCGCCGGCATGCAGGTCGTCGTCGTCGCCTCGAAGTCCGACGGCACCATTGACCTCCAGGACCTCGCCACCAAGGCCGAGCAGCACGCGCACAACCTCGCGGCCGTGATGGTCACCTATCCGTCGACCCACGGCGTGTTCGAGGATGGGATCGGCGAGGTCTGCGCGATCGTCCACAAGCACGGCGGCCAGGTCTACATGGACGGCGCGAACATGAACGCGCAGGTCGGGCTGACCCGCCCGGGCGACATCGGCGCCGACGTCTGCCATCTCAATTTGCACAAGACCTTCTGCATTCCCCATGGGGGCGGTGGCCCGGGCATGGGGCCGATCGGTGTCGTGAAGCACCTCGCGCCGTTTCTCCCCGGGCATCCGCTCGCCGCGCCCGGTAGCCAGCCGGTGGGTCCGGTGTCGGCGGCCCCGTGGGGCTCGGCGTCGATCCTCCCGATCTCGTTCGCCTACATCGCGATGATGGGCGAGGCGGGCCTGCGACGCGCCACCGAGGTCGCGATCCTCAACGCGAACTACATCGCGCACCGGCTTGGCACGCACTACCCGGTGCTCTACACCGGGCAGAACGGCCGGGTCGCACACGAGCTGATCCTCGATTGCCGGGGCTTCAAGAAGACCGCGGGCATCGAGGGCGAGGACGTCGCGAAGCGGCTCATGGACTACGGCTTCCACGCGCCGACGATGTCGTTCCCGGTCCCCGGCACGCTGATGATCGAGCCCACCGAGAGCGAGTCCAAGGCCGAGCTCGATCGGTTCTGCGAGGCGATGATCGCGATCCGTGCCGAGATCGCCGCGATCGAGAGCGGGACCATGGATCGCGCGAACAACCCGCTGAAGAACGCGCCGCACACGGCGGCCGAGGTCACCGGGACCGAGTGGAATCATCCGTACCCGCGCGAGCAGGCGGCGTATCCGGCGCCGTGGCTGCGCGGCCACAAGTACTGGCCGCCGGTCGCACGGGTGGATAACGCCTACGGCGATCGCAACCTGGTCTGCACCTGCCCGCCGATCGACGCGTATAGCTGGTAGAAGGGAACGGGATGGCGGATCTGGCCGGGCTCGTCGCGATCGTCATGTCGCTCTCGTTGGCGCCGACGATCATCTGGGTGCGCGGCCAGAACCGGCTCAAGGAGCGCCGGCTCGAGCTCGAGGCGAAGACCGGCGGCACGGGGGAGGATGCCAAGCGGCTCACGGAGGAGAACAAGCTCCTGCGCGAGCGCGTCGAGAACCTCGAGTCGATCGTCTGCTCGGTGGACTTCGAGCTCAACCAGAAGCTCGCGAAGGTGATCGACGAGCAGCGCTCGCTGGTGCTCCATGCGCCGGTGGATGCGGCCGCCGCACCCGCGTCACCGACGCCTCCGGCGCTCGATCGCACCGCCACCGCGCATGGCACCGCGCGGCCGGCGCCGCTGACCACGTCGCTCGAGCCTGGGCAGGTGCTGGCGCAGCGCTACCGGGTCCAGCGCTTGCTCGGCAAGGGCGGCATGGGCGCGGTGTACCTCGCGGATGACGAGGTGCTCGGCGAGCTCGTCGCGCTCAAGGTGATCTCGAGCGCGTGGGCCAGCGACGAGCAAGCGATGGTCGCCCGGTTCCGGCGTGAGGCCGCATCCGCGCGCAAGGTCAGCTCGCCCACGGTGATCCGGATCCACGATCTCGGCGAGGCGCGGCCGGGCTTGCTGTATCTCTCGATGGAGTACTTCGCCGGGCGCACGCTCGCCGAGGTGATCGCGCAGCGCGGCCTGGTGCCGATCGAGGAAGCGCGCGACATCCTCAAGCAGATCTGCAACGGCCTCGATGCCGCGCATCACGCCGGGGTCGTCCATCGCGATCTCAAGCCGAGCAACGTGCTGGTCGGCGAGCGCGGCGCCGTCAAGATCATCGACTTCGGTCTCGCGACCACGGCGATGGGCGAGGGCCTCACCGCGACTGGCGCGATCCTCGGCACGCCGCACTACATGGCGCCCGAGCAGATGCGCGGCAAGCCGGTCGATGCGCGGACCGACGTCTACGCGCTCGGCGCGCTCGCCTATCACCTCGTGTGCGGCCGCCCGCCGTTCCATGGGGACAACGCGATCGCGATCGGCTTCGCGCATCTCTCGGAGATCCCCACGCCGCCGCGGCAGATCCGCAAGGACGTGCCCGCGAACCTCGAGTCCGCGATCCTCGCTGCACTGGCGAAGAGTCCCGACGAACGGCCCGCGAGCGCCGGCGCGTTCCTCGCCCTGACCACCGCGAGCGCGGCCTAGTCAGCGCGGCGCGAACCGATAGTGCGCGACGATCCACTCGCGCCCGCCGCGGTAGCCGAACAGCTCAGCGCACGCGAGGAAGAACACGCGCCAGCGCTGGAACCGGCGGGCCGCGTCCGCGCCGTAGGTGGCTGCGAGGATCGCTTCGACCTCGGAACGGTTCTCCATGAGCTTGCCGTACCAGGCCTCCGCCGTCCGCGCGTAGTGCGTGCCCGACAGGTGCCACTCGGCCTCGAGCTGGAGGTCTGACTGGAAGTGATGCAGGAGCTGCGCGCTCGGCATGATCCCGCCGGTGAAGAACTCGCGGGCCATCCAGTCCGAGCGGCCGGCGTCGTCGAACGGATACGCGTGGTGCCGGTGGGCGAACACGTGAACGAACAACCGGCCGTCGGTGCGCAGCCAGTCGGCGATCCGGTGGAGCAGCAGCTCGTAGTTTCGCATGTGCTCGAACATCTCGATCGAGACCACGCGATCGAAGGCGCGTGCCGGCAACAGCAGCGCGCGGACATCCGCGGTCGTCACGCTCAGGTTCGTCAACCCGCGCGCCGCGGCCTGCGCCTCGATGAAGACGCGCTGGGGCCGCGAGTTCGAGACTGCCGTGATCCGGCTGCGTGGATAGTGCGCCGCCGCCCACAGCGAGAACGAGCCCCAGCCGCAGCCGAGATCGAGGATGTCCTGGCCATCGGCGAGCTGGGCGCGCTCGGCGGTCAGCGCGAGCATCGCCGACTCGGCATGGTCGAGCGTGTGTACGCCCGGCGGCCAGTAGCCGCTCGAGTACTTCAGCTGCGATCCGAGCACCGCCTGAAACAAGGCGGGCGGCACCTCGTAGTGCTGGGCGTTCGCGGCGTCGGTCTCGATCGCGATCTCGCTGCTCCGCAGCTGCGCGACCAGCTGCTCGTGCCGGGCCTGCTCGTCCTCGACACTGCGGCGCTCCTGGCGCAGCCGCAGCGCACATACCGCACGGATGCCCGCACGCAGCACGGGCTCGGGAATTCGACCGCTATCGATGATCCGTTCGAGCACGGCTCGCATCCTACGTCACCCGCGGGCGACCGGTGCACCGGCCAGGGGGGCGATCGCGGGGAACGTCAGCGATGCTCGCGAACGACCGGGCCCTGCGGCTGATCGTTGCGGCGGGGCGGCGGTGTGTTGTCGCGGTGATCGCGGACGATCGGTCCCTGCGGCGGCGGGCCGCTGTCACGATGATCGCGGACGATCGGTCCCTGCGGGGGCGGGTTGCTGTCACGATGATCCCGAACGATCGGCGCTTGCTGCGGCTGCTGTTCGTAGCGGTGATCGCGGACCGTGGGACCCTGCGGCGGTGCGTTGTAGCCGCGATTGTCGTTGTAGCCGCGGTGGTCGCGAACCTGCGGTCCGTTGTCGTAGCCGCGCTGGCGCGGCGTGTAGCCCTCGGGGCGGTAGCGGCGATAGCGGTCGGGCGATCCGATGCGGACGATGCCGACCGGCGGAGACGCCGTGATCCAACCGCGGTCGTAGTAGCTCGACCGGTACCAGTAGCCACCGTCGTTACGCCAGTAGTAGTTATCGGCGTAGAACACCGGCTCGTCGTAGTCCGCGATCACCTGGATGCCGGGCTCGATCGTCACGAGGTCGGGCCCGTAGACCTCGCCGCTGGCGTAGGTGCCAGATCCCGAGTACGTGGCGGTGCCCATGCAGGCACCCAGCAACAAGCTCGCAGCAAGGATGAATCGATTCATACCGTCCTCCAAGTTCAACTACACCACGCGACGTTCGTCGTCGCCACACAGCTCACACGCTACTTGCGGGGCGCACGGAAGCTGAGCACGTAGTAGGCAACTGCCCACCGCTGTGCCGCGGAGAGCTGCGGGTAGCCGATCATCCTGGTGCCGGGCAGGCCCAGCGTGATCGTGGTGAAGACGTGTTCGACGCTGGCGCCGCCCTTGAATTCATCCCGGACAAAGTTCCGCGGCGGGGGCTTGATCGCGAACGCGACCGGACCGTTGCCCTCGCCGGTCACTCCGTGACACGCGGCACACCCGGCGGCAGACCCCTCGTAGGTGGCCTTGCCCGCGGCGAGGAGCTCCGGCGTCGAGCGCGGCGTGTTCGCGACCGCGCGCGCCGCCAGCACCATCGCGAACGTGCAGACAGTCAGACTCGCGATCCTGCGCACCGTGGCCACATCTCCATTGTGCGCGCACTCAGCCCCTCTCCGGTAGGCAACCAGACGAGGGCGATTCTTGCGTGCGCGCTTTCGCACCCTCGACGCGGCGGAATCGCTCGAACAGCCGCGGGATCTCGGCTTCGGAAACGCCGATGCCGGTATCTTGCACCTCGACCACGACGCGGTCGCCGATCACGTGCTGCGAGATCCGGATCGTCCCCTCGAACGTGAACTTGAACGCGTTCGAGAGCAGGTTGAGGATGATCTTCTCCCGCATCTCGCGATCGACGAAGACCGGCTCGGACAACGGCGGGCAATCGACCTCGAACCGAGCTCCCCCGCGTTCGATCGCCGACCGAAACGCGCTGGCGAGGTCCGACGTGAGCGCGGCAAGATCCGCGGGCTCGTAGGTCGCGGTGGCTCGTCCCGCTTGAACGCGAGCGAAGTCGAGCAGCGAGTTGACGAGCTTGAGTAGCCGCAGCGTGTTGCGGTGGACGGCCAGGAGGTCCGCACCGGCGAGCGTTCCGGACGGCGATTCCAGGGCGTCCGCCTGCGGTCCGAGCATCAACGTGAGCGGCGTCCGGAACTCGTGGCTGATGTTCGAGAAGAATGCGGTCTTCACGGCATCGATCTCGGCGAGCGCCTCGGAGCGCTGCTTCTCCTCCGCCA
>JAYUVX010000485.1:0-8212 GCA_043753855.1 Myxococcales bacterium | reverse complement strand
TGCTTCGCGGCGCGCGTGCTCGTGGATCTGGCGGGCGACTTCGCGGCGACCTCGGCAGTGCTCTTGCCGTTGGACTTCGCTCCGGCCTTCGCGGTGTGATCGCCCGAGGTTATCGCGGCCGTGCCGTTGGTCGCGATCGACTCGATCTTCTTCATCACGGCGGTCGCCTTCTCGGCGAGCTGGGTGGCCTTCTTCGCGATCGCTGCGGGGATCGCCGCGAGCGTGGGGGCGCGACGCGATGACGTCTCGAGGCCATCGCCGCCACCGCCACCGCCATCGCGACCTCGACCACCACCACCACCACCACCACCGCGACCTCGGCCGCCACCACCGCCAGCGTTGCCCGACTCGTCCTCGCGGTCGCGGCGGGTCTCCATCTCCGTGGAGATCTCGAGATCGTCCTGCGGGGTCAGGGCGTCGCGGGCCTGCACGAAGATCTCGTCCTCGCGCGCGACGTGCGCCCGGTGAACCTCGGCGAGCCGGGTGGCGGCCTCCAGCAGCGCCATGCCGGCACTCGGGCGCGCCTCGCCGTCGAGCTCGCGCGCGGCCGCGGCGACCTCGGCTTGCAGCGCGATCTGCGAGGGATGCTCCGCGGACAGGGTCGCGAGCTCGGTGGCCAGCTCGGGACGGCGGGTCGACAGGCGGGGAAACACCGAGCCTTCTTCGTCCAGGAAGTGGCGGGTGACCGCGCGCTCGAAGTACGCGACCGCATCGTGGACGCGCTGGATGTCACCGTCATCGGGGCGCCCGGCAGCGAGCCGGCGGGCGGCTTCGAGCAAGCTCGCCATCACGTCATCATGACGTCGATGCGAGCGCTCGAGTTGAGCGAGGCTGGCCATCTCCATACGGTTCCTAGGATCGATCAGCCCGCCTGCTCGCACAAGCGTCCGGCGTCGTTGAAACGATATCCACGGCTTGCTAGGACTGTCCACCATGACCGAGAACGTCGTCATCATCGGCAGCGGCCCGGCCGCCCACACGGCGGCGATCTACGCCGCCCGCGCCAACCTCACCCCGGTGCTATTCGAGGGGTTCATGGCCGGGGGGATCGCCGCCGGGGGCCAGCTGACGACCACGACGGATGTCGAGAACTTCCCGGGGTTCCCCGAGGGCATCTCCGGTCCCGAGCTGACCGAGCGGTTCCGGGCGCAGTCGGCGCGGTTCGGCACCCGGATCCATACCGAGACCGTCAACAAGGTCGATCTGTCGAAGCGGCCGTTCCAGTTCTGGACCGACGAGCAGGAGGGTAGCGCGAACACCCTGATCCTCGCGACCGGTGCCACCGCCAAGCGCGATGACATCCCGGGTACCCGCGACCACGAGCTCTGGCAGAAGGGCGTGTCGGCGTGCGCGGTGTGCGATGGCGCGCTTCCGATGTTCCGGAACAAGCCGATGTTCGTGATCGGCGGCGGCGACTCCGCGATGGAGGAGGCGGGCTTCCTCACCAAGTTCGCGAGCAAGGTCTATCTCGTCCACCGCCGCGACGAGCTCCGCGCGTCGCAGATCATGCAACAGCGCGCAAAGGCCAACCCGAAGATCGAGTTCTTGCTCTCGCACCGGGTCGACAAGGTCGACGGCGGCAACGGCCTCGAGACCGTGCACGTCACCGATCTCAAGACCAATGTTTCGCGCTCGATCCCGGCCGCCGGCCTGTTCTTCGCGATCGGCCACGTCCCGAACACCAAGTTCCTCGATGGCCAGCTCGCGTGTGATGACTCCGGATACGTGCTCACCACACCGGGCACCACCCAGACCTCGGTCGCCGGCGTGTTCGCGGCGGGCGACGTCCAGGACAAGAAGTACCGCCAGGCGATCACCGCGGCGGGATCGGGGTGCGCCGCGGCCCTCGAAGTCGAGCACTTCCTGTCCTCGCGCACGCACTGAGGCAGGTCCGGGAATAATGGGGAGGGGTGCCCGGGTAATTCACGCGCAGGCCCCGCCATGTCACAATCCCTGTATCCCGTGAGCCGAGAGCCGAATCCTCCGCCGCGTTCGATGAGCGAGACAGGCCTCTTGACCAAGGTCCTCGCCGTCCTCCTCCTCCTGGTCGCCGGTGCGCTCGTGTTCACCGTGTATCAGCAGCGGCATCAACCGCAGCGCGAGTACGTGAACTACGAGCCGCGGCCGATCGCCCAGCGCCCCGATGACAAGCTCGGCGCTGACGAGCAATCCACGATCGACGCGTTCGGCAAGTTCAGCCGATCCGTCGTCCACATCACGAGCCTCGAGACCCGCAAGGATCGAATGACGCTCGACGTGACCGAGATCCCGCAGGGCACCGGCTCGGGGTTCGTGTGGGATCAGGATGGTCACATCGTCACCAACTTTCATGTCGTGCGCGGCGGTGACCGCGCGAGCGTCACGCTGAACGATGGCTCGACGTACGCGGCGACGATCATCGGCACGGCGCCCGACAAGGACCTCGCGGTGCTCCACATCGACGCGCCGCCGCAGAAGCTACTGCCGCTGCCGATCGGGCAGTCCGGATCGCTCAAGGTCGGGCAAAAGGTCCTCGCGATCGGAAACCCGTTCGGGCTCGATCAGACGCTCACCACCGGCGTGATCTCCGGACTCGGCCGCGAGATCAAGAGCGTCACCCAGCGGTCGATCTTCGACGTGATCCAGACCGATGCCTCGATCAACCCCGGCAACTCCGGCGGTCCGTTGCTCGATAGCTCGGGACGGCTGATCGGGATCAACACCGCGATCTACTCGCCGTCTGGCGCGAACGCCGGAATCGGGTTCGCGGTGCCGGTCGACACCATCAACACGGTCGTTCCCCAGCTGCTGAAGGGCGGCAAGATCGTGCGCCCGGGTCTCGGGGTGAACATCCTTTCGGATCAGATTGCCGCTCAGCAGAAGATCGATGGCGTGGTCGTCCTCGGGGTCGCGCCCGGCGGCGCCGCCGAGAAGGCCGGAATTCGCGGCACGCAGCACACGCAGGGCGGCTGGGAGCTCGGCGACGTGATCGTCAAGATCGACACCATCGACGTCCATCGCTCGAGCGACCTGTTCCGGGTGATCGATGCCCACAAGGTGGGAGACGACGTCGATCTCACGGTGGAGAGCGCAGGCCAGCGGCGGACGGTCAAGGTAACCTTGCAACCAATCCCTTGAGCCGTAGCGCCGCGACCGCTCGTTCCGTCGAACCACCCGTACGCAGCCGACCGCGCCTGTATCGCGAGACGCTGTGGCGTCGCGCACGCTCCGCGATCGCGTCCGCGTTGTTCGAAGGGCTCGCATCTCTGGGCCAGCTGCATCCGGCGGCGTCGCCGAAGCGCCACGGCGTCGAGGTCGAGCGCGACGTCGCGTACGGCCCCGGGCACCCGACCTGGCGTCAGCTCGACATCTATCGCCCCGTGCATCGGCCCGGTCCATGGCCGGTGGTGTTCTACGTGCACGGCGGTGCGTTCCATCTGCTGTCGAAGGACACGCACTGGCTGATGGGCCTCGTGTTCGCGCGGTTCGGTTACCTCGTCGTGAACATCAGCTATCGCCTCGCGCCCCGGCATCCGTATCCGGCGGCGATCGAGGACACCTGCATGGCGTACGCGTGGATGATCAAGCACCTCGCCGAGCTCGGCGGAGATCCCACGAGGATCGCGGTCGCGGGCGAGTCCGCGGGTGGAAACCTGATCACGGCGCTGACGCTCGCGGCCACCCAGCGGCGTCCCGAGCCGTGGGCACGCGAGGTGTTCGACCTCGGGATCGTGCCGCGCGCCGCGCTGCCGTTCTGCGCGATGCTGCAGGTGTCGAGCCCCGAGAGATTTTCGCAACGGCGGCGCCTGCCGCGTTGGGTCGATGGAATGATCCGCGACGCATCGGCGTCGTACCTCCATGGCCACTCGCCGTCTCCCGGGCCGGAGACCGAGCTCGCGGACCCCCTGCGCGTGCTCGAGGAGTCGGTGGCGGGACTTCGTGCAATCCCCCACTTTGACCGTCCACTGCCGCCGTTCTTCGCGCCCGTCGGCACGCGTGATCCACTGCTCGACGACACGCGTCGGCTCGAGAAGGCCCTCACCGCGCTCGATGTGCCCTGCGAGGCGCGGTATTACCCCGGCGGTATCCATGCGTTCCACGCCCTGGTCTGGGACCCGGCCGCGCGCCGTTGCTGGCGCGACGCCCTCGCGTTCCTCGATCGCCACATGCGTCCTGCTGTCGCAGCCGACCCGGCCGACCCGGCCGACACGATGCGCCGGTAGCTTGGACCGCGGCCCGGCTCGACGTACGATCGCGCTGATGTCGTCCGTGCAGTCGCTGTCGCGCGGGGCCACCGCGTGACTCCACCGAGACGGAGGCTCGGGCTCACGATCACGGCCGCGATCGTGATCGCGAACATGATCGGCTCCGGCGTGTTCACCAGCACCGGCTTTCAGGCCGCGGCGCTTCACGATCCGCCGACGATCCTGCTGGCCTGGGTGGTCGGTGGCATCATCGCGCTGTGCGGCGCGGCGGCGTACGCCGAGCTCGGATCGCTGATGCCGCGCGCCGGCGGCGAGTACGTCTACCTGCGCGAGGCCTATCATCCCGCGGCGGGCTTCATGAGCGGGTGGGTGTCGCTGACCGCGGGGTTCTCGGCACCGATCGCGCTCGCGGCGATCGGGTTCGCGCGCTACCTCGCGAAGCTCGTCCCGTCGGTCCATCAGGACGTCCCGTGGCTCGCGGCGAAGCTCGATCTCGGGATCACGGTCAGCGTGCACTTCGGTGCGGAGCAGGCCGTCGCGATCGCGCTGATCCTCGCGATCACCTGCCTGCACTCGATCGACACCAAGCTCGGCGGCTGGGTCCAGGCCGGCTTCACCGCGGCCAAGGTCCTGTTGATCGTCGGGTTCATCCTCGGCGGCTTCCTGCTCGGTGATGGGCACTGGGGAAACCTCGCGAGCCAGAGCGGCGGGTTCAGCAATGTCGGGACGCTCGCGTTTGCCACCGCGCTGATCTACGTGTCGTTCGCGTACTCGGGGTGGAACGCCGCCGCGTACATCGCCAACGAGGTCGAACGCCCGGAGCGCAACCTCCCGCGCGCGCTGCTGCTCGGCACCGGCGTGGTGATGCTGCTCTACGTGCTGCTCAACGTCATCTTCTTCTACGCGGTGCCATCGGATCAGCTCGCGGGTGTGTTCGAGGTCGGCGATGCCGCGGCGAAGGCGCTGTTCGGGTCGAAGGCCGGCAACCTGGTGACCAGCGTGATCGCGCTCGCGCTGGTGTCGTCGGTGAGCGCGATGATCATGGCCGGCCCGCGGGTGTACGCGGCGATGGCGACGGACCGCGCGCTGCCGCATCAGCTCGCTCATCACAACAGCCGCGGCGTGCCGCTCAACGCCGTCATCACCCAGGGCGTGCTGGCCGCGCTGTTCTGCATCGTCGGCGATCCCGATGTGCTGATCCGGTTTGTCGGCTTCACCCTCGCGGTGTTCGCCGCGCTCACGGTCAGTGCCGTGTTCGTGCTGCGGCACCGCGGCATGCGGGCGTCGTATCGCACGTTCGGCTATCCACTCACGCCGGTGCTGTTCATCGCGACGTCGGTCTGGATCGCCGCATCGCAGATCTACAACCAGCCCAAGGAGAGCGGCGTCGTCGCGCTGGTGCTGCTGTTCGGCGCGGTGCTGTACGTCACCATGGTTCGCGGCAAGCCGCCCGTGCCGGACGAGTCGATGCCCGAGATCGCCGACGCCGCGAACGTCGCGAACGAGTCGCGAAGCTAGCGGCCCCAACGACCTCCGCGCGAGAGGGGTCTATGCTGCCACCATGAACTCGCCGACGTTCGCTGTCGCCTTCGCCCTGGCCCTGGCTGCTCCGACCGCCGCGCACGCGTTCTGCGGCTTCTACGTCGCCGGGGGGGACCAGGAGATGTTCAACGACGCGACGCAGGTCGTGCTGATGCGGATGGGCACCCGCACAGTGCTGTCGATGCAGAACAACTACTAGGGACCGCCGTCGGCGTTCGCGATGGTCGTACTACCTGGCTGCCCCAGGAGAACTACACGATCCCAGACGGTGCGGTGCCGCTGCTGCGTCCTTATGTCGAGGGCGGCATGAAGTTCTTCGTGGCCAAGGTGGACCCGGCGAAGGTCACGTTCGTCGACGGGCGCGCCGCCTTGTCTCCGCTGCGGTTTCACTACGACAGCGACGAGTTCGCGCTGCCGATCCGGCTCGGCCTCGCAAACTCGAGCGGCACCCAAGATCTGATCGTCAACATCCTCGCACCGCACCAGCGCTACGAGGTCAGCGACTACGCAAACGTCACGATCCCGACGAACATCGATGTCGCCGCGTCGGTGAACGACAAGTTCGGCGCGTTCTACGCGGCGCTGTTCGATCGCACGGTCGAGAAGCATCCCGGGGCGGTGGTGACCGAGTATGCGTGGCGGGCGACGACCTGCGATCCGTGCCCCGGACCCGCACTCGATCAGGGCGACTTCCTCACGCTCGGCGCCGACGTGCTGAGCGGATCGCAGGACGAGCCCGCCGCGTACTCCAACGCGGACTTCGTGCTGACCCGGCTGCATGCACGCTACGGCAAGGACAGGAAGGACGACCTCCGGTTCAAGGATGCCAGGCCGATCGCCGGTGGGCGCGAGCACCTGGTCAGCGGCACGAAGCTCGAGGAGGGCGCCGTCGCTGCGGAGCAGAACAACTTCCAGGGGCGCTATGCGGTGCGCCATGTGTGGACCGGCCCGTTGACCTGCGACAAGCCGGTGCGCGGGCGGTGGGGCGGCCCGCCGCGCGAGCTGATGGCAAAGCCGGGGTTCACGGGTCAGCGCACCCAGGCCGCGCTCGATCTCGCGTTCGCGCCGCGCGATCAGGTCGTGCTCGCCAGCGCCGTGATGCAGGACGTGCCGGAGATCGACGTCAAGGCGGGCGCGGTAGCAGCAACACCCGCGACGAAGCCGCCCGCGGTGGGCCGCGGCGTCGAGGTCGCGAAGCCGGCGAACAAGCGCGGCTGCGGTTGCCAGGCGACCGACCGTGATGGTCTCCTGGGTGGTGCCCTGCTCGTGGGGGCAAGCCTGTTGCTGCGGCGTCGGAGGAGGCCCCACCTCGACGCCTGAAGAGGAGGACGGCTCATGCGGAGACTGGCGATCGCGGCGGTGATGGTGACCTTGCTGCTCGTGCCGGCGGCGGCCGAGGCGTTCTGCGGCTTCTACATCAACGGCGCCGGTGGCGACATGTTCAACAACGCCACGCAGGTGGTGCTGATGCGGCAGGGCACGCGCACCGTGCTGTCGATGCAGAACAACTACCAGGGCCCACCCTCGGACTTCGCGATGGTGGTGCCGGTGCCGGTCGTGCTGCACGAGGCCGACGTCAAGACGCTGCCCAACGAGGTGTTCGGCAAGGTCGACACGATGGGGGCGCCCCGGCTCGTCGAGTACTGGGAGCAGGATCCGTGCGGCCGCGACGAGGACGAGTACCGGCGGTACCCGATGGCGGCGCCGTCAGCGATGGCGGTGGCGGAGTCCGCGGGTGCGCCGGTGGACTACGGCGTCAAGATCGAGGCGAAGTTCACGGTCGGCGAGTACAACATTGTGATCCTGTCGGCGACCGAGTCGACGGGACTCGACCGCTACCTGCGCGATCAGCACTATCAGATCCCGAAGGGCGCCGAGGCGCTGCTGCGGCCGTACGTGGTCGGTGGATCGAAGTTCTTCGTCGCGAAGGTGGATCCGAAGAAGGTCCGGTTCGTGAACGGGCAGGCGATGCTGTCGCCGCTGCGGTTTCACTACGACTCCGACGAGCTCAGCCTGCCGATCCGGCTCGGCCTCGCAAACTCGAACGGCGCACAGGATCTGATCGTCTCGATCCTTTCGCCAAACCAGCGCTACGAGCTCGCGAACTACAAGAACGTCACGATCCCGACCAACCTCGACGTGAAGCCCGAGGCGCGGGCCCGGTTCGGCGAGTTCTACGCGGCGCTGTTCGACCGCACGCTGGAGAAGCATCCTGGCGCGGTCGTGACCGAGTACGCGTGGCAGGCGACGACGTGCGACCCGTGTCCGGGGCCGCAGCTCGGCTACCACGAGCTGACGACGCTCGGTCTCGACGTGATCGACGCCGTCGCGAGCCCACCGAGCAACGAGGCGCGCGTGCCCTCGCGCCCCGGTGATCCGCCACGTGGGTCTCGCAGGATGCCGCCGATGGGTGGCAACGACATGGTGCTGACGCGTCTGCACGCGCGCTATGGCAAGGACATCACGAATGACCTCGAGCTCGCGGC
>JAYUVX010000484.1:0-24642 GCA_043753855.1 Myxococcales bacterium | reverse complement strand
AGGCGTTCTTCTTCGCGATGGCGGTGGCGGTAGGGCTGACACCCGAGATGCTGCCGATGATCGTGACCGTATGCCTCTCGAAGGGCGCGGTCGCGATGGGCAAGAAGAAGGTGATCGTCAAGCGGCTCAACGCGATCCAGAACCTCGGCGCGATGGACGTGCTGTGCACCGACAAGACCGGGACGCTGACCCAGGACAAGGTGATCCTCCAGCAGCATTGCGATGTCGTGTTGCGGGACAGTTCGAGCGTGCTGGCGCTCGCGTACACCAACAGCCACTTCCAGACCGGCCTCAAGAACGTTCTCGATCGCGCGGTGCTGGCGCACGAGGAGACGCACGCACATGCGCGGATTCCAGAACTAACGAAGGTCGACGAGATCCCCTTCGACTTTCAGCGCCGCATCATGTCGGTCGTGGTTCGCACGCCAGAGGGAAGGGATCTCATCATCTCGAAGGGCGCACCCGAGGCGATCTTTCCAAGGTGTACGAGCTTCGAGCTCGACGGCACGCGGTTGCCGATGGATCACCAGCACATCGCGGAGCTGACGCGCGAATACGAGCGGCTGAGCGCGGATGGCTTTCGCGTCCTCGCGATCGCCACCAAGGAGACGGCGTCACGCGACCCCGTGGCCGGAACGATGACGCCATATGGCAAGGCCGACGAATGCGACCTGATCCTTCAGGGCTACGTGGCCTTTCTGGATCCCCCGAAAGAGACCTGCGCCGTCGCCATCAACCAGCTGCAGGCACACGGCGTGACGATCAAGGTGATCACGGGGGACAACGAGCTCGTCGCACGGAAGGTGTGCAAGGACGTTGGACTCGCCATCGGCGCCGTCCTGCTGGGGGTCGATGTCGAGCAGCTGACCGACGAGCAGCTTGCCGATGCGACGGAGTCCACGACGCTGTTCGCGCGCGTGTCGCCCGCGCACAAGCAGCGGATCGTCAAGGCGCTGCAAGCGCGCAAGCACACGGTCGGGTTCATGGGCGACGGCATCAACGACGCTCCCGCACTTCATGCCGCTGATGTCGGCATCAGCGTCGACACCGCCGTCGATATCGCGAAGGAGTCCGCCGACATGATCCTGCTCGAGAAGTCGCTGCTCGTCCTGGACGAGGGCGTGCTCGAGGGCCGCAAGGTGTTCGCGAACATCACCAAGTACGTTCGCATGGGCGCGTCGAGCAACTTCGGCAACATGTTCAGCGTGCTCGGGGCGAGCATCTTCGTGCCGTTCCTGCCGATGTTGCCGATCCAGATCCTCACCAATAACCTGCTCTACGATCTAGGCCAGACCACGATCCCGACCGATGACGTCGACGTCGAGCAGCTCCGGCAACCGCGACCGTGGAACATCAAGGCGCTCACGCGCTTCATCGTGTTCATCGGCCCGTGCTCGTCGATCTTCGACTACACGACCTACCTCGTGATGCTGTATGTCTTCGGCTGCTGGGATGTCTCGACCGCTTCGGCCACCGCGCACAGCGCGAGCCTGTTCCAGACCGGGTGGTTCGTCGAGAGCCTGATGACGCAAGCCCTCGTGATCCACGTGATCCGCACCAACAGGATTCCGTTCGTACAGAGTCGCGCGTCGTTTCCCGTGATCGCGATGGGGCTCCTGGTCATGGCGGTGGGCATCGGCCTGCCGTTCTCGCCGGTCGGTCGCTACCTCGGGTTCACCACGCTGCCGCTGATGTACTGGCCGATCCTGATCTCGACCGTCGCCTGCTACTTGCTGCTGACCCAGGGCGTGAAGACCTGGCTCCTGCGTCGACAGTGGATCTGACCGGCGGACAGGGGTACGCCAGCGCGCGTGCGCCGCAAGCATCACGGCCGAGGTTCACGACAAGCGATCGTGCCGACGATGCGGCCGAACGTGTCGAGTAACGGCCGCATCCACCGTGAAGCTGGGCGCTCGAGCGCGCCGAGAGAGATCAACCGACCGACGTGGGAGAGCGAGCCAATCATCGCCGCACCGGCGATGGCCAGCGCGTCGTCCTCGAGGCCATACCGGCTGGCGAGGGCTTCGGCTTGCTGCACCAACCGTCGCGAGCGGGTGCGTGCGCTCGTCTTGGGAAACAGCGCCGCCGTGTTTTCGTGCACGAACATCAAGGCGTCGGGCTCGTCGTCCATCAGCTCGATGTACGCGAGCACGAACCGACGGAGCGCATCGTCGTTCGACGTCCCCTCGCTGAGCACCAAGGCGACCCGATCGTAGAGCCGCGAGTAGCAGCGCTCGAACAGGTAGATCGCGAGAGCTTGTTTGCTCTCGAAGTGCTTGTAGAGTGCGGGGTTCGTGAGGCCGGCCCGATCGGCGATGTCGCGCACGCTGGTCGCGTGAAGCCCCGCGCGGGCGAAGCACATGAGCGCCGCGGCGAGCAGCTGGCGACGGCCCTCCGAATCGCTCTCGTCCAGGAAGAATCGCAGCGCCATCACCTGCGTCTCAGAGCTTCGACATCTGCGCTTCGGCGAACCCCGGTGCGAGGCGGTCGGCCCACCGCAGCATCGCGTTGCCCCCGAGGAGCAGCTCCGTGCGGTCGCGCTCCAGCCCCCGGACGATCAGGGTGGCGCAGGTCTCCGCGCTCCTGCGCTTCATCGACCGGCCGGTACCCGCGAGCGCCTGCGGCATCTCGGTGTCGACCAGCGGCGGCTGGACCTCGACCACGAGCACCTTCGAGCCCGAGAGCTGTCGTCGCAGGGAGCGCGTGAAAGACCGAAGCCCGGCCTTGGCCGCGGAGTAGAGCGGCGCGGCGCGCATCGGCACCAGCGCTGCACCGGCGGTGACGTTGACCACCGCGGCCGCGGGGCGCGTGAGCAGGCGCGGCACGAGCGCCCGGGTCAGTAACCCCGGCGCGGTGAGGTTGATGAACAGCTCGCGCTCGTCCGCCAGCGGATCGCTGGCAGTGGTGAGGTCGATGACCCGCATCGGTCCCGCGTTGTTTACGAGCACGTCGACGTCCGGCGGCTCGGTTTCGAGCGTGGCGAGCGCCTGCCTGACCCCCGCAGCCGTCGAGAGGTCGGCGACGAAGCTGCGCAGCCCGGGGACAGCGGCCTGCGCCGCCGCAAGGCGATCGGCGCGCCGACCACACGTCACGACCTGGGCGCCCTGCGCCGTCAGCGTCTGCACCAGCGCCAACCCGATGCCCGACCCACCACCGGTGACGAAGACCTTCGCGCCGTTCAAGTTCCTATCGAGTGGTTAGCATTTGCTCACCAGACGCGCAAGCCGCAGGTGTTCGAGCGGCGAGCAGGTGCAAGCACGGCTCGCGGGAGGCGCGTCCGAAGCCCGCTCGCGACTCGGCGTGGGCGGGCTGCCAGCACGACGGCGAGAGAGAAACATTTTCGGGGTGCCGCAGTCCGATCGCACGATCGGTCGTCGCCCGGCTTCGGCGCTGTCGATAGCGATGCCGACCTCGACCTGGTCACCGACGGCGAACAGGCCTAGAAGCGCTGGGGCTCCGTTCCGGCGGAGCGCGGTCCCCATACCGTGAACATAACATCCGTTTGCGCCACGGTGCGGATGGAATCCCCACTGATCACGTAGTGACCGCTGTCTCCCGTGGTGGCGAGCGAAACTACCTCGCCTCCGTAGCTGCACGCCCTCGTGCGCACGAGTGATCGCACCTCGGGGGAAAGCACCTCGGTGCCTTGCTTCAGACCGAGCGCGACAATGCCGATCATCTGGTACTCACCACCCGCACCGAAGCGTGCGCCTGGCGCCATGTCTTCGGGGCGGACCGTCACGATCTCGAGCTCGCAGTTCGCTGGCCGTGGCGGGAGCATCACCATCTGCGATCCACCGACCGCGGGCTTCGCTGACCCACCACAACCAACACCGAATCCGACCGCTGCAACCATGAAACCGCGAAGAGGGCGTACGAGCATGGCGGTTCGTATTGCGAACGAGTGCCGGTGTCAATCTGCCTAGCGGATGCACCGTGCCTGATGGTTCGTTTAAGCACCCGCTTCGAAAGGGAGCGCAACGGCCGGTCGAGCACGCAGGCTAAGCGAGGAGGGTCATGGTTGGCGAAGACCTGCCCTGGCGTCGGACCAGGCCGCGGACACTGACAGCGTCGCCGCCACCTTCGCTTCCGTGAGGTGCTGTTCCTGCTCGATCCAGGTCTGGGCCCGATGAGGTACACCACGAAAATGGGAGCCGCTGAATCGATCAGCCTCGATGGGAACTACGGGATCACGGCGTCGATCTGGTCCGCGCGGGGGGCGCCCCAGCCGCTGGGTCGGTCCCAGCCGACGCCGGCAAACAGGCCGCCGGTGATGTCGCGGAAGCTCTGCTGCAAGGCGATCGTGCCGTAGAGCTGCGGGTTCAGGCAGCCGACGGGCGCAGCGCCGCGAGCGGCGCGTTGGTCATCGACGAGCGCGAGTATCGCGCCGAAGCTCGAGGCTCCGAGCGCGGTGCCGGTGAGGGTCTTCCACGTAGAGAACGCGTAGATCCAGTACGGATTGCCGGCGTTGAGCGCGAGCTCGTTGGCGCCGCGGCGGCTATGCGCCGGCACCAGGCCCGACTGCCACGCGGGCATCGGGATCGTGAGCGACTCGCCCTTGCCGGTGAGATTCCAGGCGGTCTCGCTGAGGATGTTGCCGCCGCCGTCATCGGTCAGGGTCGTGCCGCCGACCGCGATCACCCACGAGCTGTCGGAGGGGACAGCGGTGCTGAGCGAATCGCCGGAGGAGGCGACCACGCTCATGCCGAGCGCGGCCGCCATCTTCGCCGAGCGGTGGTACTGCCAGCGGATCTCGACCGGCTCCCAGGTCTCGCTGTGCGCGTGGGTGTAGATCAGCACGTTGACCCCGGCCTGCGCGATCGCCTCGTTGAACGTGTAGACCAGGGACGTGTCGCGCACGTCGGAGCCTTCGTACGCGACGAGCCGCGCGGCGGGCGCCAGCGCGCCGGACCACTCGAGGGCTACCGTCGCCGTGGTCGAGCGCGTCGCGATCGGAGGCATCGCCACCACGACCTCGGGATCGGCGCGGGTGATGCCGAAGCCGAGCCAGAACGATTGGAGGTCCTTGAACTTGAACGTACCGGCCGTGATGATCCCGATCGCCGTGCCGGCACCGCGGTGCCCGGATGCCGCGATCGTGTCGGCCCCGTACGCGTGCGCGATCCGCGCCGGCGAGTACGCCATGTCCACGTTGGGAGGCGGCGTGCTGGTGACGTTGCCGGCCTCGCCGGGTAGCACCGAGTCGGCGGCGGGCTGGTCGCAGGTGAGCACGGAGGCGATCAGCGGCGCGACCGAAGTCGGCATCCGCAAGGTATCGAGCGTGCCGTACTGGTAGCTGTCGGCGCCGACGATCTTGTGCAGCACGCGGAGCGAGATGCCGAACGCGGCGTTGAACTGGCCGACGGTGCCGTCGAACTCGAGGAGCAAGCTGTTGGACGAGACGCGCGGCACGGTGAAACCCTGGGCCAGGAGCCACGCGGTGATCTTGTCGACGTCGGCCCGCAGCGGCGCGTGCGCGGCGCGCCACCCGTCTGCTGTGAGGTACGCGCGGAACGACGGGCTCGAGGCGTCGTAGAGCTGGGCGAGCGTGGCGTCGAGGCCGACCTCGTCGCGGATCGGGAACGCCATCAGCGCGCGCATCGGCGCCGAGGGATCCGCTGCGCCGGCATCCGCGAAGGTCAGCTGATCGGGCGAGCCGAGCCCGCTCTCAACCGCGACGCGATCGTCGGCATCGCTGCCATCGCCGCTGGCGTCATCGAGTCCGCCCGGGTGGATGTTGTTGTCGCCGCAGGCGAGGCCCCACACGCAACAGCTCGCCACCAGCGCAGACCGTTGGAGGAGCCCCATCGGAAAATGATCGCACCGACGAGAGAGCGCGCGCAAGTTGCCCATGTGATCCCTACGGCGCTCGTGTGGGCGTGCGTGTTGGAAGCTCAACGCGTAGCGCCGAGCCCGTCGAACTGGAGGGTCACGGCGCCCGCTCCAGTGTTGCGCACGAATTGATAGGTGCCGTCTCCGGCCGGCATGCCGCCGGCCGTGCGCCACTCGATGAAGCTCACGTCGTCGAGGTCGAACGTCGTCAGCACGTTATTCGGCGGTCGGGAGATCGAGAAGTAGACGAGCACCATGTTGGCTTCGCTCGACGGTTGATCGAGGTCGGCGATCGCGATCGGTACATCGATGTCGTGCCAAGCGCCGTCATGCGGAACATCGATCGCGCGATCGATGCGACCGAGGCTGTCCGAGGTCGGATCCTCGGTCGGGTTGGTGTCGTCGAAATGGAAGACATCGATGCGCGCGGTGGCGCCGCCCGGGCCGGTGATGCGGACCTTGGCGTGCAACGAGTAACTCGGTGCGGGATCCATCGGCAGCGACGCGAGCGTTCCGGCGGCCCACAACCGATGACGCGGCAGCGGGATGCGGGCGACCGGCCGGGTGAGCACCGCGCCCGCGAGCGTGCGCTGCAACCGCAAGAACCCCGTGCCGCTCGCCGCAGCGCCGCGCACCACGGCTTCCTGGCACGAGTCGAGTGACCAGTGCGTGTCGCCGGCGGCAGCGCTGTCCGCGGTCTCATCCTCGAACCGTCCCCAGCCGAGCAGGTCGCGACCGATCTCGATATCGGAGTCGCTGACCGGGCGGCCGAGGCGAGCCTCGACGAGGCCATCGAACCCGATGGGGGCGACCGCGCCGGGCGGTATGTCGAGGATGATCGGCGTGGGCACCGGCGGCGGCGCCACCAGACGCCCGGTATCGTGCTCGACCAGGATCGAGGCGGGCGCGGTATCGGCATCGAGCGAGATCGGGAACGCATGCACGGCGCCGGCTTTGTCGCGCGCGGTGGCAGCGCCGATCACGCTGCGCTCCCACACCCGGAACAGCGTTTGGCGTGCGGCGGCGTCCGTGACTGGCACCGGACGATAGTCGACGAGCTCGACTGGCACGATGCGCGCCTCGAGTAGCTGGTTGCCGTCCCATACCGTGCGCAGGAACACGCTGGCGAACGTGGACAAGAAATCCTGATCGAAGATGAAGTTGCCGAGGCTGTACGCGATGAGATGGCCCTTGTAGAACTCGATGCCTTGCAAGACGTGAGGGTGGTGGCAGATGACCAGATCGGCGCCGGCGTCGATCGCCTCGCGAGTGATCTGCCGCACCGACTCCGACGACGCATCGACGAACTGGAAGCCCGCGTGGAGCTGCACGATCACCACGTCGTTGCTTGCCTTGAGCGCGGAGATCTGCGCTTTGGCGTCACTGCTCCACGGTTCGGCGCCGCCGTGCCCCCGGCGAGTGACCCAGTCCTGCATCTCGGGATAGATGCCGGCGAGCGACTGCCACAGCGGACCGAGGTCGTTGCCGGCGGAGGCCTCGACCTTCTGGAAAGCCAGCCACGCGCCGCCGATGCGGCGGGCCAGCAGAGCGATCATCGCGCTCGTGCCCGAGAATCCCCAGGTGCGGGCGTTGTACTGCCACGTCGACGCGCCGGGATCGCTGGGAGCGGGATCGCTATCGTGGGGATACGCGTCGTTGACGGTCGATCCGTTGATCGTGGTGTACGCGACCTCGGCGATGCGGGTGCCGTGCACCGTGGTCGTGAACGGCGCGGCGGTCCGCCCGTCGGGCGACACGCCGACGATCGGCAAGCCGTGCGCGACGAGGGACGCGACGGTATCGGTGATGCCGACATCGAGGTAATCTCGCGCATGGTTGTTGGCCTGGCTGGCAACATCCACGCCAAGCCGGGCGAGCGCGGCCAGCGTTTCGGGGCGCGAGCGCAGGATGAAGCGCTTGCCGGGATACGCCGCCGCGGCATCGCGATCGCTCACCACCGTCTCGAGGTTGATGGTGCGGAAGTCGGCAGACGAGAACGCCGCGCGCACGGACTCGACCACGGCCTCGGCGCCCGCCGCGGCATCGTCGCGTGGGATCAGCGGCGGGCCCGACGTGGGCTGCTCGTAGCGCCGGCCGAACATGACATCGCCGGCGGAGTGCATGACGAACCGGCGACCACCGGCCGACCACAGGCGCACCTCGATCGGGCTGGTCGCCACCGTACCAGCGGGGACCGGCTCGCTCAGGTGATCGGGCGCAGCTACCAAGATCATCATCGGCTGATCGAACTGTGGTAGCGCGATGAGGCCTTGCGCGTCGCCGGTCACGACCGTGTCGCCGATCGTCGCCGTGGCACGCGCGATCGGCGCTCCGTCCTCGCCGATCACGTGCAGCTGCACGGTGACGGGCGCGGGCTCGCCGTAGGACGTGATGCAGGGATCGGGGACGTGGTTGCATGCCCACAGGCTCACGACGACCACGCCCGCCGCCAGAGCGCCGGCGCGCGTCCTTCGGCGACCCATCCGCAGCGACTTCAGGCTGACCGCCGCTTCGGCATCGGCGGATGAGCTCGCGTCGATGGTGGTGGTCTCGCCGCCACTACAGCCCGCAGCCAGAATACCGAGGATCCAGCTGGCCGTGACAGCTGTGCGCACGATCCCAGTGTCCGCGAAACCACGACCGGTGGTCAACGCTTGCCGCGTAGCGCCTTGATCAGCCAGCCACCCTTGATCCGGCCGACCAGCTTGCGCATCTCGACCGCCGCACGCTGATGTGAGATCCGCGACGCGACCAGGTCATCGATCAGCTGGTTGGCGGCGCTGCTGCGGCGCGCACTGTCGACCCAGTCGAGCCAACCCTCGCCCCACGCGGCGAGCCGGTCGGCATACCCGGCCTTGCGCTGCTCGACCAGCGCTTCCTTGCGGCGCTTCCAGATCGCGTCGACGCGCGTCGCAATCCGCTGGCGCGCGGCGAGCTCTTCGTCGGCGGCAGGGTGATGCGGCGGACGCGCGAGCACCGCGCGACACAGCCCGGTATCGACCAACCCGTTGTCTTCGAACGCCTCGAGCTCGATCAGCGCCGCCATCCGCTGCTCGGGCCGCGGGCTCGTCTGCTGGCGCAGGCAACTCACGACCTTGTCGAGCGCGAGCCAGCGATAGACGAAGTCGAGGCCGGTACCCTTGATGTTCTGGGTGCCCATCAGGGTGACCTCGGAACCGGGCGGCACCACACGCGCACACTGGTCGATGATCTGGTCGCCGGTCGCACCCGAATCCTCGACGACCGTCACCTGGGAGAGGAACATCGCCCGGAAGGCCGCGGCAAACCCGCTGCGGAACGCCAGGCGCGCCTGCTCGGTCGGCACCTCGAACACGCGGCGCAACTGGGCCTCTAGCCGGTCGCGGATCTGCATCCGCGCGAGCTCGAACACGAAGTGGGCGACGACGTCCTCGCGCGTCGGATCCGTGAGGCTCTCCGGCCAATCATCCGGCGGCACGGCCTGCGTGGCGGCGGGCGCGGCGACCACGGCCTCGGTGAGGGCCGCGGTGAGCTCGAGGTCACCGGCGATCGTGCGGCGCACCGCAGCGATCTCGACGGAGGCGGCCGGATCACCGTCGAACAGGCCGGTGATCACTTCGACGAGCACAGCGCTGCGATCCGGATCGATCACGAGCCCGGCGGGGCGCGCGTAGATCGTCAGCCGCGCCAGCGCCGCGGCGGACGTGGCGGGTGGGATGCGAAGGTTCGCGAGCTCGCGCGCGACGCGCGACGCGACGACCAGCGGCACGTGCCCGGGTGCGAGCTCGCCCGACTCGATGAGGCTGAGCTCGCCGAGGTAGTCGTCGAGCGCGGTCTCGATGAAGCCGAGCAGGCCCTTGAGGTTCGTGCCGATCAGCACGTGGCGGTCGCACGCGATATCGCGCACCAGAATGCGCGCGAACACCTCGGAGCGCGCGATCCGATCGGCGCGGTTGTTGACGACGGTGACCACCAGCTTCTCGGGATCTCGCTCCAGATCGAGCTGGTCGAGCTTCATCCGGCGCCAGTTGCCCATGAAGCCGGTGCGTTCGTTGGCGGAGTTTCCACACACGAACGTGAGGTAGCGCCCGCGCAGCCGCGCCCGTGGGTAGGACTTGAGCACGCCGAGGTCGGGCACCACGTTCTCGGCCATCGTCAGGAGCGCCAGGTCGGGGTCGAGCTTCACTTCCTCAGCGCAGCGCGTGACCAGCGCGATGTTGCGCGGATGCTCGCGATACGGATAGAGGTCGAGCACGTCGTCACCGATCAGCTCGGCCTCGCGCTCGCCGACCGCGTACATCGTGGTGCCGCGCTGCTTCGCCACCGTCGTGAACAGCGGCAGGTAGCTCGTCTCGCTCGTGATCAGCGTGGACCGCGTGGGGATGAACTCGGTGATCACCTCGGCGACATTGAATCCGACCGGGCCCTGGATGTCCTCGTGATCCGGATAGCAGTTGGTCAACGTGACGATGTCGTCGCGCATCCAATCGTGCTGGAGCAGGTGGACGTACTTGGGGTTGAGCGCCATGCACTCCCACAGGAACACCTGGCAGCGCAGCCGCGTGCCGATCCGGAGCATCGCCATCTGCTCCCAGATCGTCGCCTTGTCGTACGGGCGATAGATGAAGATCTCGACCGGCTGCTGCAGCGGGGCGGAGTGGATGAACATCGCCTCGCATCCGGTCGTCTTGACGAACACCTCGAAGCCGAGGCCGTCGAACAGCCCGGCCTTGAGCCGCTCGGTCCCCGACTTTCCGCGCGTGCCCCAACCGCCGAGCGAGAGCGGCACGCGTTCGCGCGCTCGATCGATCTGGCGCCGCTTGTACCAGCCGGTCGTCCAGAACACGGTGGCCAGCGCGCCGGCAAACGCGACGAGCGCGGCCTGGCTGTTCTCGCGCAGCGACGAGAAGTAGTAGGCGTTGTTCTCGAAGAACTGGCGGATCGCCCCGACCGGCGCGACCAGCGCGAGTGCGGGCATCACGCTGGCTGCCCCGCCGCCGCCGTCGCTCGCGGCCTCGATCTGCTTGGGAGGATCTTCGAACAGGTCGGAGACGTTGCGCGAGGCCGGCGCGCCATCTCCGGTCGACGCGGGTCGGGGATGCGGCTCGAAGTGCACCTGGATGCGGTGGTCGCTCTTGAGCAGCTCGATGTAGCGCTTGCGCTGCGGATCGCGATACGCGCGCAGCGACGCGAGCCGCAGCGCGGCCAGCCGGCGATAGCCCCAGGCGATCGTGAAGCTGTTGCGGATCCGCCACCACAGGCTCGCGGGTGGCTCGACCACTGTCGTGCCGAGGCTCGACACGATGCGCACCGGATCTGGCCGCAGGATCGGCAGGCTGACCACGTCGTCGACCATCGGGAGATGGCGGCACCACGAGCCTTCGCTGTCGACGTTGACCCGTTCGCCGGGCACGGCGGTCGCGGTGGCCTCCTCGAGCAGACCCGGGTGGGCGCGTACCGTGCCCGGATAGGTCCGTCCGACGGTGTGGAGCCACGCCTGGCGCTTGTTGGGCAGCGGGCTGCGCAGCTCGTTGAGCACGCGCCACAGCCGCCAGCGAAAGCGGTCGCCGCGCCACACGACGAGCTGATCGCGCACGCGCGATACGCTGAGGCCCCAGTCGCGGCGCGTGAGGTCGGCGAAGATCCGGCCGAGGAGCTGGTCGTCGCGCGCGGCATCGCCCAGCGACTCGGGGAGCGCGGAGAGATCGATTGCGCCGCGGCGACCCGGGTGGACCGTGCCGACCGCACTCTTGATCGCGATCGTGAGCGCGCGGCGCACCGGATCTCGCTCGCGCTCGATCGCTTCGGCGGCGGCGGCGGCGGTCTCGGCGACGTGCGGCGTCGTCGCGTCGTCGCGGATCAGCTTCCCGAGCTCCTCGAGCCAGGTCGGCGCGAGCTCCCGCAGGAGCTCCGGAGTATCCGCGGCGAGATCGGCCGCAAGCCCCGCGAGCTCCTCGCACGCGACCACGAGCGGAAACGGCGTGGTATCTCGCAACACGCCGGTCACGACCGCCGCGGCAGCGCGGACGACGTCGGGATCGGTGGTGCGTGCGGCGGCGGCGAGTCGGCGCGCGGCGATCGCGGCGGCGCCGCGGACCTTCGGGCTGCGCTCGCGTGGCTCGCCCAGGCCAGCGAGCACGCCGAGATGGGCGCCGCCGTCCGCCCAGCCGAGCCCCGTGCACAGCTCGACCAGGCCGAGCCGCACGTGCTCGGAGGGATCCACGGCGGCGACCAGCTTGCCGACCAGCGCGCGCGAGTCTGCTGCCGGCAAGCGATGCACTGCGATCCGCAGCGCGAGCTTGCGCAGGAACAGATCGCGCGCGGCTCGCGGCTCGAGTACGCGCGTGGCGAGCAGGGTGGCACCGCCGACCGGGTCGAGCAGCACCGCGGCCTCGAGCGCCGAGGCCTGGACCCATGGATGCTCGTCGCGCGTGATCGCGGCGTGGTGCGTGGCAGCGATCGTCTCCTCGCTGACGCGGAGGCCTGCCGCCGCGGTGACCTCGGCCAGCGCGACGAGCGCCTGGCCCGCGGCCCAGCGGACGTGCCAGCGTCGGCCGCCGATCAGCGCGCTGCTACACGACTCGGCGAGGCGCGCATCGAACAACCGCCGCAGGGCTGCTTCGGCGGCGGCGTCGCGCCCGGCTGCGATCGAGGGGATCGCACGTGCGAGCCACAGCAGGCCGAGCTCGACCTGCACCGAGCAATCGAGCATGGCGAGGTTGTGGCGCTCGCGCAGCGCATCGGGACCGAGGTTCCGCTTGAGCGCGCCGAGATCGCCGCGCAACTGTGCCGGGCTGGTGGCGTGCTCGCGCAAGTACGTGGCCAGGATGTCGCGCTGCTCGGCCGGGTCGTCGTGCTGGGCGTAGAGGTGGCTGAACGCGGCGAATCGCTTCGCGAGCATGCGCTCTTCGATCTCGAGCTGCCGGGTCGCCTGCTGGATGCGCAGCCCGAGCAGCGCGAGCTGCCCGGCCGGGGTCTCCTCGTCGAGTGCGAGCGGGCTCGGTTCGAGCTCTACCAGGCGCAGCACCAGCGTCTCGACGAGACGCACGCGGAGCCGCTTGTGGAGCGGCGGCAGGTGGGCCGCGATCAGCTCGCGCACGAGCGGAGTGTGGGGTGCACGGGCCGGGTCAAACGCGCGGCGGGACAACCGCCGTCGGATCAAGGCGAAGCGGCCCACGGTACCTCGTCGACATAGTCGCCCAGTGGTTCCTCGGACGGCATTCGATCGCGCTCGCCGGCTCGCCAGTCATCCCAGCGCAGACTCACGCTCAGCGCGTGCGATGCCGCGGTGACGTTGGACGGTGCATAGAGATCACCGCGCAGCGTGACGACCACGCGGCCACGGCGGAGCCGGCGGGCGAGCGAGAGCTCGGCCGATATGTCGTGGCGCCAGAACGTGTACCCGCGGTTCAGATCAGCGAAGCGTAGCGTGGGTCGGTAGGAGAGCGCCACGATCGGGCCGCGGCGCGGCGCGAGCTCGACGATCCCGCGCCACCGGAACGTCGCGCCGATCTGGTCGAGGGACGCGAAATCCGAATTGGTGCGCGCGTCGATGCGCGCGGCGGCGAATTGATCGGCCCACGGTCGGCCGCGGACCCCGAGATGGCCCACGAGCTGGAGCGGATGGTCGCGGCGGTAGACGCTGGAGACGAGCGGATCGGCGCCCGGCGGGTCGGTCGTCGGGCCGAACGCCGCGGCGTAGAAGTCGAGCTCCGGCACGATCTGCAGGCGCTGGCCGACGAAGATCGAGCGGTCGACGCCGAGGATGGCGCGGGTCAGCCACGCGAACCCGTCGGGCGTGCTCTGCGCGGCGGCGTGGAGGTCGATGTTGGCGGCGAACCCGAGCGGCAGACGGCGGACCTCGCCGGCGAAGCGGACCCGCGTGGTCGGGCCGAGGGGACCCGAGCGTCGGCCGCGGAGCTCGGCGAACCACCACACATTGCCGTGGCGACGGCGGGCTTCGATCGCGAGCTCGATGCGCAAATTGAGCGCGGAGAATTCGGAGTCGAGCGTGGCGAGGTCGTCCTGGCCGATGACCAGCTCTGCGGATGGGATCACGCGCGACGGGGCGGCGAGGGTCGCGTCGAGGATCGGGGGCAGCGTCCATCCAGGCCAGGTCAGGCCGCCCGAGTCGCGCAGGCTGTCGGTGGGCACGATGACCTCCGGCGCGGCGCGCGTCGGGACGCGCACCGCGAACCGCACGGCCACCATGCCGCGATCGCTGCGAACGCGGATCCGGTGGCTGCCGGACTCGCGCAGCAGCACGACGCGCTCGACCGGGCGCGTGACGACGATGGCGCGGCCGGGGATGCCTTCAGTCTCCGGAGCGGGCGTGACGTCGACGGCCGCGCTCGTGACCCGATCTCCCGCCGTGATCTCGAACCGCGTGGGTTGCCCGGCATAGCCGCGGACCTCGATGCCGATCGCGCCGGGTCCGGCGACAATGATCTCGGCCGGGTGATCGGAGGTCGCGAGGAACGCGCGCGCGCGGCGCACCGTCGCGATCGGGGTGTGGCTCCCACCCGTCGTCTCGCTTCGCTCGTCGAGGAACCGGATCGCGGCCACCGCTTCGGGGTCGGCCTCGTCGAGCAGGACCTCGATTGCGTGGCGGCCGGCGGGGACGTGGATCGTGGAGAGCACGGTGGCGCGCGCGTGGGGTGCGGTCACGCGCGTGGTCGCTGCCTGGTCGAGGCCGACGGTGAGCGAGCATGTGTCGGGCCCTGGCGTCGGCCATAGCCGGCGGCACCACGTGACCACCGCGATGTCGCGCGGGCCGACGATCGATACGGCGGTGCCGGTCCCCGGCTTGACCACCGTCGCGGGCTCGGGCCACGGCGCGGCGAGCAGCGCGCGATGGAGCGCGAGCGCGGGCACCTCGTCGAGCAGACCGGGCGAGGTCGCGAGCGCTTCGAACCCGGCACTGTCCTCGGTGTTGCGCACCCGCTCCCAGCGCGTGGCGCGCGCCGCGACCGCGCGTCCGCGGCGCACCGACGACAGCTCGACCTCGTCGAGCTCGGCGGCGACCCCGAACGCGAGTGGCGCGGTCTCGCGCGGGTGATCGGCGATCGCCGCCACGAGATCCGCGAGCGCGGCGACGCGGAGCTGCCAGCCATCGTGTCGCAGCCACGTGGTCGCGGCGGCGCGCGGCTGGCCTGCGCGCTCCGCGAGTTGCGCGATCACGCCGTCGGCTGCGGGCGATGGCGTGACATCGAGCGCGCCGCGCGAGACGGCAGCCCAGGCGGAGGCGGCGCCGTCGACGCGGATCCGGCGCGCAAGCGGGACGAGCGGCGCGAGCTCGGCGGAGGTCGTCGCTATCGGCGGAGGCGCGACGACGTCGCCCGCGCGAACCGGGCTGGTGGCGGGTTGCCTGGGCAGATAGGTCGGCTCGACGATCGTCTCGAGTGCGGCGACCGTCGCGTCGAGCTCGGCGCGATCGCCGGGGGCGAGTCGCGTCGCGGCGGCGGCGAGGTCGCGACGCGCCGATGCGAGCTCGCCGAGCTCGATCAGCGCCGTCGCGCGCGCGACGTAGAGGTCTCCACGCTCGGGATCCCGCGCGAGCGTCGCCGACAGCGTGGCGACCCAGGCCAGCTCCGGGGACGTCGAGGTCGCGATCGCGAGCACGGCCTCCGGCGGCAGCACCGGCGCGGGGGCTGGGGCGCGCACGGCGGCAGCCTGTTCGCGGGGGCCATGTACCGACACGTGCGCGAACACCGGGCCATCGTCGCTCGACAACCACAGCGTGCGCGAGGTCGGCGGAAGCCACACGGCGACCGAGGCCGGGCCCGACGGCAGGCGCTCGCCCTCGAGCGGCCAGGCCGAGAGGTCGGGTCCTCGCAGATCGAGCACGAGGCGGAGCGGGGCGCCCACGTCCGTGTGGACCCACACGACGTGACGCGCGCGATCCGAAGGCAACAGCCCGCGGAGCTCGATCCGGACCGGGCCCGCGGCAGTGGGCGACGGAAGCGTGTAGACGAGCTTCGGATCCACCGGCCACAGCCGACGAATCGACGCACGGCGGGCCGCGCCTGCGCCGGGCGCACCGACAAACGCGCGCGTCCCGACGGGTGCGTCGACGCGCATGACGCGGTGGCCCGGCGCGACGGCGACCGCGAGGACCTCGGCCGGCGCGAGCGCGAGCAGCGGGTGCACCGTGCCGTCGATCGAGATCTCCACCGGCCCGGGGGTGTCGCGAGGCGTGACGGCGTAGAGCCGCACGACGGCGAGGCGAGCGGCGTCGGTGGGATGAGGAGGCACGTCGAGCGCGAGCTCGCGGCCGAGCGGCAGCTCCGAGATGGCGGTCGCGCCCGGCACGCCAGGCTCGGTGTCATCCGGATCGCCTGCGAGCCAGCGGACCGCGGTGGGAGCGACCTCGGGTGGCGGAGGCAAGACTGGATCGAGGCGGCGCTGCGGCGCGAGGCGCGCGGCGGCCAGGACGCCCCAGCGCAGCGCGGCCGAGTCGGGGTGCCGGCGCCACGCGAGCTCGGCCGCGCTCAGCGCGTCACTCCGCGCGCCGCCGGTGAGATGCGACGCGAGGGCGATCAGGAGGGCGGGCGCTGGAAGCCCGTGTCCCGAGGCGAGCAGGCGGGCTGCGATCGGGGTGGCGTCGATGTCACCGGGGAGGCGTTCGGCGAGCTCGAGGACGATCGCGGTGCGCAGCTCCTCGTCGACCGACGGATCGGCCGCGATCGCCGCGACCAGAGCGACCAGCGCACGGGCCTCTTCGGCTGGGAGCCGCACCGGCGACGTTGCCAACCGCACGTACACCGCCGGCGCAGCTTCGTTCGGGATCGGCTCCGCGAGCCTCGCCCCAGGTAACGCGGCGGCGATCGCCGGCACATCACCGATCGCGACGGGCTCGGCGTACGCCGCGGCGAGCAACGCGGCAGCGAGCTTCGCCGATGGGACGGACGCGACGAGCGGCTGGAGCACGCGGCGGGCCGCGGCGAGCTCGAGGTCGCCGCCGGTCGCGAACACCTCGCGCAGGCGGCGTTCGCGACGGCGGACGTCGGCGCGCACCAGTCCGGCGCCGACCACGTTGATCTCGTAGACGTGCTCGCCGTGCGCGAGCGGTGCGACGGCGCGGAGCCTGCGGCCCAGGGTGGTCGGTGGCGCCGGCGTCGGAAAGGCCTGGCCTGGCTCGCGCGACGAGGTCACCGCGGCCGCGCTGTCGTCGACGCGGGCGATCGCCACGCCGTCGCGCCGGATCTCGACGCTCGCGGCCTTGCGTGCCGCGGCCTCGGCGGTCGTCGCACGGACATCGACCACGAGCGTGCCGGGTCCCTCGACCTCGAACCGCCAGCTCGGGTGCGCCGGACCGAACACCCCACCGTCGCTGTCGGTCACCGTGGCGCCCGACGGGGTGCGCGCGTCGTGCAAGATGTACGGATCATCGCCGGGGCGGAGCGCGCCGAGCACGCGGTCGACCTGGTCGCGCCGCCACGCGCGCAGCGCCTGGTCGATCGCGGGCTGTCCTCCGAGCGCCTTCGCGAGCGCGCGCGCGCCGAGCAAGCGCAGCTCGGCCTCGCCGCCATCGTCCTCGGGCAAGGCGGGCAGCTCGCCGCCGTGATCGATCCACGCGCGCAGCTCGTCGCGCGCGACCTCCCAGGCGAGCCGCGGCCGCCGGCTTGCGGTTCGCTCGACGACGATCGTCGTCGGCTTGTCAGCGGCGACGACCCACACCGATCCGGGCCCCACCGGCTCGACGAGCTCGACGCCGCCTACCGCGAGCACGCCGGGGTCATCGACTGCGAGCCGCGCGCCGGCCGAGCCTACGATCCGCTGCAGGTGCACCGCCGCGAGCGTGCCGCGCACGACCCGCACCCGCACGAGCTCGGCGGGGCCGAGCCACAGCGCCGCGGCTCGGTCGGGCGCCAGCTCGATGGGGTCGGTGAGCTCGTGCGCCGACGCCGGCACCCATGGTGCGGCAGGTTCGACCTGCGCGGGCACCACCGGGAAACGCACCGCTTGCGGCATCCACACCGCCGCGGCGATGGCTCCGGGCCTGTTCGCCGGTGCGGGCTGCGCTGGCACGCAGGCGGGCACCGCCGCGATCATGCCGAGGACCGCCCCGAGCGCGCCGATCCGGATCAATGCGCTCCTACGACGAGCGCTTCGACGACCGCCTTGCCCAGCGCCGCACAGCGGTTGCGGTCGCTTGCGAGCGCGCGGCGCAGCCCAGCTGCCATCTCGATGTGGACGAAGCTCGCGCCGGTGGCGCTGTCGACGAGCCGCCCCTGCACGTTGGTCGTTCCGCCGAGCACATCCGTGTCCTCGGGAAACCGCGCGACCACCACGCGCAGCGCCGCGGCGATCGCTTGCGCCGCGGCCGTGCTCTGCGGCGTCGAGCCGCCTCGTTGCCCGGCGCTCACGATGACGGCGGTGCCGGCGGTGCGATCGTCGTCGCGGAGCTCGCCGTCGAATCCATGCAGCTGGACGATCGCGACCGGCCCCCCCGTCAGCGCGGCAGCGGTCGCCGCCTGGTACAGGTGGTTCGGGTTATGGCCGACGTCGGCCGGGTTGACCGCGCGGCGTTCGCGCTCGTCGGCGGTCTGCTGATACCGGTGCAACGAGTTGGTGAACAGGCCGCGGAGGGCCGGGGCCGCATCGCCGGCGAAGAACGCATTGGCCGCGATGATCTGGGTGTGGAGGTCGAAGTAGACGTGCGGGGCTTCGAGCACGACCTGGGGCCCGGGTGTGAGCGGCTCGGCGCGCACCAGGTAGATGCCGGCGCCACCGCGCCGCGTCGCGGGCTCGCGCACCACCCAGGTCCGGTGGCCCTCGATGGTCCATAGCTCGAGCGTCATTCCGGCCTCGCCGGCGAGCTGCGCGATCGGCGCGAGCTCGTGCGGTGGCGAGTCGGCCGCGACGCCGCGCCACAACCGCTCGATCAACGCGAACAGCGCGCGTTTCTGCTCGGCCGTCGCAGGCCGAAGCTCGACGCCGCGCACCTTGGGCCACAGCTCCGCGATCGCGTCCTCGAGGTTGAAGCTGCGCGACGTCATCGGGGCAGCCCCGTCATGGTCGTGGCTCGTGGCGGTGGTCTTGCACCCGGCAGCGCCAGAGCATGCCATGCCGCCGGCGATCGCGCCGGCGAGCGCGATCCAGGCGAAGCGACCGCGCAGCGTCACGCGGTGGTCATTCATCGAGCACGTCCAGGCGCGGACCGGATCGGGTCGACCACTGCGCGGCCGGCCCATCGGCATCGCGCAGATTGCGCGTGGTCACGAACCGCACCCACAGCGGCTCTTCGCGCAGCCCGCCGATCCGATTGAGATCGATCTCGTGGAGCCCGGGTTCGAGATCGCCGAGCAGCCCGATGCCGATCGAGCGGGGCAACCCTGCGGTGCGGCCGCCGAGATCGACGAGCAGGGCAGGCACGTCGCGGCGCGCGGCCGGCACCGGGACGCGCACGTCGGGTGTGGTCAAGCGCCCGGCGATGCCTGTACGCCGCACCGGTCGCCGGCCATCGACGGTCATCACCAGCTGCGTTTTCGTCGAGGCCGGAACGCCCTCGGCGTAGATGATCGCGTAGACGTGGATTTCGTCGCCGGGCCGCTGGCGGACCCGCACGCTCAGGCCGCTGAGGCCGAGCGCGTACAGCGTGCGCTCGCGCACGATGCCGCGCGCACTGCCGACCGGTGGCCGATCGATCCACAGCGCGCTCGCCGCGCCCTCGACGCGGACCCGGTGCCGGCCGGGCGCGATGCGTGGCAGGTCCGCCGCGCCACGCGTACTCGTGAGGGGCACGTGCGTGCGCTCGCCGTCGATCGTCAGCGCGAGCTCACCGCCCACCGCGGCCGGCTCGACCACCCACGAGAGCCGCGGCCTGCCGAGGATCGCCGGCGAGAAGTCGAGCTCGCGCTCGGTGCCGGCGGCGAGCTCGGTCAGCGATCCGGCGGGCCACGCGGACATCACCGCGGTGAGCTCGTCGGGCGGGACCGGCTCGCGCGCGCGTTGCTGCTCGGGGTTGCCGAGCGGCAGCAGCGAGACGTAGTCCGCGATCCCGAGGGGCGGCAGGTCGCCGACCGGCTCGAGGCGGACCTGCGCGTCGAGCTGAGCGAGGCGCCCGGTCGCGGCGAGCACGTCGTGGTTCGACGCGAGCATCGGGAACCAGTTCCGCTCCACCAGCCGAGCATACCGCCATCGATTGCCGACGACCGGGACCATCCGGTAGGGCTCCTCGATCAGATCCTGACCCGGCGCCCAGCGGTACAGGCGGACAGCGACGTCGCGCTCGGAGGCGAGCTCGATCCGTGCGGTCCCCTCAGGTGCGAGCACGCGGAACGAGGTCGGCTCGGTAACCGCGAAGCCGGCGGGACCGAACGCGAGCCGCTCGAAGCGGGACATCGCACCGCCGACCGGCACGTGATCGTTGCGCAGCCGCCGGCCATCGGCCGCGAGATACGTGATGGTCATCGGCGTGACAGTCGGCTCGTCGCTGAACGCCTCGGTGAGGACGCGTGCATCGACGCGCAAGCCGCGGCCGAGCAACGGTGCACCGGGCACGTCGTACATCTGCGCCGTCACCACGGTGCCCGTCCCGGCAACCATCAGCGGGACTCGAACGTGGTCGGGCACCAGTAGTCCCGGCTCGGGTGGACGCGCGTCGGAAGCGGCGATCAGCGCGCCGGGTGGACCCGACAGCGTGAACCGGATCGCTCCGGGCTGGTGCGTGCTGAACACCAGCGTGATCGGCGCGGGCCCTACGTCGATCGATCCATCGCGCGCGATCGCGACCGGGATGCGCCTGGCCGCCCCGACCCCGGCGACATCGAGTGCAGCGGTCACCGCACCCAGCTGCGAGAGCGACAAGCGGGCGGGACCGCGCACGTTGATCGCCGCGTCGTGGCCCGGCGAGACTTCGACCGCATCCTGCGAGGCGCCGGCCGCGAATGGCGTGCGGAAGTCGGTGACGAAGATGGTCCGGGTGGTGAAGTCGACCCCGTTCTGTCCCTCCGCGGAGATCTGCAGCCAGCGCTGCAACAGCCGCGCGTCCTGCTCGTCGGCCGGCAACATCTGCCACGGGATGTAGGTCGACGAGCCGATCAGCTGCGCACGCGCCGCGGCGTCGAGCCGGAGCGCGGCGGCGAGCCGTTGCGCGCCGCTCCGGGGCGCCTCGCGGAACATCCGGATCAGGGCCTCGTGCGGCTGGCCGAGCAGAGTCACCGTGAGCGTCGCGTTCGCCGGCACCGTTGGCAAGTCGAGGATGACGAGTCGTTCGTCGGCGACCTGGATAGGATCGATCGCCCAGGCGGCCTCGTTGCGCCAGCGCGTGCCGTCCCAGGCTTCCTTGCTCTCGCGGGTCTGGATATAGACGTCGGCCGTCCATGCGACGCGCTCGCCGTCGTGGATGGTCAGGCGCAAGCCGTAGGAGGTCGCACGCGTCGCATCATAGGCGCCGCCGACCACCGCAACGCTCGCGATCTTGAAGCGCGCGCCGCCGCCTTCGATCCGGAACACCGGCCCACGATCGGGGAACACTTGATAAGCGATCACGCGGTCGGCGGCGCGCACCTTGGCTTCGACCGCGTCTGGCTCGCGATCGATCGCATGCAACGTCGACCTCGAGATCAACCCCATCGCGCCGAGCAGTGCCGCGAGCGCGAGGTAGCGACTCAAGCGCTGACGCCACGCGCTCATCGAGCGACCACCGTGCCAGTCACGATGATCTGCGCGCACTTGGCCTGGATCGCTTGCCACGTGCGGCCTTCGGCGCCGGCGCCGCCCTCGATTGGCGCGCACGCAGTGCTCCGGCCGCCGACCATCGGAACCGCCGCGCGGAGCACCGCGGTGCCATCTTTCAGCTCGATCATCACGTACGCCACGCCCAGATCTTCGCTCCAGCCGATCGTCCTGGCGACGCCGCGTGCGTGGCCGAGCTCGGCGAGCGCCGCCAGATCGCCGGTCGTCGCGTAGTCGACAGCGAGGGTGAGTGCGGGGCGCGCGCGTTCGAGAAGCGTGTGACCTACGCCAGGGGGCGCCGCCGCGTCGAGCCCGGCGGTCACGGCCGTGGCGAGCGGCCGCTCTGCGAAGCCGACGCCGACGCGCGCGGCCCGCATGCGCGCGTCCTCGCGATCACCGGTCGGCAGCGCGGCGGCGCGGATGGCCATGCCGAACCACACGATCGCGAACGGGGCTCCGCCCGTGTTCTGGACGTGAAGCAGCTGCGGATTCCCCGCGCCGCTGAGCCCCACGACGTCGGCACCACCGTCCTCCCAGCGGGGCGTCGAGGCGAGCCGGCCGAGGACCCCGTCGCGCGCGACCACGCGCGCGATCGCAACGGGGACGTGCGTCGGGTCGAGGACCGGCGTACCGAGCGAGACCACCAAGTCGTCACGAACCGCGCGCCACGGTGCGAACCCGCGCAGCTGCAGGATCGCCGGCTCGGGCAACGTGGCGATCGCCCGCGCGAGCGCCTGGTGCGTGGCCTGGAACGCGGTCGCGACACTCACCAGCGGATCCGGGTAGGACGGGATGCCGGCGGCCCGTTGCACCGAACGCGCGGACCACTCGGCATCGAGCACCAGCGCCGCGGCTCCGGCCGCGACCCAGGCCTGCGCGGCCACCCGCCCGACGCCGGACTCGACGCGCGGCCTCGGGACCTCGATCACGAGCGACGAGCTCGGGTGAGCCGCGATCGCGACCGCGAGCCAGCCACGACCGCTCGATCCGGAGACGACCCACGCACCGGCTCCAGGCCTGGCGCCATCGGGAAGCCAGATCAGTTCGTGCCCGAGCAGCTGCGCGACCTGCGCGATCCACGGGACGCGTTCGGCGCGGCGCTCGGCAAGCGGTCCCATCACGAGCTGCTCGAGCACGAGCAACTCGGTCGCCGACGGCGGCTGCGGGGCGACGTCTGGCTCCGGTGCGGGCGCGGCGCTCGGCGTTGCGTCGACCGGCGTGATCCACTTGTCGATCCACGCCACCACGGTGAGCTCCGGCTTCGACGGCACCGGCGGACTCGCCTCGGCGAGCCGCTGCCACAGATCGTCGGGATGCACTCGCAGCACCACGAATGGCGCGGCCCGTCGCCACCGCACGTCGGAATCGGGAGGAACGTCCCACGACAGCTCGATCGCGCCGGGCCACAGCGCGGCGAGTCGCACGCCGCCGGGCAACACGGTGCGGATGTGCAGATGCGGCCGGCCGCGCGCGACGCTGGTGTCGGCGCGTAGCTCGAGCACGGCGTCGTGATCGAGCGCGCGATGGACGACGTGAAATGGCGACTGCGCCGGCACGTCGTGCGAAGCGTCCGTGCCGCTCACCACGATCGCGCGGCACGCCAGGGCCTCGCACAGGGCCGCCGCCGCCTCGGCCGCGGGGCGTTCGCGTCGTGGGCGCGGCACCTCGATCACCGGACCGGGCGCACCGGGGAACAGCACCACGGTGTCCCACCCTCGCTCGAACGCGAGCCGCTCGTCCGCGTCGACGAGGGACCAGCCGGGCCGCGGACCATCGCGGAGCGGTCCGAGGCGCAGGCCCAACCGAGCCGCGCGCTCGGTCAGCACACCGACGGAGACGTGCTCGCCGGCGAGCCACGCGTCGAGCTGGGTCCACAGGGTCGCGTAGTCGGCGAGCTCGCGCAGGCCGAGGGTCGCAGCGCGCGCGCCGCGATCTCCCTGGGCGCGCACGCTGCCGAGCGCCATCACCCCCGACGACGTACCGAGCAGGCGCTGGGAGGTCGCGATGTCGGTGGGGCCGGTCGAAACCACCGCGCCGCGGGGCAGGATCTGCTCGAGCCCAAACCCCGCCGCGCTTCCCACCACGAAGCCGAGCAGCGACACCGCGATCGACGGCAGGAGCACGCGTCCGGTCTTCTTCAGATTCAACATCTTGACCGCGAGCAGGCTGGTCAACACGTAGCCAAACCCGAACAGGTCGATCAGGTGGAGCCCGGGCCACCAGGTGCCGATGGTCCAACCGAGCGCCATCTTCAGCACGAAGCCGACGCTGAACACCACGGCGAGCTTGCGCGGCCCCTCGAAGTTTCGTCGCTTGAGCAGCGGGATCGCGAGGACCGCGCGGGTCATGTACAGCAAGATCAGCGACTCGATCACGGTCGTCGCGAGCAATGACGGCTGGAACCAGGTCAGCGCGATCAGCGACGGGACCATGATGCCGTTGTAGTCCCAGCCGTAGAACAGGTTGTAGCGCGCGGCAAAGAATGCAGTCGTGAGCAAGACCATGTAGGCCTTGGGACTGCCGAGGAAGTCGAGCGCGACGTTCTCGTAGGTCAGTTCGAGGCTCGCGTAGGACAGGTTCGTGTACTGCAGCAAGATCTTCGCGACGAGCAGCCAGGTCAGCCCGACGGAGACTCCGATCTGAAACGTGGCGCGCGGCAGGGTGAGCTTCCACGCCATGTTCGCGAGCAGCGGCACCAGCACGAGGCCGATCGACGAGAACTCGTGACCGGTGGGGAGCGACGCGCCGGTCCAGTGATCGATCGCCGCGATCGCTTCATCGAGAAACCAGATCTCGCACATCTGCCGCACGAACACGCTGACCAGGACGATCAAGAAGAACCGCTCGCGCCCGAAGAACGGACTCCACCCGCCCCACCTCGACATCGTGTCACTGATCGCGCGGCTCGCCACGTAGGTCAGCGTCGCCTCGATGCACACCGCGACCCCGGCCGCCGGCTGGATCGCGAACACCGAGGCGAGGTAGCCCGGCACCACGAGGCCGGCCCACACCCAACCGAACATCTCGGTGAAGAACAACAGGATGTAGATCCCGATCAAGACCGCGACGAGGATCGACTGGTCGAGCCCGCGCGGGAACAACGTCAGGGCGCCATGCTGGAACATCGCAGGTTCACTTGCCGCCCGGCTT
>JAYUVX010000483.1:0-8263 GCA_043753855.1 Myxococcales bacterium | reverse complement strand
GACAACGCGAAGAGCGCCGGTGACAAGCCGGAGAAGCCGTCCGACGAGGATATGAAGAAGATGCAGGACGTCGGGACGAAGTACGGCGAGTGCATGGCAAAGGCGATGGGCGGCGGTGACACGGCACCCCCGCCTCCGGCGGGTTCGGCAGCGGCGGCCCCGGCGGCTGACGCTCCCAAGGTCGGCGAGGGCCCGGTGGTCCCGGCGAAGACGCTGTTCATGATCGACCTGCCGCCGGTCCCCGGCGTGCCGGAGAAGGCGACCTGGTCTCCCGCGTACGCGGAGAAGGACGGCGACCGCCTCATCAACTTGATGGATGGCGACAAGGGTTACGTCAGCGTGCACTTCATCGACTGCAACATGCCGAAGATGAAGGAGTTCATCACCAAGTCGGTCGACGATCGCTCGGACTGGCAGTACTGCTTCGAGAACGTCCCGGCCGATGCACCGAAGATCAAGAGCTATCCCCGCATCATGACGCCGGACGAGAAGGGTGTTGCCGTCAAGGTTGGCCACGTCGTCGTGTCGGCGGGTGTCACCGAGGGACCGGCGAAGGGCAAGATCACGAAGGATGATCTCGCCAAGTGGCTCGCGACCGCTGACCTCTCGTCTCTCGAGAAATAGCTAGGTCGTCGCGAGCTGGCGCGCTGCGTCGCCGAGCTTGGCGCGAAGCTCCACCCGCGTCTCGACGTAGTGCGCCTGCTCCTCGGAGAGCAGGCGCGGTCCACGCCGCGACGAGCGCGACCAGCGCATCGGGGACGCGCTCGTCGTACTCCTCAAGGCAGCGCACGATCGTCGTCTCGGCGAGCTCCCGCGAAACGCAAGTGAGCGCCGTGGTCTCATCGATCGGGAACGCTTGACCCGCATCGACGAGCGCTCCGCTTGGCTTGTCGAACACCTGCTGGCTTCGGTCGCAACGCAATATCCAGCTGCTGCGCCACTCCGCCGCTCACGAGGTCGTCAGTACGCGCACGGCCTCGGTCAGCTTCGCGCGCAGCTCGGGAGACGTTGTCGCCGACGCCGCGAACTCCTCCATCGCGGGCGCCGTCCATCGCGCGCCGAGCCGCGCGAGCGCGTCAGGAACCCGCTCGTCGCCGCTCTCGATGCGCAACGCGAGCCCAGCCTCGGCCCACTGCCGCGCGACGCCTTTCAGCTTCGCGATCTCGCCGACCGGATATGCCGCGTCCGCATCGACGATCGCCTGGACGATCGCGTCGCTCACCGCGGGCGCCGGGTCGGGCTGGTAGGTGATGGCGAGCGTCACCGGACTCACGCCTTCCGCGAGCATCGCGAGCGTCGCGCGCATTCCCTCGGCGCCGACGCGCACCATGGCCGCGAGGTCACTCGCGAGGAAGTCCTTGAACAGCTCGAGCCGCGTCCCCTTCTCGAGCTTGCCCTCCGGGGTGCGCATCAACGGTTCGAGGTTCAGCGCGGCAACGAGCCCGTTCCACGCGAGCATCCGCACCGTCGAGTCGGCGTCGTTCAGTGCCTGCCCGAGCGCCGTGATCGCCTTCGGGCCGCCAATCTTCGGCAAGTCCATCACGGCCGCGACGCGTCCCATCCGCGCCTTGCCGTTGATTGCATCGTTGACGATCGCGTCGACCACCTGCTCGCCGTGGCCGAGCAGCACGAGCGCACGCCGCGAGGTCGCCGCCCATGGGGCGCTGCCGGCCGCATCCACGCGGAGCACCGGCAGCGCCTCGGTGGCCTGAATGTTCCCCAGCGTGAGGATCGCGTGAGTGTCGCCTTGTCCGGCGTTCTCGATCAGCTTCGCCACGTAGTTGGCACGGTCAGCACTCTCGAGCGTGCTCGCGAGCGCGAGGTCGTACGTCTCCTCGTTCCACGCGATTGCCGACGGATCCGCAAGTTGTTGAAGCAACTGATCGAGCGCAGACATCGAGCCCTGCTCGCTACTCTAGCGCGAACAGCCGGCTTCATCGCTCACTTCGCAAGCTCACGTGCTGCATCCGCGAGCTTCTCACGAAGCTCGTCAGGAGCGCCTTTCGACTCGGCGAGCTCTGCCAGCGACGCCGCGAGCCAGGTCGCGCGCAGCTCGACCAAAGCGTCCGGCGTGCGCGCGTCCCAGTCCTGAAGCTGCCGAGCAATCATCGCTTCGGCGAGCTGCCGCTCGGTCCCGCGCATCGTTGCGATCTCGTCAAGTGGAAACGGGATGCTCGTATCGAACACAGCATCACGCAGCTTTTCGAAGACTGGCTGCGATACCCTCGGCCGCCAGGCGATTCCGAGTTGCTGCGGCATGGTGCCCGCGGCGAGCCGTCGCACGACCTCCCGCATCGCGCTGGCTCCGACCTTCGCCACGGCCAGCAATTCGCAGCCGAGGAGAACACGCATTACCTCGACTTCAGTGGTCAGCTCGCGCACGCCCTCAGGGTTCTGGAGCCGTTTCGTGAGTCCGAGCGCCTCAATCAGCCCATCCCATGCGACGACGCGCACGTCGCTATCCTCGTCGAGCAATGCTTGCCGCAACGCGAAGATCGCGGTGGGGCCACCCACCTTTGGGAGGTCTAGGACCGCTGCGAATCGTTCCATCTTGTCATCGGAGCTGACGGCGTCGTGCGCGATCTCCGTGATGACGTCCGCTCCGTTCCCGAGCACAATAAGCGCACGGCGCGCGATAGTTGCCCCCACGGATTCGCTTCGCTTTCCGAAAGCAACCAGCATCGGAATCGCCTCGGTGACGTTTAGGTGCGCGAGCGTAAGCATCGCAATCCCGTCACCCTCATGCGCCTGCTCCAGCAGCCCCGCGACGTAGGTCGCCAGTTCGCTCGCCGACAGGTTGCTCGCAAGCGCGAGATCGTAGGTCTCGTCCCTCCACGAGAGTCGCGAACGCTCCGTGAGTTGCTGCAGTAGCAGGTCGAGCGACACGCGAAGTTCCGTTGAGCGAGATGGCTCTTGCCTACTCTAACTGGTTTGTCATGATGCCGCGGTGAGCGCGACCATCACGATCATCGCCACCGATGTGCGGAGCCCGGATCAGTTCCAGGAGATTGACCTGAAGGAGAGACGCCGCTCAAGCATCGGCTGGCGCGTCTTTCCTTCGCGGACGGGGCGCCACCCCGACGGGGTCCTCCACAGGGCCACCAAGATCCACCTCGGTGTTTTGGAACTGGAGCCGCAGGAGGATCCCGAGACGGGCGAGAGCGTCCTTAGCTTCATGATCGACATGAAGACGCTCGATGAAGTTGTCCCTCGGCTGCAGGCCCTGGTCGATACAAATCGCGATGAGACGGCGCGGGCACTCGTCGCGAGCTGCGGAGGTACTGCGAACCTCGAGCGTGTCACTGCAGCGCTGAAGGAAGGAACCTGGCCCGACCACGACGATGCTGCCGAGGAAGCCGCGGCGTTCGCCAAGAATCTCTACGGCTACGGACGGTTCGCATCCCTCGCAGGACTCGGCATCTGCTGGGAGTACCGCGGCAAGTTCGAATTCGCAGAGTGAACGATCCTGACTGGAACGCGGCCGTCAGGAGATCGTGGAACCGAACAGCTGCGGCAGGTCCACGACCGGCGGCGTAGCGATCTGCTTCTTGGCCCGCCACAACGCCTGACGCGCAACATCGCCGAGCGTCTGGACCTCGGGCCAGTGCGAGCTGCGGATCGTCCGCTTCCAGCCTCTCGGTTTGGTAGTCGCCGAGGTCTTGGCCCATGCGGGCGGGGTCGTGTGCCAGCCTGTTAGGAGTTGCTCGAAGCGCCAGAGGTCCTGCTCCTCGGAGAACCAGTCAAGGAGGGCGAGGACGTTCACTTGCTTCGTCCCATCGAGCGTCGCGATCGCGTCGAACAGAGCAGATCGAATCCATTCCTCGCGCGTGCGTAGCTCGAACCCGAGCCAGCTCCAGGGACCCTTGTCACCATCGGGAAACTGTCCCGACCTCGCGGTTTCGTCGAGCAAAGCCTGGAGGTCGGTAGCGTTGGTGAGCGGCCCCGAGAGCGCGCTTCCGCTCTGGCCGTACCCGATGAGGGCCACCTCGGAGTTGGTAGCCTTCACGTGAGCGACGAACTGCTTCTGATCGCGCACGATCGTCTCGAGTCGTAGATCGGTTAACCCCCAACCGGTTCCTGAGCCCTGTGCGCGTACGTCGGGCATCTCGGCAGCTACGGGCTCGGTCCACGGAAGCAGCACGAGCGAGTCCCGAAACTCGGCGAGCAAATCTCCGAACGCGGTGCGGGCGAGCTCCCCGCCGTTCGCGACGGCATGCTGGAGTGCAATACCAAGCGCGGGCCACCAGTCCGTTCGTTGGCGGATCAGATCGATTGCCCATCCCCACGCTGGGGCGGTGTCGTCACGACCTCGACCGACGAGGGGGCCACCGAAATATTTCGCGTCCGGGTACGACGCGAGCAGACTGTCGCGGAGCTGGGAGGCTGTCGCGAACTCCGGGTTGACGCTCGGCGCGTACGTGAACCGGATCTTCGCGCCGGTGGGATCGACCGGGACGACCGCGTGGACTAGCGCTTCGACTTGCCTTCGCGCCTCCGCGACGCGAACCACGCGCGCCTCGACGACCTTTGGTTCGTGTCCACCGCACTCCCACGGGGCATCAATGTCGCCGATCGACTTCGTGCCACCGAGGTCCACGGCCGCCCAGTTGCAGCGACAAAAGTACGCGCGGGACTGACGATGAAGCGGAGCGGCGTCGAGCATCGACGAGCTGCCCGGATCGCTCGACGCGTACAGCTCCTCGATCGCGACCTTCGCCGGCGGATAGTTGCTCGTGATCGATCGGCTGTCCGCGTAGCGAACGTCCGCACCACAATTGCCGCAGACGAGGTGGTTGCACCCGATGATCGGCGGCTTCCCGAAGTAGGCGACGGCCGGGTCGGAGGGCAGCTCGACATCGAGCGCCACCAGGTGCGCTTCTACGCAGTGCTTCATGTCATGTCACGGGGGGGAGAAACCGCAGGAGGAACGGTATCCTTGAACGCGTTCGGGTGCGCGTCTTTGAGCTGCTGGAACAGAGGGGTCCCAATAAGCTTGTCGATGCCGTTGTAGCTGTCGGGATCGACGTCCAGGCCGGCCGCCTTCAGAACAACGGCAATCTCGTGGAACGAGTGGTTGCCGCCGCCGCCGACGTAGGCGAGCACCGCGACCGCGTACTTCTGCACCTGCGGCATCGACATGCCGAGGCTCAACGCAACGCCGATCAGCTCGGCGGTGCTGCCGGACACTCCAGCAGCCAGCGGCATATTGATCACGAGGCGCGCACGCTGGCAGAACGCTTTTGCTTCGTCCATCGTGAACACGTCGAGGCCCCGATAGACTTGCTGCCCGTCGGTGCCCGCAGGCAGCACGGACCCCGGCGCAGCGCCGGATGGGTCGCGTGCTTCGATCCCCGGTCCCGCCGGCGATGGGGCACCGGTGTCGGGACGGGCAATTCGGCCGCGTTCGAGCTCTCGTTCCTTGTTGCTTCCGTCGGGGTCCTTGAACACTGACTTCCCCGCATCGTCGAGCTTGCCGGCGTTCATCTTCGTCTGCTGGCGGACGTACCAAGGCTCGACAGCTGCCTCGCCGAGGATCGCCTGCGCAACGGTCGCCTGGAAATCATCCTTCAGAACGCCATAGAAGTTCTGGTGCACCGCGAGCTTCTGCGGGAGCGATCCACTCGTCAGCGACTGCCGCGTCTGCAATGAGATTTGCTCTCTCGTTGCATTGGCTGCAACCTCGACCGCGCCCCACCAGCCCGGCTTGCTCTCGGTGGTGAGCTTGGCGAGATCCGTCACGTACTTCGAGTTCGCATCAGCCAAGCCCTGCGCCACGCCCTTCGACAGGCGGGTGTTGAGGTAGTCCATGATCTTGGTCGAGACCATGTTCACTTGCGTGTCGTAGAGCGCGGCGTTCGCGAGCAGCGCGTCTGCGAGCGCCTTCTCGAACTTCACCTTCTCGACGGGGTTAAAGTGCGAGTCTCGTGGCTGCGCTCCGAATTTGTCCTCAGCGGCTTGTTTGACGGTCTTGTTGCCGTTGTTCCCAAACTCGCCACCACTCATCGCCGTGGCGCCGGCAGCCGTCTGCTCGGGCTTGCGCGCGTCATTGGCCTGCGCGCCGCCTTGCTCCGGCGACTGGAGCGGAATCGGCAGCGGAACACCGGGCGCAGCCGAGCCTGGCTTCAGCCCCTTCGGATCCCCTGCGACAGCTGGCGCACCAGTCGGAACCGGCGCCGACTGCGTGATGGCAGCCTCCGGACTGGGGCGCGGACCGTCGACGCGATCGAAGGCGCCACCGGCCGCCGCTGGCGGACGGGCCGGCATCGCCGCGGAGTTCGGCGTCGAGGCTCCTGACGCCGTCGGCATCGCGCTGGGACTGTTCTGTTCCTGCGTCGACTGCTTGATGATCGAGCCGTACATGTCCTTCGCGCCACCGGTGTTGTTGCCGGTGGTGTTGAGGATCCTCGCGTTCTCGTTGTTGCCGCGGAGGAGCTCCTCGGTCGGCGTCGAGATCGGTTGCTTCTTCGAGACCTCGGTCGCGACGCGTTGCATGTCGGCGAGGAAACTGTCGCTCGGGATCACCGCCTTCGCGCTGGTGACGTCAACGAACGTGACGTCCGCCTCGAGGAATTCCGCGAGCCCGCCGCCGGTGACACCGTAATCGTCGGCGCCATTTCGGGCCGTCCACAGCGCACTCATCAGGCCGTCGAATGCGGTCGGCTTCATCAGCACGCGTGTTGCGCCCGAGATTCGACGATCGATGTTCAGCACCGCGGTGCCGGACGGATACCATTCGGGCTGCAGCGCGCCCAGCGTCATCATCCGCGTGAACTCTGTGTTCGGCGGGGCAGAGCTCACCGTGATCTCGCCTGGCGCATACCACGTCGCGAACGGCGAGATCTTCTTCGACTTGTCGACCGTGGTCAGAGGATCGCGGCCGCCCGCGAGGATGTGGCGATACGCTTTCTTGCGCTGCGTCTCGTCGGCAGTCGCTGTGAGGATCGCGTCGGGCTTGACGCCCTGAGCGGTCAGCGCGCGGCTGATCTCGGCATCGATGTCCGGTCCGATGACGCCCTTGGCATTGTCGTACAGCTTGTCGACAGAGTGATTGCGCGCCGACAGCGGCGAGATCCGGTTCGTCGGGATCTTGACGCCCTTGCAGTTGTACGAGAATCCAGCAGCGTCCTTCATCGGTTGATACGTGCGCGCACGTTCCGTGTACGTAGCCTTCGACATTTCGGCGTGGAGCTTCGCGTAGAAGGGCGCCTTCAGATCGCTGTGGGCCGGGTCGATATGCGCCTCGTTATCGATGTCGGCGAACTTTTGGACCGCGATCGAATCCTTGCCGCCGATCGCTTGCACGCGACCCTTGTCGGGCACGGGTCCGAGATGCTTCTCGATCACCGCACGGCGCATCTTCGTCGCATCGATGTAGGTGCTTTCGAGCTCGGCGCGCGTCTTGCCGATCCAGTCCTTCGCGAGGTCACTCGAGATATCGGTACAGTCCGGGACGGTCGAGTCGATCGCCGCCTTGGACTTCTTGTCGTCCATCGGCCCGGGCTCGGCGATGTTCCAGATTTTGGAGACCGACGCTGCCAGCGCTTGTATCTGCGCATCGAGCAACGCTGGCGCTGTGGGGTCGCCTTCGCGCACCTTCTTCGTGAGGGTCGCGGCCTTGCCCTCGATCGTTCGGGCGATCCCGATCTCGGTGGTGGCCGTCGCCTTGTCGGGATTCGAAGACAGAAGCGCGCCGAGCTTGGTCTGCAGCTCGGTGAGCTTTGCGCTCACGGGCGTCGGTGTGCTCTTCACCGTGATGATGTCCGTCGTCGGCGGCAGCTCCGTCTCTGGCGGAGCGGTCGACGCTGGCACGGCGAGGACGTTGTGTGGCTGATCGTTGACGGTAATCCCCGCGGGGGTACCGATCGACTGGGTGAGCGGCGGACCCTTGGGCTCGGGTTTAGTGGGCGGCGCTGTCGGCGAGACCTTCGCGTCAAGCGTCGGCGACCCAGGCAGCGTCGCGTCAGCGGTCGGCGGCGTAGGCAACTTCGCGTCAGTCTTCGGCAGCGTAGGCGGTTTCGCGTCAGTCTTCGTCGGCACAGGCGCATTCGCGTCAGCTTTCGGGACCGCGGGCACAGGCGATGGTGCCGCCGAAGGCTTCGTGGGCACTTGTCCGGAAGACGTCGCTGGAGCCTCGGGCTTCGGCGGTACCGGAACCGCATTCTTCTCCTTCAGAATCGCGAGCTCTTTCTCCTGCTGGTTCGTCATGTTGAGCGGGTCAACGACCGTGCTCTTCGGCGACACGTTTGTTGCCGTGGGCTGAGCG
>JAYUVX010000482.1:0-2693 GCA_043753855.1 Myxococcales bacterium | reverse complement strand
GTTGCATGCAGAAGCTCGTCTTGCTGGGCATCGTCGTGTTCGCCGCTTGTGGCGATGATGGCAACTCGTCCGGAATTCCCGACCAGTGCAACCCGATGGGCGGCGAGGGATGTCTGCTGCCCTGGCCGTCTGCGACGTACCTGAAGACCGACACGACGTCGGTCACCGGCTTCCGCGTCGATCTCCCGACCACGGCGATGCCGACCAACGAGGATGGCCAGGTCGTCGAGCCCGATCTGTTCAATCGTTACGACGGCTTCACGCTGAGCGGCTCGATGCTGGTCGCGTTCCCGAGTGGCGTGTCCTCCCAGGGGCTGCCGAGCTTCAAGAATCCCGACGAGTCGCTCGCGACCAGCGCCCCGATCGCGCTGATCGACATCGAGCATGGCGAGCGCACGCCGTTGTTCGCCGAGATCGATCAGAACACCCCGGATGTCGCGAAGCGCGACCTGATCATCCGTCCGCTCGCGCGGCTCAAGCCCGGCACCCGCTACGTCGTCGCGATCACGAAGCGCGTCAAGGCCGCCGACGGTGGCGAGCTCGCATCGCCGCCGGGCTTCGAGGCGCTCAAGGCGGGCAAGAGCTTCAGCCACCCGCGGTTCAACTCGATCGCGCTGCGCTGGCCGGCGTACTTCGACAAGCTCGCCGCGATGGGCATCGCGAAGGACGACCTCGTCCTCGCCTGGGACTTCGTGACCGCGTCCGACGAGTTCATGCGCTCCGACCTGACCGTGATGCGCGAGAAGGCGCTGCCGGCGATCGGCGCGAGCGGCGCCAAGCTGATGTTCTCGATCACGAGCACCGAGCCGAACCTGCCCACCACGTACAAGCGCTACCTCGGCACGTACCAGTCGCCCGACTTCCTCACCGCCGGCGAGACCGACGCCTCGGTGCTCCGCCGCGGCGGCGATGGGCTGCCCGAGAACATCGGGATGCGAGATGCCCAGTTCGCCGCGATCATTCCGAGCTGCGTGACCACCGGCGCCTACCCGCTGCCGCGCCCGACGATCATCTTCGGCCACGGCCTGTTCGGCTCCGCGAAGGAGTACCTGAAGGATGACTTCGTCGGAAAGCTTGCCGAGGACAACTGCCTGGTGATCCTCGCGGGTGACTTCATCGGCTTGACCTCGCGCCAGCTGCAGCTCGCCCCGCTCGCGGTGAACGACATGAACCGCGGCCGCCAGATCAGCGAGAAGCTCGCGCAATCGGTGATCGACTTCATCGCGCTCGAGAACGTGACGCGCGGCCCGATGGCGCGCGCGCCCGCGTTCGAGTTCAACGGCCAGGCCGTGATCGATCCGAACAAGACGTTCTACGTCGGCGGATCGCTCGGCGGGATCATGGGCAACACGATCATGGCCTACGACCCGAACTTCAAGAAGGGCGTGCTCGCGGTGCCGGGCGGCGTCTGGTCGATGCTGCTCGAGCGCTCCGCGGCATGGTTCGCGCTGCTCGGTGCGGCGCAGGGCAGCTACAAGGATCCGGCGGTCTATCAGCTGATCATCGCGGCGCTCGGCTGGGCGATGGAGCCCTACGATCCGATCACGACCGCGGCGCACGTGATCAAGGACCCACTGTTCGGCCAGCCCGCGAAGGACATCCTGATCTGGTACACGCTCGGCGACTGCCTGGTGACCAACATCACGACCGAGGTGATCGCGCGTGAGATGGGCATTCAGGTGCTCGGGCCGTCGGTGAAGGAGCCGTGGCACCTGCCGGCGACCACCGGGACGCTGCAGAGCGGCGTGACGATCTACAACGCGCATCCCACGCCGCTGCCGCCCGATACCAACCAGCCTCCGGCCCAGGACAACGGCACGCACTCCGGCATCAACAAGAAGCCGCCGGCGCTGCGCCAGGTCCGGAAGTTCCTGCTCGAGAATCAGGTCGTCGACGAGTGCAAGGTCAACGATGCCCCCGTCCCGTGTGACTGCGCCGTACCCGGCGCCTGTGATTGAGCAAGCTCCAGCCGTAACGCTTCGGCTACTGGGCAACCGCGATGCGGTCGACGCCCATACCGTACAGGCGGTTCATCGAGCTGCAGGGTGCGGTCGCTGCGTTCACGGCTGTCGAGGTCGTACTGGTTGCCAGACCGAAGGCCGCGTCACCGCTGGTGCTCACCCAGTCAGTCGAGCACGCGCTCAGGTACGTCCCGTTGCTGTTGGTGCCCGTCCATGTACTGGAAACCTGCGTCTGACTTACGTCCACGTTGCCCTCGGTCCGGCTCGGCGCGTTGAATAGCGTGCCCGCCGCAAACTCCGTGATCGAGTTCATCACCGGCTGGCCGTCGACGCGGATCCAGCCCTTCGCGGCGCCGACCCGTGAGGGCGCGTTGACGAGCGTGACGCTGTTGAGGTCAAGGATGATGATAGAGAGATAAGCCACGTAGTTGCCAGGCAGGTTTGCTGCGGTCGCCCGCGCCTTGCAGATCGCATCGGCACCTGCCAGGCCGCCGAGGTCGCCGCTATGCACCGATGACGTCACGAACATGTAGTTCGGGCGCAGCGTGAAGTCCGCTGTCACGGTGGCGTCGGCGACCAGCGTGACCGAGCAGCCGGTGGTCCCGGAACACGCTCCGGACCAGCCACTGAACTTCGACGCGGTCGCGTCCGCGGTGCTCGGTGTTGCGGCCAGCGGGATCGTCGTGCCGTAGTTCACGGTCTGGGTGCAATCCGGCGCGTAGCTGATCCCGG
>JAYUVX010000481.1:0-8301 GCA_043753855.1 Myxococcales bacterium | reverse complement strand
ACTGCCACGACGATCTCGGGCTGGCGACCGCGAACACGCTCGCCGGCATCACCGCGGGCGCACGCCAGGCCGAGGTCACGATCAACGGCATCGGCGAGCGCGCCGGCAACTCCTCGCTCGAGGAGGTGGTGATGGCGCTGCACACGCGCGCACCGCACTTCGGCATCGGCACGCGGATCGATACGACGCAACTCACCCGGGTCAGCCGGCTGGTCAGCAGCGTCACCGGGATGGCGGTCCCACCGAACAAGGCCGTCGTCGGTGCCAATGCGTTCGCCCACGAGGCGGGCATCCATCAAGACGGTCAGCTCAAGCACCAGGCGACCTACGAGATCATGAAGCCCGAGACCGTGGGCGCGAGTCACACCGCGCTGGTGCTCGGCAAGCACTCCGGCCGTGCGGCACTCGCGTCGCGGCTCGCCGAGCTCGGCTACCGGCTCGATGACGCCGCGCTCGCGCGGGTGTTCGCACGGTTCAAGACGATCGCGGATCGCCGCAAGCACCTCACCGAGGCCGACCTCGAGGTGATCGTCCGCGAGGACTGTCCCGACACGGGCGATGCGTTCTCGCTCGATGCACTGCACGTCGGCTGCGGCACGCTCGGCATGCCGACCGCGACGGTGCGGCTGCGCAGCCGCGCTGGTGACGTTCGCGTGCAGGCCTCGGTCGGAACCGGGCCGGTCGATGCCGCGTACAAGGCGGTGGACACCATCGTGGAGGCCCACGCGACCTTGCTCGAGTACTCGGTCCACTCGGTCACCGAGGGCATCGACGCGCTCGGCCACGTGACCGTGCGCGTGCGCGACCGGCGCGGCCGCGTGTTCCATGGCGCCGGCGCCGACACCGACATCATCGTCGCCAGCGTGCAGGCGTACCTGCGCGCGCTGAACCGGATCACCGCCACCTACCGCTCGGAAGGGAGCCGCGATGAAGCGCACGCTGTTTGACAAGATCTGGGAGGCGCACGTCGTCGTCGAGGAAACCGGCCGGCCGGCGGTGCTCTACGTCGATCTCCATCTCGTTCACGAGGTGACCTCGCCGCAGGCGTTCGCGGGGCTCGCCGCGCGCGGGCTGCCGGTGCATCGGCCGGACCGCACGGTCGCCACGATGGACCATTCGATCCCGACCAACGGCCTGCCGGTCGTCGATGACGCCGCGCGCACCCAGCTGAGCACGCTCGCCGAGAACTGCAAGCACCACGGCATCCAGCTGTACGACGCGGGCTCCGCGCACGGCGGCATCGTCCACGTGATCGGCCCCGAGCTCGGGTACACGCAGCCTGGGATGACGATCGTGTGCGGCGATAGCCACACCTCCACGCACGGCGCGTTCGGTGCGCTCGCGTTCGGCATCGGCACCAGTGGGGTCGAGCACGTGCTCGCCACGCAGTGCCTGCTCCAGAACAAGCCAAAGACGCTCGAGATCCGGTTCGAGGGTGCACTGCCCGAAGCCGCCTCGGCGAAGGACCTCGTGCTCGCGATGATCGCCGAGCTCGGTGTTGGCGGGGCCACCGGCCACGTCATCGAGTACACCGGCCCGGCGATCCGCGCGCTCGGCATGGAGAGCCGGATGACGGTCTGCAACATGTCGATCGAGGCGGGAGCCCGCGCCGGGATGATCGCACCGGATACCGTGACGTTCGCGTGGCTCGCGGGCCGCCCGCACGTTCCACAAGGCGCCGCGTGGGAGACCGCGGTTGAGCGCTGGCGCGAGCTACGCACCGACGACGGCGCCACGTTCGATCGCACGGTCGTGATCGACGCCTCGCGGGTCACGCCGATGATCACGTTCGGCACCAACCCCGGCATGGGGATCCCGGTGACCGCGCGGGTGCCATCGCCCGACGAGGCCGCGCCCGGTGACCGCGCGGCGCTCGCGAAGGCGCTGCTCTACATGGGGCTGTCGGCCGGCGAGCCGCTGCTCGGCCGCCCGATCGATGTCGTGTTCATCGGTTCGTGCACCAACGCACGGCTGACCGACATGCGCGCCGCTGCGAACGTGATGCGCGGCAAGAAAGTCGCGCCCGGCGTGCGCGTGCTCGTGGTGCCCGGCTCGCAGGAGGTCAAGCGCGCCGCGGAGGCCGAAGGGCTCGACCGCGTGTTCCGCGACGCGGGCGCCGAGTGGCGGGAGCCCGGATGCTCGATGTGCATCGCGATGAACGGCGACCTGATCCAGCCCGGTCAGTACGCGGTCAGCACCAGCAACCGCAACTTCGAGGGCCGGCAGGGCCCCGGCGGCCGCACGTTCCTCGCGTCGCCGCAGACCGCGGCAGCCTCGGCGATCACCGGGCGCGTCACCGATGCTCGCAGCTTGCTCGGAGGTCCGCCGTGAGCACGCCGTTCACCACGTTGACGTCGCACACCGTCGTGCTGCCTGCCGACGATATCGACACCGACCAGATCATCCCGGCGCGATTCCTCAAGGGCACGCAGAAGACCGGGCTCGGCGAGCACCTGTTCGCCGACTGGCGCGCGCGTCCCGGGTTCCCGCTGCTGGAGCCCGCTGCTGCGAGTGCGAAGATCCTGGTGACCGGGAACAACTTCGGCTGCGGCTCGTCGCGCGAGCACGCACCGTGGGCACTCGTCGACTGGGGCTTCCGTGCGGTGATCGCTCGCTCGTTCGCGGACATCTTCAAGGAGAACGCGACGAAGAACGGGCTGTTGCCGGTGGCGCTGCCCGAGGCGGCGTGTGTGCGGCTCGAGCAGGCGCTCGCAGCGGATCGGACGCTCGCGCTGACGGTGGAGCTGTCCACCGAGCGCGTGTCGCTGCCCGATGGCACCTGGTTCGCGTTCACGATCGATCCCTACGCAAAGCACTGCCTCGCGAGCGGGCTCGACGAGCTCGGCTACATCCTCTCGTTCGCCGAACGGATCAGGGCGTATGAGCAGCGCTGACGTCGCGATCTACGACACCACGCTGCGCGATGGCACGCAGCGCGAGGGCATCTCGCTCGCGGTCTCCGACAAGCTGCGGATCGCCGAGCAGCTCGATGTGCTCGGCGTGGCGTTCATCGAGGCTGGCTGGCCCGGGTCGAATCCGAAGGATGCCGAGCTATTCCGCCGCGCGCGCGACCTCCACTGGCGCCACAGCACGCTCGCGGCATTCGGCGCCACTCGACGGGCGGGCATCGCCCCCGAGGACGATCCGAACCTCGCCGCGCTGGTCGAGGCGGGGACGCGCGCCTGCACGATCTTCGGCAAGACCTCGCTGCTTCACGTCCAGCAGGTGCTGCGCACCACGCCCGACGAGAACCTCGCGATGATCGAGGACAGCGTGCGCTACCTGGTGGCTCACGACCGCCGCGTGATCTACGACGCCGAGCACTTCTTCGACGGTGCCCGCGAGGATCTCGCCTACGCGATCGCCACTCTCGAGGCCGCACAGCGCGGTGGTGCCGAGGCGATCGTGCTGTGCGATACCAACGGCGGCACGCTGCCATGGGAGGTCGAGGATCGCGTGCGGCTCGTCGTGGCCGAGCTCTCGGTCGCAATCGGGATCCACGCCCACGACGATGGTGGCTGCGCGGTGGCCAGCTCGCTCGCCGCGGTGCGCGCCGGCGCAACGCAGGTCCAGGGCACGCTCAACGGCTATGGCGAGCGCTGCGGCAACGCGAATCTCACCACGCTGATCCCCGATCTCGAGCTCAAGCTCGGGCGGCGCTGCGTACGGCCCGGCTCGCTCGCCGAGCTCGGCCGGGTGGCCCGGTTCGCGGCCGAGATCGCGAACCTCGCGTTCGACGAGCACGCTCCGTATTACGGGCGCAGCGCGTTCGCCCACAAGGGCGGCGTGCACGTCGCGGCGGTCCGTCGTGCTCCGCGCGCGTACGAGCATGTCGAGCCCGCGCACGTCGGCAATCGCACGCGGTTCGTCGTCAGCGAGCTGTCCGGGCGCGCCAACGTCGAGGCGTTCGCCGAGGAGCACGGCACCGCGCCGTCCGACGTGCTCGCGACGCTCAAGGAGCGCGAGGCGCAGGGCTATGCGTTCGAATCTGCCGATGCGGCGGTCGCGCTGATGATGCGCCGCCGCGAGCCCACGTACGCCGCACCGTTCGAGCTCGTCGACTACAAGGTGATGCTCGGCAACAACTACGCCGATGCTGCGGTGAAGCTGCAGGTGCGTGGGCAGATCGTGCACACCGCCGCGGAGGGCAATGGCCCGGTGAGTGCCCTCGACGCCGCACTCCGCAAGGCGCTCGCCGAGGTCTATCCCGAGGTCGAATCGATCCACCTCGAGGACTACAAGGTTCGCATCATCGATGGCCGCGAAGGCACCCGCGCCGTCACCCGCGTCCTGATCGATCACGCCTTCCGCCACGGCGACGGACACGACCGATGGACCACCGTCGGAGCATCTTCCAGCATCGTCGAGGCGTCGCTTGTCGCGCTCGTCGATGGCATCGAGCACGGGCTCTGGATCGCGCGTAGACCACGAAAGGAATCAGATGAAGGCCACGATCGTCTTGCTACCGGGTGACGGCATCGGACCCGAGGTCGTGCACGAAGCACGCTCCGTCCTCGAGCTCGTCGCTGCGCGCTTCGGGCACCAGCTCTCGTTCAGCGAGCACCTGATCGGCGGCGCCGCGATCGATGCCACCTGCGAGGCGCTGCCCAAGAGCACGCTGGACGCGGCGAGGCGCGCCGATGCGGTGTTGCTCGGCGCGGTCGGAGGCCCGAGGTGGGACGATCCGAAGGCGCGCGTGCGTCCCGAGCAGGGTCTGCTCGGGATCCGCAAGGCGCTCGGCCTGTACGCCAACCTGCGCCCGGTGCGCGTGCACCCTGCTCTCGTCGGTGTGTCACCGCTCAAGCCCGAGCGCGTGCAGAACGTCGACGTGATGTTCGTCCGCGAGCTCACCGGCGGCCTGTACTTCGGCTGGCCGAAGTTCCGCGAAGATGGCCACTTCCACCGCCGCGCGGTCGACACGCTCGAGTACAAGGAGGACGAGATCCACCGGATCGTCACCCTCGCGTTCAAGCTCGCGCGCGGCCGGAACAAGCGGGTGACCTCGGTGGACAAGGCCAACGTACTCGAGTCTTCGCGGCTGTGGCGAGAGATCGCCACCGAGATCGCCGCGGCCTATCCCGACGTCACCCTCGAGCACCAGCTGGTGGACTCGTGTGCGATGCGCCTCATCACCCATGCGCGCTCGTTCGACGTCATCGTCACCGAGAACATGTTCGGCGACATCCTCACCGACGAGGCGGCGGTGCTCGCCGGCTCGCTGGGACTGCTCCCGAGTGCTTCCCTCGGCGATGGCAGATGCGGGCTGTACGAGCCGATCCACGGCTCGGCTCCGGACCTCGCGGGCAAGGGCATCGCCAATCCGATCGGCACGATCCTGTCCACGGCGCTGCTGCTCCGCCACTCGCTCGGCCTCACCGCGGAGGCCGAGGCGATCGAACGAGCCGTCGATGATGTCATCAGCGGCGGAGCGCGCACAGCGGACATCGTGACGTCTGGGTCGGAGAAGGCGCTCTCGACGTCTCAGCTGGGCGCATTGATCCGTGCCTCGATCGCCGAGCACGTTGCGGTGGGCCGGGCCTCGTACGCGGTCTAGTGAAGCTCGATCTCTCCGGCCAGCGCGAGCATGCGTTCGAGCTCGATCGGCTTGCTCGGCCCGCGCGGCCGGGTCTTCTCGAGGAACTGCGCCGCACGTGAGGTCACCGCACCACCGCTCATGATCACCAGCCGCTGCAGCAGCAACGGTGCGCTCGCCGTGAGCGCACCGTTGACCGCCACGCCACCGACCGCGGGCATCTAAAGATCGCAGATCACGATGTCGAAGGCATGATCCCGGTCGAGGATGCCGAGTGCGACCTCGCGGCGGTGCGCGGTCATCACCTCGTGGAGCTCGGCGATGTTACGGACATCTGGGAGACCGAGTCCGGTACCGACCTCCGGGGGCTTGATGGTGAAGTACGGCGAGCTGACCGACCGCGGCGAACTTCTCGGCGACCACCAGCTTCGCCTGCGTGGCCTGCAGGTGCGCGTAGGCGGCCTCGAGCTCGCGACGCGATGCGACCTCGCCGTCGAGCTCCTCGGCGAGCAGGTTGAAGCCCGTCGCGATCGCGTCGATCTCGTCGAGCGACCGGGATCCGCTGCGTGCTGAACTGGAGGAAGAAGTTTGCGAGCACGCGGCTCACCGCGAGTCGATCAGCAGCACCACCGCGACCGTGGCCTGCTCGGCCTCGGCGGCGGCGAAGTACTGCCGGGCCTCGCGGGTCTGCGAGCGCACACCACGCAGGTCGACGAGCACGTGCGTTTGCTTCCGCCCTGCAAGCTCGAAGATCTCGGCCACGTTGGCCCGCGCGTCGGCGAGCACCATCTGGCAGCCTTGCGTCATCACCGCATGCACGCACCCGCGCGGGTCCCGCCGGAACATGCAGGTGTGCGTCACCAGCTCGTCCATCGGGACGACCATGCCCTTAGCTCGGGCGATCCTACGCGTTCGCGCGCAGGATCTCGGCGAGGCGATAGGTCAGCGCCACCAGCGTCAGGCCGCTGTTCGCGATCCCGGCGGCCCGCAGCAGCGAGCCATCGCATACGTAGCTGCCGGGAAGGCCCGTGATCCCGAAGAACTTCTCGCTGGTGTCCCCGGGCGCCGGCACGAACGACGTCGCCGTCCCCGAGTGGTGGGCGGCGTTGCGGAACTCCCAGCTCGCGGTCGGCACGACCTTGCGCTCGATGATGTCGTCGGCGAACTCGGCGAAGAACTTGTCGACGCTCGCCTCGTACGAGCGAAGCTCGTCGGGGGTCACGTGCCAGTTGAGCGCCGGCCGCTTGCCCTTCGCCATCTGGATCCCCCGGGTCGGAAGCGGCGTCTGCTCGCCGAGGATCAGCACCGAGTAGTAGTTGCCGCGAAACCCGAGCCGGGTCTTGAACAGGATCGCCTCGCGCACGGCCTCGAGGTTGCCGAGCAGCATCAGGATCTTCTTCGGCGAGAACGGATCGTTGCGCAGATCGGACAGGATGTAGCGCGCCGGTCCCATGATCGATCCGAGCCGCATATCCACAGCGGGGCGCAGGTACACCACCGTCTTCAGATCATCGGTGTCGTAGACCAGACCTGCCCGAACATCAGCCGACAGCGTGGCCGTGCTCGAGATCTTCTTCAGCCGGCTCTCCGGGCGGAGCTTCACCTTCGCGACGTACGCCATCGGATGGTCGTGATAGCCGGGGACAAAGCCCTCCTCCTGGCCGAGCGACCGAGCGAGCAGCACCGGCGTTCCGAGCCCACCGCCGCACGCGACCACGTAGTCGGCAGCGAGCCGCTCGATGCCGTTGCTCCCCTTGATCTCCACGCCGCCGTCGACGACCCGCTGCGCCTGCGCGTAGACCACGTCGATCTTGTTGCCCGGATTTCGCTGGTTCGCGAGCTTCCACACGTTGTGGCGCGTCTGCGGCAGCACCATGTGCGCGATCGTCGAAGCGCCGCTGTTCAGGGTGGCAGCATTCGCATCGCGAGCGCGATTGCACTCGTCGAGCTCCTTCCTGGATAGAAAGAACTCCCAGGCCTGCTGGTAGTACGACGCGAACCCGCGCGGCTCGATCCCCGCCTTCGCGAGGTCCTTGTCGTCGAGCTCGATCAGCGCGTTGTGCCAGTAGTTGGTCGTGCCGCCGAGGCCCTCGGCACGATTGATCGAGGTGTTGAGCTCACCGCGATCGCAATCGACATCACTGAACAGCGGCTTGGTCTTCTTGCCCTGCTCGATCACGGTCACGTCGAAGTCGTTCCGCAGCAGCGTGCTCACGACCGAGCCGCACAGCCCAGCTCCGATGACCACGACGCGCTTCTTCATCTGTTCGCCGCATCTAAGCATGCCGGCCGGCCGCTGACCGTATGACGGGCGTGAGGATGCGGCTACAGGCGATGGGTGAGCAGCATGAACACGAGGATGATGGCGATGATCGCCGCGGGCGAGAAGCCGACGTGGCCGAACCTGCCGTGACCGAGGCCGCCGCCGAGGAACGCGAGGAGCAGAAGGACGATCAGGAGCGTGAGCATCCGTTTGCACTATGCAAGGCGATGGCCGTCGCATGAACCGCGTGGAGGGGTCTGGGACGCCGCGACCGCGAGCGAACGGGCTGATTCGCCCGCACGGGTGCACGAAGCCATCGGTGGCCGGAGGTGGGTGACTCTCCCCCACGCGCCGGCAGCTCACTGCCGCTCACGACCCGCGCTACCCTCCCGGCTACATGCCCCGCGTGACCAAACGAGCTCCGATCCATGTGGCCCCCGGCGCAGGCCGCAGCTACGCGATGGGCCCGCTGCGGGCCGTGTTCAAGGCGGATGGTGACGAGACC
>JAYUVX010000480.1:0-8307 GCA_043753855.1 Myxococcales bacterium | reverse complement strand
TCGAGCAGCGTCTCGAGCCCGGTCGCCTTCTTGATCTGCGCAGCCGCCCGGGCCGCGTGAGGCTTGTAGCCTCAGGAATTGCAGTAGCGGATCTTGATTGCCATCACAATCAGGCTAGCAGAGGGCGGACTCGAAGCGAGGCCATCGGGATGGCCTGCGCGGCGTCGACCAGCGGATCGATGAATGCCTGGTCCAGCCGCGCGTCGTCAGCCTCGACGAGGGGCGAGGGTCCGTAGTCACAGCGGCATGAGCGGCATGAGCGGCATGAGCGGCATGAGCGGCATGAGCGGCACGAGCGGCACGAGCGGCGAGATCGCGGTGAGCAGCGTGGAGGGAGTCGGGACGTCGTTCCGGGTGACGCTCCCTGCGGCCACTCTCCAGCACGTGGCGCGCGCCGATGGCGGAACCAGGCCCCCGATGCTGGCTGCGAATCGTGCGAGCGTCCTGGTGGTCGATGACGAACCGAGCGTCGGGCTGGCGATGAGCCGCATCCTCCGCGACCACGAGGTTCATGTCACCACGAGCGTCCACGACGTGCTCGAGATCCTCGCGTCGGGCAAGCAGTTCGACGTGATCTTCTCCGACCTGATGATGCCGCAGCTGACCGGAGTCGACTTCTATCGCGAGCTCACGCGGCGCTCGCCCCGGGATGCCGGGCGCATCGTGTTCGCTACCGGCGGCGCGTTCACCCCTGCCACGGCTGCGTTCCTCGACGAGGTCGGGAACGAGCGGATCGAGAAGCCCTTCACAGCGAAGACCGTCCGGGAGATCGTGCAGCGCTTCCTGAGGTAGACGCTCCAGTCGTGCGATCGAGGGGACTCGAACCCCCACGAAGGTGGTGAGATTTCAACTCGAATCACGTGACCTTGCAGTCTCCTTCGTAGGTTAGCTCGAGTCGTCGGCCCTCCCGATCCGTCCCGATCGGGCCGGATCCGCTACGGCGGCAAAATTTACTGCTTCCGCTTATGGGCAAACGTGACTCACGAGCTCCTCGTTGGTCTGATCGATCGGATCGTTGCTCGCTCTTCGCGAAACTCGGCCCCTGACGGCATAGTTTAGAGCTGAACCTCGAGCGTGGTCGCGTGACTTGCGTCGAGCGTGACCGTCTTGTTGAGCAGACCCGTTCCCGCAGGTACGGTCACCGAGACGTCGAGCAGCATGCTGAAGCCGTAGAGCGTTGCGTTGCCAGCTGCGTCCGTCCGTGCCGGATCGAACGTGTTGGTCGTGAACGAAGAGTAACTGTACGGTGCCGCGCAGGTCGTGAAGCTCGCCCCGCAATCCGCAATGTTGCCCCGGCCGCTCAGCGAGATGATCGCACCCTGAACCGGGCCTCCGCTCGGGTCGGCGATGTGCACGGTCAGCGATTTGGTCGGGATCACCAAGTCCGTCGTGACGTTGCCCGACACGTTCAGGTACCCGTTCAAATAGAAGCGATCCGGCAACGCGAGCCCGGGTTGGCTTGCAACGCTGTCCGCGCGCACCTGGACGAGAAGCTGCCCCAGCGGCACCACCCCACGATAGGTTCCTTGCACGTCCGCGACCAGGAGCGCGCTGAACGAGCCATTGGCTACCAGCACCGAGATGCCATTCACGTTCGCGGGTGTCAGGACTGTTCCGATTGCATCGACAAGACGGAAGGTGAACTGCGCTCCCTGAGCGAGTGCCACGTTGAGCGTCGACGCGTGCGACGCATCGACCGTTGCGGTAGTGTTCAGGAGGCTCGAACCGTCCGGTGCGGTCACCGCGACGTCGAGAGACATGCTGAAACCGTAGAGCGTTGCGTTGCCAGCCGCGTCCGTCCGTGCCGGATCGAACGTGTTGATCGTGGACGAAGACTGAATGTACGGTGCCGCGCAGGTCGTGAAGCTCGCTCCGCAATCGGCAATGTTGACACGGCCGCTCAGCGAGATGATCGCACCCTGAACTGGGCCTCCGCTCGGATCGGTGATGTGCACGGTCAGCGCCTTGCTCGGGATCACCAGGTCCGTCGTGAGGTTGCCCGTCACGTTCAGGTACCCGTTTAAAATGAAGCGATCCGGCAACGCGAGCCCGGGTTGGCTTGCAACGCCGTCCGCGCGCACCTGGACGAGAAGCTGCCCGGGCGGCGCTACGAGCGCGTAGTTGCCAGCGCAGTCCGCGATCGGAAACGCGGCGAACGACCCATTGGCTACTAGCACGGACAGACCGCTCGCATTCGCCGGCGTCAGGACCGTTCCATGCGCGTCCTTCAAGCGGAACTGAAAGACACTCGTGCCCGCCAAGACCGCGATGACGTTCAGCTGCCCCGACGCAGACAGGCCGCTGGCGGCATGCGCCGCGGTGATCGTCGTGCTGCCGGGAGCGTTCGCCGTGACGGTCGCGCCCCCGCAGGGCCCAGCGCTAACGCTGCCGATCGCGGGATCCGACGAGTTCCACATCACGCTCGTCGAGACGTCGCGGCTCGAGCCATCTGAAAAGGTGCCGGTCGCGACGAACGTCTGGATCATGCCGACTGGGGCCGAGACCGTGCCCGGCGTGACGGCCATCGCGACGAGCACCGCGACGCTCGTGGTGAGCGGCGCGCCGCCCGAGATTCCGGTGGCCGGATCGGTCGCCGTGATGGTTGCCGTGCCGAGCGCGGTCCCCGTCACGACTCCCTTGTTGCCTGCGGAGTTGGAGACGCTCGCGGAGTTGCTGCTTGAGGACCACGTCGCGGCCGCGGTGAAGTCTTGCGTTGTTCCGTCGCTGTAGACCGCAGTCGCAGCGAGGGCGCCCGTCATGCCAAGCGGGACGGTCGCGGGAGAAGGCGTGATGCGGATCGATCGAAGGATCGCGGCGCTCGCAACGACCATCGTCTGCCCGGTCATCCCGGACATGACATCGGTCGCCGACAGCACAGAGATCCCGAGGCTTACCGCGGTCACCCGGCCCGCGGACCCGGCGCTGTTCGAGACCACGATCGCGCTGTTCGACGAGGCCCATGTCGCGGACTCGGTGACGTTCTGGCTCGTGCCATCCGAGTAGGTCGCCATCGCCATCAGCGGAGCCATCGTCCCCAGCGGGACCTGCGCTGCTTGCGGGGTGACACTGATGCTGACGAGCACCGCGGCGGTGGCGGTGACCTGTGCGCTGCCAGAGATCCCGGTCGCCGGATCGTTTGCCGTGATTGTCGCCGTCCCGAGCGCGAGCGCCGTCACGACTCCCTTGGTGCCCGAGGCGTTGGAGACGCTCGCGACGTTGCTGCTCGTGGACCACGCCGCCGCAGAGGTGAACTCCTGCGTGGTGCCGTCACTGAAGACACCAGTTGCACCGAGAGCGCGGGTCAAGCCGACGGAAATTCCTGCGCTCGACGGCGTGACGTTGAGCGCCACCAGGATGGGCGCGCTCGTCGCGATCGTGGCCTGACCATGGATCCCCGAAGCGGCATCGGTTGCCGAGACCACCGCCGTGCCCGGGTTGACAGCGGTGGCCTGGCCCGCGGATCCAGGCGTGTTCGTGACGACGATTGCGGCGCTTGTCGACGCCCACGTCGCGGACTGTGTGAGGTCCGCGGTCGTGCCGTCGGAGTAGGTCGCTGTCGCCGCGAGCTGAGTCGTGGTGCCCAACGGAACGTCGAGCTGAGGCGCGACGCTGATTCCGACCAGGATCGCCGCGCCGGCGGTGAGTCGTGCCGTGCCCGAGATCCCGGTGGCCGGATCGGTTGCCTTGATCGTCGCAATGCCGGGAGCACTCACGGTCGCGATACCATTGGCGCCAGCTGCGTTGGAGACACTCGCGGTGTTGCTGTTGGAGGACCAAGTCGCGGCCGCCGTGAAGTCTTGCGTTGTGCCGTCGCTGTAGACCGCCGTCGCTGCGAACGCGCGCGTCGTACCGAGTGGGGCGGTCACGTTCGCGGGTGTGACGCTGATCGACTGCAGGATCGCGGCGCTCGCCACGACTGTCGCCTGACCTTGGATTCCGGACATCGAGTCTTTTGCCGTGACCGCCGACGTCCCGAGAGTGATTGCGGTGACCTGGCCAGAGGAACCGGGAGCGTTCGAGACCACGATCGCGCCGTTTGCCGAGGCCCAGGTCACGGCTTGGGTGACGTCCGTGGCGGTGCCGTCGGAATAGGTCGCCGTGGCGACCAGCTGCGTCATGGTGTTCAAAGGCACGACCACGGAAGAAGGAGCGATCGCGATACTGGTGAGCACCGCAGGCGTGACTGTGAGAACCGCCGACTGTGAGATCCCGGTCACCGGGTCGACCACGTTGATCGTGGTTCTGCCGGCGACCAGTCCGGAGGCAAGGCCCTGCGAGCCGGTCGCGTTGGAGACCGAAGCCACGGTCGGCATGGACGAGGTCCAGGTGACCAGCGACGTCACGTTCTGCGTCGTTCCGTCACTCAGCGTGCCCACGGCAGCGAGTTGCACGCTTGTGCCAACCGGAGCAACAGGCGACACGGGAACGAGGGCGAGCGACGTGAGGACTGCGGCGTTGACCGTCAGCATCGCCGTCCCGGTCTTTCCGGTCTTCGGATCCTTCGCGGTCATCGTTGCGCCGCCGACGGCCACGGCCGTCGCAAGCCCCGCGCTACCGACCACGTTGGAGATCGCCGCGATGCCGGTCGACGACGATGCCCACGTCACCTGATTCGTGAGGTCGAGCTTGGAGCCGTCGGTGTACAAGCCCGTCGCCACGTACTGCTGCGTCATCCCAGCGGTCACCGTCGCCATAATTGGCGTGACAGCGACCGACGTCAGTGCAGCTGCGGTCACGGTTAGCTTCGCGGTCGCGCTCACGTTGCTACCGAGATGCTTTGCGGTGATGGTCGTGACGCCTACTGCGAAGCCCGTGGCGCGACCCGTCGTGCTGATCGTCGCGACCGAAGGCACGGACGACGTCCACGTGACCACCGGGGGCACGAGGACGCGCTTGCTACTGTCGCTGAACGTGGCGGTCGCGGTGAACTGGACCGAGGACCCACGGGGAAGGCTCTTCGTGACGGGCGTCACCGCGACCGTCGTGACCGTGGCTGTGTTCACTGTGATCGTCGCTGTGCCGGTGACCGGAGCTGCTGACGATCCGGTAAGCGACGAGCTGATCGTCGTGGTTCCAGGTGCGATGGCGACCACCAGGCCCGTAGTCGATACAGTGGCGACGGACGGGTTGCTCGAGGCCCAGGTCGCGAGCGCCGTGAGGTCCTTCGTGATGTGGTTGTCGTAAGAACCGGTCGCCTTCAGCGTCTGGGTCGTGTTCGCGGGCATGGTGGTCGACGAAGGGGTCACGGCGATCGAGTTGAGGGTGACGAGTACCTTCACGGTCGCCTTGCCTTTGAAGGCCCCGCTCTGTGCAGTGATCGTCGCCGTGCCATGCGCCACCGTCGTCACCACGCCGGTGGCGCTGACGGTGGCGAGGCTGGCGCTGCTCGACGTCCAAGTCACAGTGCCCGTGAGGTCCTTCGTGGTGCCGTCGCTGTACTTACCGGTGGCGGCGAGCACCTGCACCTGATTTGCGTACAGGCTCGAAGTGGTCGGCGTGACCACGATCGACTTGAGCGTCACCTGGGTCAGTGTTGACCTCTCTACCGACTCGTCATCGTCCGGCTGGGTGGCGCATGCCGTGCCGAGCGACGCGAGCAGCAGCACTCTAACGATCAGCAACAGCGACAGGATCGGCGTGCGGCGCCAGACCTGCGTAAGCGTGCCGCCACCTCGGATGACTTGCGCGCTTGATACAGGAAGCGTCAGCTCCGAGCACGTGAGCTCAGCTCGCTGTCCACGACTTCGGAGCGTTTGCATTGTGCGCCATCTTGTCGACTGCGTCAGTGGCGTCAACTACGGGTTCCCGAAGGTCTGTGCTCGTGCGCCATGGCGAGAGTGATACGCAATTACCTGGGGCCGGGGGACCAGGGAGAACCGATCCGGCCCAAGGAGAGTCACGTTCGGTCACTCCACGAACACGGACAGAACGAGCGCAATTCGCGAGACGACGTCAGCGCGACCGATGATGGCATGTGACATGCAATTCAACCGCGAGCTGCAAATTGGTCGCCCAGATCGATTGCTCGGGATCATCCCGACGCGCCGCGGTGTCTCGCGGATTCGCGCGCGAGGCCGAAGTCACGCGTGCCACGGGAAACCCGAGAGCCCGCAGGCGGTAGTTCCCGCATCATTCCAGGGGCTCGGATGGCATCGATCCGAGCGATAATCGCGGAGCTCGTCGCCAGAGCGTCTTCGATCAGCAGCGCGTGTCCGCACCCCGGCACGAGCTCCAGCGTTGCGAGGGGGGCGAGTCGCGCCATCTCCTCGCTGCCCTCCGGTGGACAGGCGACATCGGCCGTACCCGCTCGAAGGTAGAGTGCCGATCTCGGCTTGGGAAGATCGGGCCGGAGATCGCGAAGCGCGGCGAGCGCGGCGACCTCCTTTGCGAGCACCAGCGGCGTGGTCTGGTGGAGCCAGGAGACCGCGCGCGTCGCGTCGGCGGCATACAAGACACGCCATGACTGGGACAGGAGCAGCCCGGGGATCATCGGATCGAGCTCGCGCTCGATGAGCCCCGGGTCGATCGCGATCCGGCGCGACACGTCACGGCGCCACGCACGCGCAGGCTCGTCGAGGGTCGCAAGGCCGGAGAGCGAGATGATGAGCTTTGCGTCGATCGGGTGTCGCAGCACGAGGTCGAGAGCGAAGTAGGCGCCGCCGGAGACCCCCGCGATCGCGTGGAGGTGCGTCACCTTGCGGTCGTACAACATCGCCGCGAGAGCGTCCGCGTACCCCTCGGCGGCGGGCTCGGCCAGCGGGGGTGTGCCGCCGTGGCCGGGCAACTCAGGGACGAGCACACGATAGCGAGTCGCGAGCTGCGCCGCGATCGGCATCCAGAGGTCGGACGGAGTGGGTATCCCATGGATCGGCAAGACGACGGGACCGGTATTAAGCTCGCGAACGTTCATCGCGGTCATTGTGGCGTCCTTGCGCCGCGATCTCCCCTGTGTCAGCGTCGTTGCCGCATCGACCTGACCACTTCGGGGGCGAGAGCGGAATTCAATGATGGAGTATTCAGAGCTGGTACGCACACGGATGGTGCGTCGCATGGTCGGGCCCGGGGCGCTTGCTGCGACGGAGCTTTCACCAGAGACCGGGATCCCGCAGCCGACGTTGTCGCGCTGGCTGCGAAGCGCGGCTAGCATTCGGCTGGTGACCACGAAGCCCGAGTCGAACGAGGTCGAGGTGCCGGCAGCGGAGGCGAAGCGCCCGCAAGACTGGAGCCCGATGGAGCGGATGCAGTTCGTGCTCGACACGCACGGCATGGCCGACCATGAGCTCGGCGAGCTGCTGCGCCGCCGCGGCGTCCATCGCGAGCAACTCGACGTGTGGCGCGCTGAGGGTGCCGGGTTCGGTCAGCCCACGACGTCGCGGCGGTCGCCCGAGGGGAAGCGCATCAAGCAGCTCGAGGGCGAACTCGCGCGGAAGGACAGGGCGCTGGCCGAGACGGCGGCGCTGCTCGTGCTCTAAAAGAAACTTCATCTCTTGTTCCCGGAGGGCGGGGAGGACGAGGACGACGACACCGGCACCGGGAGCGACAAATGATTCTCGAGCTCATCGATGAGGCGGTGCAGGCTGGGCGAGACGCGCACGCGCCTGCGCAGTCGCCGGCCTCGACACGCGTACGGTCGAGCGGTGGCGCAAGCGCCCTGATGGCGACGATCTTCGTCGCGGTCCGAAGACGCGGCCGGCAACCGCACTCACGGTCGAGGAGGAGGCGAAGATCGTAGAGCTCGCGACCGCGCCCGAGTTCGGCGGGCTCTCGCCGCACCAGCTCGTGCCGAAGCTTGCCGACTTATCGATCTTCGTCGCGTCGGAGTCGTCGGTCTACCGAATCCTGCGGCGCCGGCGGCTGGTGCGGCATCGCGACCGCTCGCGACCACGGACGCACCGACGTCCTCGCGAACTCGTGGCGACGGCGCCGAACCAGGTCTGGGCGTGGGACATCACGTATCTGCCAGCCGGCGTCCTTGGCAGGTTCTGGTACCTGTACGCGATCGTCGACGTGTGGAGTCGCAAGGTTGTCGGCTGGGCCGTCCATGACCTGCAGAGTGACGCCTTGGCCGCCGAGCTGGTCGACGCCACGTGCGCTCGTGAAGGGGTCGTACGCGGGCAGCTGGCACTGCACGCCGACAACGGCGCCGCGATGAAGGGCAAGACGATGCTGGTCAAGCTCGAGCAACTCGGCGTGCTGCCGTCGTTTAGACGTCCTCGCGTCAGCGACGACAACCCGTTCCCGGAAGCCCTGTTCCGCACGCTCAAGTATCGGCCGAGCTATCCCGACAAGCCGTTCGCCGTCATCGAG
>JAYUVX010000479.1:0-63627 GCA_043753855.1 Myxococcales bacterium | reverse complement strand
GCGAGGCGGCCGGAAACCCGGCCTCGATCACGTCGACGCGCAGGCGAGCGAGGGCGCGCGCGACATCGAGCTTCTCGGTGGACGTCATCGATGCGCCCGGCGATTGCTCGCCATCGCGCAGCGTGGTGTCGAAGATTCGTACCTGCGGCATCTCACTCACCCGGCTTCACCGTCACGGGATCGAGGAACGGCATCATCGCGCGGAGCTTCACGCCAACCTTCTCGATCGGGTGCTCGGCCTCCTTCGCACGCTCCGCGTTGAACCACGGACGGCCCTGCTGGTTCTCCTCGATCCAGCGCCGCGCGAACGCACCGCTCTGGATCTCCTCGAGCACGGTCTTCATCGTTTCCTTGACCTTCGCGTCGATCACCCGCGGTCCCGAGACGTAATCGCCATGCTCCGCGGTATCGCTCACCGAGTAGCGCATGTAGCTGAGCCCGCCGCGGTACATCAGATCGACGATCAGCTTCAGCTCGTGCATGCACTCGAAGTACGCGACCTCGGGCTGGTAGCCGGCCGCGGTCAGCGTCTCGAAGCCGGCCTTCACGAGTGCGCTGACGCCACCGCACAGCACGGCCTGCTCGCCGAACAGATCGGTCTCGGTCTCCTCGGAGAACGTGGTCTCGAGCACGCCCGCGCGGCCGGCGCCGATCGCGCATGCATAGGCCAGCGCCACCTGCTGCGCCTTGCCGCTCGCATCCTGGTGCACCGCGAGCAGGGCGGGGACGCCGCTGCCATCCTGGAACGTCTCGCGCACGCGGTGACCGGGGCCCTTCGGCGCGACCATCGACACGTCGATATCGGCGCGCGGGACGATCGTGCCATAGCGGATGTTGAAGCCGTGCGCGAACATCAGCGTCTTGCCGGGCGCGAGGTGCGGCGCGATCTCGCGCTCGTAGACCGCGGGCTGCACCGTATCGGGCGCGAGCACCATGATGACGTCGGCCCACGCGGCGACCTCGGCGACCGGCGCGACCTCGAGGCCGGCGGCCTTGGCCTTCGCGAGGCTCTTGCTGGTCGGTGGAAGCCCGACCTTCACCTTGACGCCGCTGGCGACCAGGTTGAGCGCGTGCGCGTGACCCTGCGAGCCGTAGCCCACGATCGCGACACGTCGCGAGGTGATCAGCGAGAGATCGGCGTCCTTGTCATAGAAGAGCGTTGCCATCGTCCTTGGCCTTTCGTTCACGCCGCGCTCGTGCGCGGTTGTTCCTGAGCTTGTTCCGCCACCGCCTCGGCACTGCGCAGCATCGCGACAGCGCCGGTCCGCACCAGCTCGACGATTCCGTACTCGGCCAGCACACCGGCGAGCCCGTCGATCTTGTCTCGGGGTCCGGTGATCTCGAAGATCAACGCCTCGGGTGCGACGTCGAGCACGCGCGCGCGAAACACCTCCGCGAGCTGCAGCACGTGCGCACGTGAGGCTTGATCAGCTCGCACCTTGATCAGCGCGAGCTCGCGCTGGACACACGGCCGGCGCGTGGTGTCCTCGACCTTGAGGACGTTGACCAGCTTGTAGAGGTTCGCTTCGATGCGGCGCGCGGTCTCGTCATCTGCTTCCATGACGATCGTCATCCGGGACACGCCGGGTTGCTCAGTGCGCCCGACGGTGAGCGAATCGATGTTGTAGCCACGGCGCCGGAACAGCGACGTCACGCGGTTGAGCACGCCGGGCAGATCCTCGACGTGCATGATGTAGGTACGCAGCCGGGTGCTCGTCATCAGTCGTCCTCCGCGGTCTCGAGGATCGGGTTCGGTCGTCGGATCATGTCGTGTAGCGCCGCGCCGGCCGGGACCATCGGGTAGACCGAGTCCTCCTGCTCGACGCGGAAATCGATCACCACGGTGCCCTCGGCGGCACGCGCACGTTGCACCGCAGCCTCCACCTCGTGGCGCGCGGTTACCCGCAGCCCGGTGAGGCCGTGCGCCTCGGCGAGCTTCACGAAGTCGGGGCTGCGCAGCGGTGTCGCGGAGTAGCGTCCGTCGTAGAAGAACTGCTGCCACTGGCGGACCATGCCGAGGTAGCCGTTGTTGATGATCGCGATGTGGAGCTTGATGCCCTCCTGCGCGATCGTCGTCAGCTCGCACGCGGTCATCTGGAAGCCACCGTCACCGGCGATCACCCACACCTCGTCGCCAGGCGACGCGAACTTTGCGCCGATCGCGGCGGGCAGCGCGAAGCCCATCGTGCCGAGGCCGCCCGAGGTGACGAGCTTCCGCGGATGGTCGTGCTTGTAGTACTGCGCCTCCCACATCTGGTGCTGGCCGACGTCGGTGACGACCAGCGCCTTGCCCTCCGTGATCCGCCACAGGTCGTGCATCACGTGCGCCGCGAACAGCCGGCCATCGTGCGGCATGGTCTGGATGTCGCGCACCGCGGAGTCTCCGCGGAACTCGGCGATCCGCGCGAGCCACGGCGCACGATCGCGGCGTGACACCAGTGGGACGAGCCCCTCGAGCGTGTCGCGCACGTCGCCGACGAGCGCGATGTCGGCGCGGACGTTCTTGTTGATCTCGGCGGGATCGAGCTCGCAGTGGATCTTCTGCGCGTTGACCGCGAACGTATCGAGCTTGCCGGTGACCCGATCGTCGAACCGCATGCCGAACGCGATCAATAGGTCGGCCTCCTGGATCGCGTGGTTGACCCACGCTTCGCCGTGCATGCCCATCATGCCGAGGCTGAGCGGATGCGTGGCGGGGAACCCGCCGAGGCCGAGCAGCGTCGAGGCCACTGGGATGCCGGTCTTGGCCACGAAGTCGTGGAGCAACGCGCTCGCCTCCGCCTTGACGATGCCGTGGCCCGCGAGGATCACCGGCCGCTTCGCGCGATCGATCATCGTCGCGGCGCGCGCCAGGTCCTCGCCGCCGGCGCGGTGCTCGGGGCGATAGCCACGCATGCGCACCGGTGCATCGCTCCACACCGGCACGGTGATCGCCTGCTGTGCATCCTTGGTGATGTCGACGAGCACGGGGCCGGGGCGACCCGAGCTCGCCACGTAGAACGCCTCGCGGATGGTCTTCGCGATGTCCTCGGCGCGGGTGACCAGATAGTTGTGCTTGGTGATCGGCAGCGTGACGCCGGTGATGTCGGTCTCCTGGAACGCATCACTGCCGATGAACCGCGAGCTGACCTGACCGGTGATGCAGACCAGCGGCACCGAATCGAGCATCGCGGTGGCGATGCCGGTGACGAGGTTGGTCGCGCCGGGGCCCGAGGTGGCGATCGCAACGCCGACCTTGCCGGAGACCCGCGCGTAGCCATCGGCCATGTGCGATGCGCCCTGCTCGTGGCGGACCAGCACGTGCCGGATCGGGCTCTCGAGCAGCGCGTCGTACGCCGGCATGATCGCGCCGCCCGGATACCCGAACACCACATCGACCCCCTCGCGGCGGAGCGCCTCCCACAGGATCTGCGCGCCGGTGCGTGGCGAGCTCACGGCGTGCCTCTCCGGCTCATCATCGCGTGGAACCAGCCGGCGTCGTCGATGTCGGCGGGCTCAGGCTCCTCGTCGGCATCCCACACCCGGGTCGGCAGCTTCGCCGGCAGCAGGGGAGGGCTCTGCACGGTGAGCGCGAGCAGGCTCGCCGAGCGATCGCGAACGGAGGCATGCTCGAGCTCGGCCTCGTCGGCCACGTACGTCGAGCGCATCGGGACATCGGCGGCGTACGCGGCGCGTGCATAGGCAACCGCGCGAGCGAGTGCGCGCTGGCTGACGTCGCGATGCACGGCGATCCGGCAGCCGACCCGCGCGTCGTCGATGCTGGTGACCAGCACCACGTCCATGCCGCTGCGCGCACAGCGGCCGGTATGCAGGGCGCGCGCGCATGCGAACACCACGAGCGCGCCGCCTGCGATCCGCTCCTCGCACTGCCGCCACAGCGCGGTGTCCTCCGGCGCGCGGACGACGACCACATCGGCGGTCGGGATCGCGGTGCATGGTGGCTCGACATCGAAGCCATCGCCGGTGGCGCGCGACCACGCGGGTGTCTCGCGCAGCACGCTGACCACGACGTGGTTGCCGGCGCGCCGCAAGGCGAGCGCGTGATCACGAGCCTCCGCGTCGTACCCGAGCACCGCGATGCGGGCACCCTCGAGGATCAGCGTACCCAGCAGTGCATCGGGATCGAGTGCGGTCATGAGTGCTCCTTGGCAGTGGCTGGACTGGGCCGCGTGACGGCCCCTTCAGAGGCAGAACCGACGAGCGCCGCGTACTTCGCGAGCACGCCGTGCGTGTAGGGATGCGGACGCCCCGGCGCGCGTTGTTCGCGCCGGCGGGCGGCAAGATCGGCGCTGACCTCGAGCCGGCGCGCGGCGACATCGAACGTGATCACGTCGCCATCGCGTACGTAGGCGATCGGACCGTCATCGGCGGCCTCGGGCGCCACGTGGCCGGCCATCAACCCGTGCGTGGCGCCGCTGAACCGCCCATCGGTGACCAGCGCGATCGAATCGCCGAGCCCTTGCCCGATCAGCGCGGCGGTGACGCCGAGCATCTCGCGCATGCCGGGACCGCCGCGTGGACCTTCATGGCGGATCACGACCACGTCGCCGGCCTTGATCGCGCGGGCCTGCACGGCGGCGAACGCGGCCTCCTCTCCATCGAACACCCGCGCGGGGCCGCGATGGAGCTGGCGATCGTGACCCGCGAGTTTGACCACACAGCCGTCCGGCGCGAGGCCACCGCGCAGGATCGCGAAGCCTCCGCGCGGCTTGAGCGGATCGTTCACGGTACGCAGCACCGGTGGGCCGTCACCATCACTCGCGCTCGCCGAGGCGGCCTCCTCGCGCAGCGTCTTGCCGGTGCAGGTCGGCGCATCGACCAGCAGGCCTGCATCGAGCATGCGGCGGACCAGCAGGCGCACGCCGCCGGCGCGGGTCATGTCGACGGCGGTGAACCGGCCACCCGGCTTGAGATCGGCGAGCACCGGCGTGCGCGCGGAGATCGGATCGAAGTCATCGATCGAGAGCGGCACGCCGGCCTCGTACGCGATCGCGAGCAGGTGCAGCACCGCGTTGGTGGAGCCCGCGGTTGCGGCGACAGAGGCGATCGCATTCTCGAACGCCGCGCGGGTGAGCAGCGAGCGCGGCCGCACGTCGTTCGCGATCAGGTCCATCACCAGCGCACCGCACGCGCGCGCGACGTCGTGCTTGGCAGGATCGGTCGCCGCGACCTCGTTCATACCCATCGGCGACATCCCGAGCAGCGTGATCGCGACGCTCATCGTGTTCGCGGTGAACTGCCCGCCACATGCGCCGGCACCGGGACACGCGCTGTCCTCGAGCACGCGCAGGCGCTCCGAGGACATCGCGCCGGTCGCATGCGCGCCGACCGCCTCGAACACCTCCTGGATCGTGACGTCGTTGTCCTCGAATCGACCGGGTGCGATCGGTCCGCCGTAGAGCGCGAGCCCGGGCACATCCATGCGCGCGAGCGCCATCACGGTGGCGGGGATCGTCTTGTCGCAACCCGACAGCGCGACGACGCCGTCGAGCATGTGCGACATCACGAACAGCTCGATCGAATCGGCGATGACCTCGCGTGACACCAGCGAGCCACGCATGCCCTCGGTGCCCATCGTGATCCCGTCGGAGACCGCGATCGTGTTGAACTCGATCGGCGTGCCGCCCGCTGCGCGGATGCCGGCCTTCACCGACTCGGCGAGTGCACGCAGGTGCACGTTGCACGGCGTCACCTCGGTCCACGTGTTTGCGATTCCGACGAACGGCCGCTCGAGGTCAGCGTCGGTGAATCCCGCGCCCTTCAGCATCGCGCGCGCCGGAGCTCGCGATGGGCCTTTCTTGATCGTGTCGCTTCGCATGGTTCGTCGTCGCTTTCGGAAAAAATGAGGGCAGAAACGAAAACGGCCCCCGCTCCGGGTTGGGGCGGGGGCCGATTTGCGGACGAGAGGTCCTCTAAATCGGTGGCCCGCGGCCCAAAATAAGAAGCAGTGCGGCGATCATGAGGAGCGCGGACGCAAATACGCCCACCTCTACCGCCGCCGCTACACGCGATCGCGAAGCCACCAGAGCGAGCTTCGCGGTTCCCATCATCGAGCTTGACGGTAAGGGACGCGCCGCGGTGCGTCAAGCTTGATGATGCCTCGCGTCATGGCGCCGACATGTAGCTATAACGTCCATTCCGCTGAAACTGCGACGGATTTCGGCGATGAAAAAATGTGGTTTCGGGCATCGACAAGCGCGGATTGCCCGGAACGCCCGCGTTGCGCTTTCTACTCGACCGCAGCGTCGAGCCGGGTCAGCGCGAGCCATTGCTCGATGCGGTCGCGCGCGGCCGCGGTCCGCGGCGCGGGCACCGTGATCCGGTGCTGCCAGCCACCGTCGTCGGTGAGATCAAACCGACCCCACGACCGGATCGCACCGAGGGGTTCGAGCTCGCGTAGCAGCCCGCGCGCGGTCCCATCGTAGCGGCCTCGCGTGTGCTCGTCGTCGCCTGCGATGATCAACGTCGTGCCGGGCGGCGGCTCGTCGGCGAGGTCGGCGATCCGCCCGATCGCATCCGCATCGCCGGCAGCATCGCCGATCGCCGTCGCCGCGGCGCGCGCCTCGGTGAACAGTGCGAGCGCCGCTCGCTTCGAGAGCCGCGCGACATCGCGGGCAGGGGGCGCAGGCGCCGAGATGTACAGCGGCTCGGAGTCACCGCCGCGCACGCCGTCGAACGCGATGCGAGCTCCGAGCGAGAGCCGGGAGAGCCAGCGCAACCAGGCCGGTAGCGCGGCACCCACTGGCACCTCGCGCAGCTCGGGATCGACGACGAGTGGCACCGCGAGCAGCAGCGCCCAGCCGAAGCTGCCGAACCATCCGAGCCCGTTGTGGCCCAGCGCGCGGGCGCGCACGAACTGGCGCACGTGGGGCCAGGCGGCCTGGAACACCTCGTCACGTCCGTGGTCGCTCAGCTGTGCGGCGAGCAACGCCGCGTCGCGCGGACCTGCGCGCATGCGCCTCGCTAGATCATCGTCACCGGAGACCACCGTGATATCCACCGGCGAACCCTCGAGCACGCCGTGGATCCGCGGGGGCGTCGTCGGGATCGGGGTGAGGCCGAGCGCGGCCGCGAGGCGCGGAGCATCGTCGTTCGAGACCAACACGTCGACATCGCTGGCATGGTCAGGCGCGTAGACGCTCGACCCGTAGGCCTCGACCACGGCGTCGGGTTGCGCGACGGCGCGGATGCGTGCGAGGACGCGGGTCGCGGCGGTGTCATCGGGCGCGGGCATGTATCAGCGACAGCGTACGTCACCGGTCGAGGCAACCGCCATCCGTTGTCATCAGTCGGAACCGCGATGCGAGATTCGCGCGCGTGCCGCCCTTTGCCGCCATCCAAGTCTCGTCAAGGGCACGCAGCACCAGCGTACACTCACGCGCTCCGATGAGCCGCGCTGTTGTCGTCACCGCGTGCGTGGTCGTGGTCGTGGTCGTGGTCGTCGGGCCGGCAGCTGCCCAGGCGGATACGATCAAGGGCACGGTCGTCGACGAAGACGGGCTGCCGATCGCCGGCGCGACGATCTTGCTGCGCGATCAGGCAGCCACCACGGACGACGACGGTGGGTTCACCATCAGCTCGGCACCCGGTACGCTGACGGTGATCGCGTCGGGCTTCGCGGCGCGCACCGTGAAGTCCAGCCAGGGCATCGTGGTGCGGCTCGCGCGCGCCTCCGGCGAGGTCATCGAGATCTCGGGCAAGGCGCCCGAGGAGGCCAAGCCGCTCGCCTACACGATGTCCGCCAAGGACGTGGCGTCCACGCCGGGCGCGATGAACGATGCGTTGCGCGCGATCACGATCCTGCCCGCGGCCGCGCGGATCCCGTTCTCGTTCGGCGGCGTGGTGCTGCGCGGCATGTCGCCGCGGGACTCCAGCGTGTTCGTCGACGGTGTCGAGATCCCGATCGCGTTTCACTTCGGCGGCATCACGGGCGTATTCCCGACCCAGGTACTGCAGGACATGCGGGTGGTGCCGAGCGGCTTCGATGTCTCGCTCGGGCGCACGCAGGGCGGCGTCGTCGAGCTCACCTCGCGCGCACCGCGGGGAGACCGGTACCGGATCGGCGGTGAGGTCAGCTTCCTGCACTCACAGGCCACGGCCGAAGGCCCGCTGCCTCGCGATGGTGCGTTCCTGGTCTCGCTGCGGCGCTCGTACTTCGATCTGTTCGTGCGGCCGTTCGTCGGTCGCAACGATCCGCTGCCGAGCTACACCGATGGGCAGATCCGCGCGCAGTGGGGCGAGCCCGCAAAGCACGGGCAGCTCGCGACCTACGTGATCGGCTCGCTCGATCGGATCGCGAACTCCGAGGATGCGGCACGGCCCAACGATCCGGACTCTCAGAGGCACGTGGCCGCGAACCTCGGATTCGTTCGCGCGGGTGCGAGCTTCAAGCGCAAGATCGGCCAGTCGCTCTACACGCTCGCGCCGATGGTCGGCACCAACATCCTCACGCTGTTCACCAAGGAGTACAACGAGCCCGACGCGCCGCCGAAGGTGCTCGACATCAGCCGGCGCTGGTACCTGTTCGGTGGGCGCGGTGAGTGGCTGCGCGATGACCCGCACGGGTTCCTCCACGCCGGCGTGGACGTCTCGGGCGGTTATCTCGGCCGGATTGCGCAGCCGAAGAACGCCGATCGCAGCAACGACGTCCCGCTGCCGCGCAACACCGTGCTGTGGACGGATGCCGCGGTGTTCGTGGAGGCTCGGCGTCACTGGTACGGCGATCGGGTCTCGGTGCGGCCCGGCCTCCGGCTCGATCGGTTCGGTCTCGGCGAGCAATGGGCGCTCGATCCGCGGATCAATGCGCACGTGACGCTGTCGCCGACCTCGACGCTGCGAGCGTCCGTCGGGCGATTTCATCAGCCGCCCACACCGGCGCACTTCGACGAGTTCGCGGACAACCTGAAGGCCAAGAGCTCGTACGTCGATCAGGCAACGCTCGCGGTCGAGGTCGCACCGTCGGAAGGCGTGACCGCCTCGATCATCGGGTTCGCGCACGAGGGTCACGACACCCTCGTCGATATCAAGGCGAAGGCGATCCGCGAGCAGGGGATCGATCTCCAGAAGATCTTCGCGGAGTTGCTCGAGGAGCAGATCGGGCTCTACGGCTATCAGGCGAACGTCGGCCGACAGCGCACCTACGGGATCGAGACCTCCGTGCGCTACGACTCGAAGGCGTTTCGCGCGCTCGCGAACTTCTCGTGGTCGCGAGCGAAGCGGAAGTACGACCCGGCGCTCGGCATGGGCTGGGAACCGTACGGTCTCGATCAGCCACTGCGGCTAAACCTGCTCGCGGCCACCTCGGCGCGGCGGTGGAATTTCGGCGCGCGGCTCACGATGGTGTCGGGCAATCCAGCGCATCTGGTTCCGGAGGGCACGCCGTACGATCCGGCGGTCGAGAATCCTCCGACGGTGCTGCAGCGGCTGCCGCTGTTCTGGCAGTTCGACGTTCGCCTCGACCGCACGTGGACGAAGCCGTGGGGAACCATCATGCTGTTCTTCGACCTGCAGAACGTCACCAACCACCGCAACGTCGAGGCGCGTGACAGTGTGATCGATTTCAACCGCCCTCGCGAAGGCCAGACGTATCACTACGAGGACATCCGCGGCCTCCCGCTACTGCCTTACATCGGAGTCGAGTTTGCGCCACGTTGAGCTCATCGTGGCGCTGACCCTGACGGGGTGCATGCGGATCTATCCGGATCCCGAGCTGCCGGACGTCAAGGTCGAGTGGGGCGAGCAGGACTGCCGCGGCACCGCCAGCAACGTCACGATCACCTTGACCGGCGTCGACGAGCCGTCCACCGAGACCGCCACCGTCCCGTGCTCGGATCTCGGCGTGACGATCGCCAATGTCGCGCGCCAGCGGTTTCATGTGGCGGGGTCGCTGCTTGGCGTCGAAGGCAGCGTAGTCAGCACCATGGACAGCGAGGTCGATCTGCGCAACGGGTTCAACGCAACCGTGGAGCTCTACTTCGACGGGTTTTCGAACGTTCGATTCGCCTGGGCGTTCGATGGCGGGGCCACGTGCGCCTCGCTCGGAGCGACCAGCGTGGCGATCGCGTTGTCGCTTCCCGACGAGCCGGATGTCGGTGTGCTCCAGTATCCGTGCGAGCTGATGCGAGCCTCGGGGCAGGCACCGATCGGGACCTTCACCGCCCGGGTGCGCGCGTTCTCCGGGGATTCGGTGGTCGCGGCGTCGGCTGTAACCGCGCCGTTCGAGGTGACGATGGAAGGGTTCACCGATCTCGGCGCGGTCACGCTCGCGGCGTGCGGCGCCACGTGTCCCTGACCGTTCGTGCGGCGACCACCGCGAGACGAGCAGGCGGTGGCTGCTCAGCGGCGCCAGGCCAGCGTCACGAGCTCCTTCAACCGCGCGGGGTCGCTCGCCGAGGTCTTGCACATGAAGCCGCTCTTGTGCGCGAAGTGAACGTCGGCCTGGCCCTCGACGCGCGAGAAGTCGAGGCTCGGATGATCCTCGTAGCGCCCGATGCCGAAGCCATCGCCCCGGCGATCCGGATACACGATCGCGTGGATCACGGAGTCCAGCTTCCTCGCGCGAATGTAGCTGCCCAGCGCCGAGCTCGGCTCGTCGGCCGCGGCGTCGGTGCGCGGGAGGAACAGTGCCTCGATCCGGTGATCACCGTGGGGAATCGACCACCGCTCGACGCGCTGCTCGATGAAATCGAGACGCTCGCGCGCGACGCGTAAGAACTCGAGCAGATCATCGCCCACCATCTTCATGAACGCGTAGAGCGGATCGGTGGGATCGAGCCGCGTGGTCTGTGCGAACCGGCGCAGCAGCGTGATGTCGATCGGCGAGTTCAGCTGCGAGATCGCGCGACGTGGAACACCGAGCCACTCGCCGGTCTTCTTGGGCCCGCGGGAGTCGAACCACTCCGCGGTCTCGAGCCAGTCGCAGAACTGCAGCGCGTCCTGATACAGCCCGAGATGATCGAGGACGAGACTGAGCGCGCACGTCGGTGCGTGCTCGCGCGGAAAGTGATGATGGTCGAAGTTCGATCGCAGCGGATCGTGAACGCCACCGATGTCCACGACGGCAACCTCGGGATCATCGAGCTCGGCCGGCGTTGGCTCGCGCCGCACGATCGGGCAGCCATGCAGGGACGCGAGGACACAGACGGCCAGCAGGTCGTCTTTGTGGGAGCCGCCGGGGTGAGTGATGATCGTATGCACGGTGGGTCGTGCACCCTACCATCCGTAACAGCAGCTCGAAGTGCCCGAGACCTTTGCACTGCTGACCGGCGGACGAACAAGTCCAGATTGGTTTCGATGGCGATCGAGAACGTTCTGCGACGAAGTCGAAGTTTTGTGGTGACAACCGGCAGGGCACTGACTACGGTTGTTCTGTACAGGGCACTCGCAGCGAAATAGCAACCCCCGCGCGAGCGGGATCCGCAAAGCCACGGGACTCTTCGAGTCAGCCGGGCTACCGAACAAGGAGGAGCGTGAGGTACACGACACGTGTCAGGGCTGGTCCTTCGGACTGAGCCACGGGGTTACTCACCTGCGGGAGATCGCCCGCACCACGAAACGGCAATCCTCGCGCGAGCGGGGACGCGCAAAGCCACGGGACTCCTCGAGTCAGCCGGGCTACCGATGGAGGTCGCGTTGCAAGCAAGAGACGACCCGAAAGCCTGAAGGCGCAGCATCCTCTGATCTGCGAATGATTGGACGCGAGCTCGTTGCCGGCGTTGCGCCGGATTAACAACAACGCTCACATTCGCATCCGCCGCGGAGGAACGCCCACCCGGGCACGCCTTACGATCACGTCGAGCCAAACCCCCTGCCGCACATCGCGATCAGGGGGTTTGGTGTTTTCGGGGTCGGTGTTTCAGCTGGCCTTCGACTCGGACATCTTGTCGATGTCCTTCGCGCCGTAGCGAGCGAGCGCCTCGCGCGCCTTCGTCGCCCACTCGCTGTCGTCGGCATGCACTGTCAACAGCGCACCGCCGGTGCGCAGGAACGACTCGTAGCGCTTGGCCTCGTACTCGGGGAGTCCGAGACCGACGAGCGCGCCGGTCAGCGTTCCGACCGCGCCGCCGACTCCCGCGCCTGCGAGCGTCGCCATGATCGGACCTGCTGCGATGAACGGTCCAAGGCCCGGAATCGCGAGTGCGCCGATGCCGAGCAGGAGGCCGAGCGTGCCGCCGATCGCTCCGCCGGCTGCTGCGCCGACCATCGCGCCCTCGGGCGCCTTGGTGTGCTTCTCATGCGCGACCTCCGCGGTCTCGCGGCGATCGGGCAGCAGCGTGGACATATCGGATTCGCGGAAGCCCTCGCTGCGCAGGCCATCGATCGCAGCCTCGAGCGCGGCGCGGGTCTCGAACAGGCCAAAGACGGCGATCTTCTTGTCGTGCTTGATTTCGGTCATGGTAATTCCTTAGTTCGTGACTTCGAGTTGGTTGATGACGTTCTTGTCGCCGACGACGTTCGCCGCGAGCTGAACCACGCGAGTACTCTCCGTGGCGCTCTTGACCGGACCGACCAGCGTCACCTTGCCGTCCTGAACGACGATCTTGCAGTTGTGCGCGGTGGTCGACAGCGAGTCGTCGTCCATCACGGCCTTGCGGATCTGCTGGGTGACGTCGAGATCGGATCTTGCAAATTTTACGCTGCGAGAGCGTTGGCGCCGAGTATCAGCTTGAACCGCTCGGCGTCTCCGACCCGCGGCATGTTGTTGAACATCACGTAGGTGTCGTGGTCGGCCGCGACCATGGCGGCGAGCCGGCGTAGCTCGTCCTGGCTGTAGACGTGGCGCGCGCCGGTGATGCCGTGCAACCGGTAGTAGATCAGGTCGGTGGAGACCGTCGGCCCGACAAACGGATCGACCACGTGAACGAGATCGAGCTCGTTCACGAGCGGCCGCACGAGCTTCGGAGTCCATGCAGGACCGCGCGGCTCGAACAGCAGGCGCATGCCGGGGAGACGTTCGATCCGCGTGAAGAACCGCCGCATGTTCTCGAGGTTCTCGGGAGTCGGGCGGAAGCTCGCAGGGCACTGGAACAAGATCTTGTTCGCGCGCAGGATCCGCGCGGCCTCCAGCGAGACCCGCCAACTCTCGTCGACGATCGCGGTGTCCTGGAACGCTCCCGCATCGACGGCTTCATGCGCCTTCAACGGACGACGCAGGCGCCGATAGGTCGGGCTCTTCGCGAGGTGGGTGCTCAACATCCACGCCTTCAGCGTGAACTCGAAGTTTCCTGGCATCTGCGTACGCCATCGCGTGATCACGTTCACCGTCGGCGGCTGATAGAAGGCCTGCTGCACCTCGACGACGCGGAAGTGCGTTGGATACCGCAGCGCGCTCATCGTGAAACCGCGTAGCCCGACCTTGATCACGATTCAAGGCTAACGGGATGGCCCACCCGTGTCCGTCGGAGCAATTCGTAGGTGAGGAGTGGCCACGCATGGCGCATCGGCTCTACGAGCTAGATGTCAGGCTGCGGTCCATCGAACCGCCGATCGATGCCGGCCGCACGCCTCGAGCCGCACTCGTGCGCTAGCCTGCGGGTATGAAACAACGCTGGATCGGAATTGCGTTCCTGGCAGCTGCGGCGTGCGGATCTCCGAAGTCCGCGCCGACGGCGCTACCTCCACCGGCGGCCGACGCGCTGCTCGGACCGGATGGTCACCACGTCGCAAAGGAGCGGGTTTACGAGGGCGACTGCAGCCCTGCTGGCTCGCGCGGCGGCTGTCACACCGTGACGCTGCGGCCCGATGGCACCTGCCGCAACCTCCTGTTCGATGCCGCGATCGATGGCACCTACACGATCGACGGGACGACGGTCACGTTGAAGGGGCCGGACCCCGAGACGATCACCATGACGCTGTCGGCGGATGGCAAGCTGCTCGACCAGCTCGCACTCAAGCCGTGATCATGCGCGCGGCGTGCGCAACGCAGCGTGTGCCGTCGACCACCGAGCCAGCTCGTCGAGCATCGTCATCGCTGCCTGTTCGAGCGGCGGCGTGCGGGTTGCGCGCGAGGATGTCGGCGTTGTCGAGGTCGGGTTCTGCGGCGGCGGTGCCGCGTTGGTGAGGGCCGGCAGCGTTGCGGCCGGCACCGGCGTCCTCGTCCGGGTGGCAGGCGACGATGGTGAGGAGCGGCAGGACGCAGAACCGGCCAGTATGCACTGCGAGACTCTTACCCGGAGTGCGAGTAGTGTCTGACCCCGAGCTTTGACACAGTACGCGGATGCGACGCACCGACTGGAAGCCGCTGCTCGACCGAACGGTGGGACTCGCGCACGAGTTCCTCGATAGCCTTCCGGGGCGCCCGGTCGCTCCGCGCAGCAACGCGGCCGCGATGCTCGCCGCACTCGATCGGCCGCTCCGCGACGAGCCGACGGATCCGGAGGCGGTGATCGACGAGCTCGCTGGCACGGTGGATCCCGGGCTCACCGCGATGCCGAGCGGGCGGTTCTTCGGCTGGGTGATCGGCGGCGGCTTGCCCTCGGCAGTGGCAGCCGACTGGCTGACCACGGTCTGGGATCAGAACGCCGGAAGTAGCGAGGGCACGCCGGCGGCCGCGGCGATCGAGCACGTCGCGCTGCGCTGGGTCGCGGAGCTGCTCGAGCTGCCCGCGGGTTCCGGCGCGCTGTTGACGGGTGCGCAGATGGCGAGCTTCGTCGGGCTCGCGATCGCCCGCGCCGAGGTGCTGCGTGCGGTGGGCTGGAATATCGAGGTCGAAGGGCTGACCGGAGCGCCGCCGATCGAGATCGTGGTGGGTGCCGAGCGACACGGCACGATCGATCGCGCCCTGCGGATGCTCGGGTTCGGCACGCGCCAGGTCCGGATCGTCGACGCCGACGGCGAGGGCCGGATGCGCGCCGGGAAGCTGCAGCTCGGCGGTGACGGACCGCTGATCGTGTGTGCGCAGGCGGGGAACGTCAACGGCGGGGCCTTCGATCCGCTGATCGAGATCAGCGATCGGATCACGGAAGCGAGGCGGCGCCGGCCGGTCTGGCTGCATCTCGATGGTGCGTTCGGGCTGTGGGCGCGCGTCGCACCGGCTCGGCGTGCGCTCGTTGAAGGCGCGGAGCTCGCCGACTCGTGGTCCACCGATGCGCACAAGTGGCTCAACACCCCGTTCGACTGCGGCATCGCGCTGGTCCGCAACGCCGAGGCGCACCGCAGGACATTTCATGGCGGCGCCACGTACCTGCCCGGCGAGACCGGGGTCCCGAATCCGTTCGATCACACGCCCGAGCTATCGCGCCGCGCGCGGGGCTTCGCACTGTGGGCGGCGCTGCGCGAGCTGGGGCGGACCGGCGTGGCAGAGCTGATCGAGCGCAGCTGCGCCCACGCCGCGATGTTCGCCGCGGGGCTCGGCGCGATCGAGGGTGTGGAGATCATGAACGAGGTGAAGCTCAACCAGCTGGTCGTGCGATTTCGCGACCCGAGCGGCGCCGATGACGATGCCCATACCCGCAAGGTGACCGCGGACGTGGTCGCCGGCGGGGTCTGCTTCCCGAGCATCACCACGTGGCGCGGCGTGGCCGGGATGCGGATCTCGGTGTCGAACTGGTCGACCGACGAGGACGACGTGCGGCGCAGCATCGAAGCGATCGCGCGCGCACACCGCGGATGACTGCGCTCCGGGCGACCATGGTCTTCGTGGGCCGCACCGTGATCGCGTCAGCTCGCCTGAACCGAGCGCGGTGCGCCGCCGGCGGCTGCTTCCCTGGAGTACAGCGGGTAGTCGTGCGCGAGTGCTGCCTGCACGGTGGGCCGCTGCTGGATCCGCGCGACGTACGCCTTCAGCGCGGGATGCGCATCGAGCGAGATGCCACCGTGCGGCGCGACCAGCAGGCCCCAGAACATGTACGCGTCCGCGACGGTGAACCGATCGCCGACCAGATAGTCGTGCGCGGCGAGCTGGTGCGCAGCATGGTCGAGCGTCGACGTCGCGTTGGCGCGGGCCCACGCCTTGAGCTCCGGCGGCGTCTTCGAGCTGAACACCATCCACAACAGCTTCTTGTGCAGCTCGGTGGTCACGAAGTTTAGCCACTGCTGCAGCTGGTAACGCTCGAGGGTTCCGGCCGCGGGCGCGAGCTGCTGCTCGGGCGCACGGTCCGCGATGTACTGGAGCACGGCGACGCTCTCGGAGAGCACGCCGCCGTCGGGCAGGGCGATCACCGGGACGTTGCCCTGCGGGGCGAGCGCGCGATAGTCGCGGCCATCATCGAGCACCTTGGTCGCGCGATCGACGCGATGGAGGGTGGGCACGAGCCCGGCCTCGAGGCAGGCGATGTAAGCGGCGAGCGAGCACGACATGGGAGAGATGTAGAGGTCCATGGGCCAACCCTGGCTTGCCGGGCGTCTGCATAACAGCGCATAGTTCCCATGGTAACCATGCAAACCGCGCATATCGAGGTTCGGCACCTCCGGCTCGTGGTCGCGATCGCGCGCGAAGGCAACGTCACCCGCGCCGCCGGCAAGCTGCACCTCTCGCAATCTGCGGTGAGCCATCAGCTGCTCGACCTCGAGCGAGAGCTGCGCACCCGCCTATTCGACCGCGTGGGCAAGAAGATGGTAGCGACCGCAGCCGGATCGCGGATGGTGGCGAACGCCGGGCGGATCCTCGCCGATCTCGGCGACCTCGAGCGCAGCGTGGCCGAGCAGCGGCCGGATGCGCGGATCCCGTTCCGGATCACCGCGAGCTGCTTCATGTCGTACAGCTGGTTGCCCACGGCGCTCGCACATTTCGGCGCGAGCCGGCCCACCGTCGATCTCGACATCATCCTCGAGGCCACACGTCGTGCGGTGCCTGCCCTGGTCGCGGACGAGGTGGACCTCGCGATCGTCACCGATCCGCCGCGCGACGACACCTATGCGTGCACCGAGGTGGCGGTCAGCGAGCTGGTCGCGATCGCGAGCCCCGGTCATCCGGTGGTCGCACGCTGCAAAAAGGGCACGTTGCCATGGAGCGCGCTGCACGATTGCGAGCTGCTGGTGTTCGACATCGCCGACCCGGATCTGGTGCGGCTCGACCGCGCGGTCCGCCACGCCCATCGCGCGCACACCGGTGAGCACCTCGTGTCGCCGCTGCAGGTCCGCAAGATCCCGGTCACGGATGCACTGCTCGAGCTGGTCCGCACCGGTCGCGGCATCGGCATCGTGGATCGCTGGGCGGTCGCGCCGAGCAGGTCGATCCGCGTGCTCCCGCTCGCGCCACGATCCTCGCGCACCTTCCACGCGGTATGGCGCGCCTCCAATCCGCGCCGGCTGCCGGTCGACGAGCTGGTCGCCGTGATCAAGCGCGCGGGCGTGCGCGCCGTTCGCGCCCACCGCTGACTGTCACCAGCCGAGCGTGAGCATCGCGCCGACCTGGATCACGTCCCCGCCGAACCGGTAGTGCTTCTCGGGGACCACATCGCCGTCCGACGTGGTGTGATCGACGGTCTGCTCGATCATGTGGTCGACGCGCACGAACGCATCGGCGGTGAGGCTGAGGTCGGGGAGCTCGTAGCGCCACCACCGGCGCTTGGCAGCAGCCTTCGCGGGATGCGGCGCACCGGGCGCAGCGGCGCGGCGGCCGGCATAGAGGGCGAGGCCCGCACTCGCGGTGACCACCGGGCCATCGAGCAGGTTGACGTTGGAGTCGTTCGCGTTGCTGACCGCGGGCGTGCGGTAACCCAGGCCGGCGCGAATCGCGAGGGCGTCGCCCCGCGTGCGCAGCTCGCCACCAGCGCGCCACGCGAAGTTGTTCTTCCATCCCGAGTTGATCGGCCGCGGGAACACCAGCGCGCCCGAGGGACCCTCGGGGTCGAGCGTGTACATGTTGAGGAACGGGTAGCTCGACCCTTGCGTGGCGAGCTCGCCCCACCGGTAGTAGGTGACATCCGCGGTGAGCGTCAGGTTCGGGACCGGCTCGCCGCTGACGCCCGCCGACAGCTGCCGGGGCGAGAACCAGCCGAGGGAGTCGACATGCACGGGTACCGGAATCTCCACGATCAGCTTCGCGGTGATGTACGCGTCGACGTCGAGGTCGTGATAAAGCGACCCGCGATACGCCGCGCCGAGCCGGAACCGCGAGGAGGGTCGCCACAACAAGCCGAACCGCGGTGCGAGCTTGGCGCCCATCGAGAGTCCGAGCGAGAATCCGACGGGCCGATAGCCGGAGGGCTGCGTGGCATCGGGCTCGAGGATCGGAAACTCGGCGGTGAGTGGAAGCTGGGACTTCACGAGGGCCGCGAAGCCGACGCCGATCGAGAGCTGCTGCGTGGCCTTCCACGCGAAGCCGAGCGCCACCGAGATCTGTTCGTGGTTCTCGCCGTACATCACGTAGTTCGGCGTCTGGTTCGCGGTCTGCTGATCGAGCGAGACCGCGCCCGGGACACCGAAGCCCAGCATGACGCCGACGCTGAGATCGAACGGCAGTGCGAGACACGAGCCGAGCGTGAACCGCGTCTGGTTGCGCGTGCGCTTGGGCTTGAGATCACCGCTGCGGTCGGTGAACGATAGCCGGTGCGCGATGTAGCTGACATCGAGCGCGACCAGATCCGCGTGACAGTACGCGAGGCCGGCCGGGTTGTAGTGCGCGGCGGAGTAGTCACCGGGCAGCGCGGTTCCGGCGCCGCCCATCGCGATCGTTCGCGACGAGGTGCCGTAGACATCGTCGGGCGTGTTCGCGTGTGCGAGCGCGGGCGCGAGCACGGCGATGACACAGAGACAGCGGATCAACACGGCGAATCAGTGCGGGCGGAGGGTCCCGACGAGCTTCCAGATCGAGGTGATGCCGTTGACGTCATCGAGCAGGAAGTCACCGAGGGAGGTCACGACGTGCTCCATGATCGGTACCGTGATCACCTCGCGGAACGCGCACGCGATTCCGGTATCGACGCTCGCGACGTCCCCGAATGTGTCCGCGAACACGGAGACCGGTGCAGCGCCCCCGGTCGCGGGACCCGGGCCGACGAGGTTGCGGAGGATCTGCACGATCGAGCCGTGGCTGTCGCTCTGCACCAGATCGTCGAGCGCTACCAGCGTGCTCATGGCCGTGGACTTGTTGTCCTTCGCTACCGATTGCAGCCACGACGCCAGGTTCGAGAGATCGTCGCCCGCGATCTTCGCCGACGATGCCGCCGCCGCGAGCTGGAGGATCGGTCCGTACGCCTCGTGCTGCGCTCCGCCGCGCAGCAGCGACACCAGCCAGTCCTCCACCGGTGCGGAGCTCGGCGACTTGATCACCTGCTTCGCGAGCCGGACCAGCGTGGCGAAGTTGCGGCCGGTCAGAAACGACGCGCTCTCGCGCTGGAAGTAGTCGATGTAGCAGGCCTGGTTCGCTGCAGGCAGCGCCGCGAGATCGGCCACGGCTTCGAGCCCGACCGCGAACAGCATCCGCGTGTTGGGATGGGCGAGCACGCGCTTCCCGCTGGCCGTGGTGGTCTCCGTCAGGTAGTGCGTGCCGAACCGGACGATCGATGACAGCGAGCCCGCCGCGTTCTCGGCCGCGAGCCGCGCGCTGATCGTGCGCACGCCCTTCAGCAGCTCGCTCGCGATGTCGCTGTTCGGGACCGGCCCAAGCCGCGCGTTCACCGTGCGCAGCTTGATCGCGTAGTCCATCATGTCGACGAGCAGGTGGGTGGCGCGATCCGTGGTGCCCGGGACCTGGATACCGTGCAGCACGTCGAGCGCCGAGAACAGCTTCACCACCGCGCCGACCTTGGTCGCCGACAGGATCGGCGGCTCGAGCCGGCGGACGAAGCTATACGCGTTGTCGAGCTTGCGGTCGTACTGGCCACCCTTCCACAGATCGTCGGCGACGTACGCGAAGATATCGACCAGCGCCGACATCTGGTGCTGGTCGTTGAACACGCGCGCGATCGGCAGGAGCCAGTCGAGACCGCCGGAGTTCGCGAGGCTCTTGAGCGCGGGGATGTGCGCCGCCGCATCGTCCGCGCGTGCCGAGCTGCAACCGAGCGCCTCGAGGGCGCAGCCGGCGCCGTTGCACACGAGCGGGAGCGAGAACCCATTGAGCCAGTCGATGAAGCTGATCAAGCTCGACACGGTGGCCGGCGACTTGCTCGACATCGCACCGAGCAGCCACTCGGAGACCGTGCCGTCCTGCGGATTGCCGAATGATCCGTTCAGCAGCGTGGCGGCGGCGCAGCCCGTAGACAGCGAGCCCTGCGAGCAGCCGATGAAGCCGCAGTTGGCGTACGACAACAGCTCGATCGCCTGCTCGAGCCCGCTCCGGTTATCGACCCACGTCGAGCCGTTGAGATAGAACCGGTTGCGCCGGTAATCGACCACGGGCCCGTTCGGCGCCGGATTCGGCCGGCTGGCGAGAGACTTGTACTCGAGCATCCAGCCGACCGATTGCTCGATCTGCGCCTTCTCCGCGGGAGACATGCTCGCGATCAGCTCGACGAGCAGGTGCGGCGTGGACTGGCCGCTCGAGTTGCTGGTCGTGAAGATCTGACGGATCAACGGGATTACGCCGACCAGGGCGTCGTACATCGCGGTGTCGGTGATCGTGACCGTCGAGTCCTGGAGCGCCTTGATCACATCGCCGGCGGCGACCAGCAGATCTTCGGCCTTGTCGGGATTGCCGACGAACAGCTGGTGAAGCACGTCGAGCAGCTTCGAGGTCTTCGGGAATCGCAGCAGCTCGAGCGCGAGATGCGACAGATCGGCGAGCGGATGATTGGCCGCCGAGTACGCGCGGCAGGTGGTCGTTCCATCGTTGCAGGTGACCGGCTGACCGAGCACGGCATCGGCGAACGCGGGGATCTGGCGATGGAGGCGCGCCGCGAGGAAGTCCGCGGCGATCTGCATCGTGAACGACAGCGAGCTGCGCTTGACGTCGTAGTAGTCGTATAGCAGCCCGCCGGTGCTGCTCAGCGCACGACCCCGCGGATCGCGCGATCCGGAACGGCCGAGATACGGCAGGTCGATGCGGTTACCGGTCGCATCGATCGGGGTGCCGCTCGTGCCGACATCCGCCGCGCCATCGGCATCGAGATCGATGAACGGCGCGGGCAGCTTGTTGCTGACGGTATCGACGAGCACCCGCGGGTTGCCGTGGACATCCGGGCGCACCATCCACGCCGGCGCTCCGAGCGCGTACTGCGGATCGTCGACGAAGCCCTCGGTGCGGAGCAGCGTGCCCTGGACATCGTCGAGCACGAGGCCGGTACACGAGCTCGCCGACGGAGCGCTGCCGTGGGTGACGAGGCCGAGCACGTCATTGACGACGAGATCGACGCCATCGTTCTCGGCCATCAATAGCCGCGTGGCGTGCAGCACCTGCGGCAACGTCGGGCTCGCGAGTAGACCCGCGGCGAGGTTGGTGACCATCGCCGATTCGACGAGCGTCGGTGAGGTGGCGAGGCTCACCATCGAGGTGAGCGTCTTGCGCCGCGGGTCGACGGCGTCGTCGACGAGTAGCTTCAGCGCGGAACCGACGTGATCGACGAGGCCGGGCAGGGTGCCGTTGGCGACCACCGGCTGGATCGTGTTGCCGAGCAGGTCGGGGAGGTCATTGACGATGTCCTGGGCCAGCGCGTAGTCGAACGACCGCACGAAGTCGGCGTGGTGCGGCTCGACCTGCGAGACGTACTCGAGCGCGCAGGTCTGCGCGGCCGCGAGGTTCGCGCGCATGATCCGGAACACCAGCTCGCCGAGCGTCAGCTGCTCGTTCGTCGGGTGCCGCTCGTCGGGCACACCTCCACACCCTGCGGCACACCCTGCGGCACACCCTGCGGCGCACCCTGCGGCCAGCGCCGTGACCAACACACCTGCCCGACGCATCCCGCCATCACGCTATCACGCGTCGTCGGTTACTGGCCTGGCAACCACGAGGTTGCGTTTGGCAACGCCGGCCCGCGCGGTCCCCACGCAATCTCGCGATTTACCGTGGCATGACCCGTGCTTACGATAGATCCATGGTGTTTCGGTCCGGAGCGTTGGTCACCGTATTCGTGCTCGCGGGTTGCCCGGCGTCGGATACCCCCGACCTGACCAACCCCCCGCCCGACTGTGACCCGGCGACCGAGTCGTGCCCGGTCGCGACCACCTGCGATGCGTTCCACCCGGTCGGCGACTTCGAGCTATGCACCCGGACCGGCGCTGGCTCGTACACGGTGGTCGTCAAGTACACCGGCGCGGGGAAGCTGGCGCTCGACCGGAGCCAGGTCCTGATCGACAGCACGCCGTTCGACGCGACCTCCGCGTTCGATGGCGCGACCCAGACGTTCACGCTGCACGCCGAGGATCTCGCGCCGTCCAAGTACAGCTTCCTGTTCCGGCTGAAGACCGATGCGGGCAAGGACCTGCGGCCGCTGTTCGTACCACTGTGGATCGGTGCCGGCGTCAAGTACGCCGGCTTCACGTGGCACGACGCGAGCATCTATCAGATCTTCACGGACCGGTTCTTCGACGGAAATCCGGGCAACAACATCAACAACGCGCAGGGTGATCTCGCGCGGGTCACCGATCCGCGCAGCCAGTGGCAGGGCGGAGACTTCGCCGGCATCACCAAGAAGATCCGCGACGGCTACTTCGATCGGATGGGCATCAACACGCTGTGGATCAGCTCGCCGATCATCGACTCGCACAACTCGCAGCCGGCCGTGGGCCTGAGCGATACGCGCCGGTTCTCGAGCTATCACTCGTATCATCCGGTCGCGACCGGCTACACCGACGCCGATCGCATGGGCTACGCGAATCCGATCGAGTCCGCGTTCGGTACCGAGGACGAGCTCCACGAGCTGATCCGCGAGGCGCACACCCGCGGCATGCGCGTGATGACCGACTTCGTCGCGAATCACGTCCACAAGGACGGCCGGCTCTACCAGCTCCACCCCGACTGGTTCTCGCCCTACAACGCGTGCGATGGCCGCTGGGATGTCGCACGCATCAACTGCTGGTTCACCACCGACATGCCGGACTTCGACTTCGGCGCGCATCCCGATGCGGTGAAGACCGTCGTCGATCACGCGCTCTGGCAGATCCAGGAGCTCGACCTCGATGGCTTCCGCGCCGACGCGCTCAAGCACATGGACGATACGTTCGTGCGCGCGCTGAAGGCCGCCGTGGTCGCCGAGGTCGAGACCACGGTCTCCGATCACGCGCTCTCGCTCGAGCCGACGGTGTTCTACATGGTGGGCGAGTCGCTCGGCGGCTGGGCGCGCTATCACGTGCGCCGCGACATGGTGCAGGGCCAGGTCGACGAGGACTACTACAATCACACCAAGGCGTCATTGCTCGCGTTCGACAGCAGCATGCGCGACCTCGCGAACTTCGCGGTGGCGAATGACACGGCGTACCTCACACCGCGCGACACGATGGGCGGCTCCGGCGGTTACCCCGGCGCGGTGATGGGAAACTTCTTCGGCAACCACGATCAGACGCGCGCACTCACCGAGTCGCAGAATCGCGGCGGCGGCTACGAGCGGCTTCGGCTGGCACAGACGTTCCTGTTCACCTCACCGATGAATGTACCGATGCTCTATCAAGGCGATGACATCGGAACCACCGGAGCCCCCGATCCCGACAACCGCAAGATGCAGCGGTTCAGCGGGCTCTCGGCCGAGGAGCAGAAGTCGCTCGCCAACGTGCAGCGCGCCGGAAAGCTCCGCGCCGATCACGTGGCCTTGCGCCGCGGCACCCGCAGCACGGTGGTGCTCGAGGACTGGTTCTGGGTCTACAAGGTCACGTCGGAGACCGACGAGGTGTACGTCGCGATCAACCGCGATAACGCCAAGCAGTGGTCGCCGCCGACCGGCTTCGTCGATGGGCTCGGTAACTGCTCGGGCGGCCAGGTGCCGAGCCTGACCTCGTGCATCTTCGTGAAGCCGTAGCGCTCAGCGCAGGCTGGTCTCGAGTGCGTCGATCTTTTCGTTGAGCGCCTTGGCGTCGGCGTCGACCTTGGCCCGGGTGGATTCCCAGGTCGGCCCGGACGCATCGCGCAGCTCGCCAATGCCGGCCATCACGGTGCCCTCGCGCGCACTGATCTCGAGGATGGCCTGATCGACGCCGGCCTGGTTCGCGCCGGTCGCTTTCGCGGCCTTCTCCTTCAGCGCGTTGAACCTGCGATCCGAGGCATCGAAGCTCGCCTGCAGGCGATCTCGCGTCTCCTTGTGGACCTTCGTCGCGTCGTCATCGAGCACGGCCTTCGCCGTGGTGGCATTGGCCTGCGCGGCGCCCTTGGCCTGCTCGACCTCGGTGGCCTTGTCATCGGCGGCGCGATGGTCGGCGGTCGATCCACCGCCGCCAGCCTTCGCGGGCTCTCCGGCCGGAGGATTCGCCGATGCGGCCGGCGTGGGTTCTGTCTTGGAGCCGCAGCCGAATGACGCGGCGGCGAGGAGCGAGGAAAGTAGCAGTGCGCGCATGTGTCGCGATCCCTTCTGTGACGGGCGAAATCGCCCCGCGTTCGCGGGAAACTGGGCCCCGAACGCTGTCCAATCGTTCGATGCGAAGGATGCGCCAACCGGCGCTCGTACGTACTCGCCGCTACCGCGCCTACTCCTCGAGCGGGTCGGGAAGGCTGCCCGGCTCCTCGGTCGTGGACGGAAACTCCTTCAGCTTGTTCCGCGCGAACTTCCAGCCCTGCTGGACGATCCACGACAAGGATCGATCGAGGCGAGCTGCTTCATGCTGGATTTCCTCCAGCATCTCCTCGGGAAAGTAGAGAGACTGCTTGCGCTTATCGGAGTTGGCCACGTACTACCTCGCGGCCAGGATAGTCGAGACCCGACCAAATAGGTCGTCCGCAGGGCGCGGTTAGCCCCCGGCCATCACCTTCTTGTACGCGGGACGCGCGGCGCAGCGCTCGCTCCACGCGTTGATGTGGCTCAGGCTGGAGAAGTCGATCTTCATGTGGCGCAGCCAGTCTGTGAATGCGTGCACGTGGGTATCCGCGATCGTGTAGTCCCCGAGAAGGTACTGCTTGCCGTCGAGTGCGCGGTCGAGGATCTGGAGCAGGTCGCCGACATCCTTCACGGCCTGTTCGCCGGCCTTGGCGTTGCGCTGATCCTCGGGCGCCCACTGCGTGTTGCGACCGATCCGGTACACGGCCTCGCCGAGGCTGACGTTGGTCCACGCGATCCACTTCATCGCCTCGCCGCGCCTCGGGCCGGGTGCCGGATAGAGCTGCTTGTCGACGCCGAACATCTCGCCGAGATACATGGTCAGCGCCGACGATTCCCACAGCGGCGTGCCGTCGTGCACGAGGCACGGGACCTTCGCGTTCGGGTTCAGCTTCATGAACTCCGGAGTCTTGGTCTCGCCCTTGGCGAGGTCGAGCTTGACCTTCTCGACGGGGATTGCCAGCTCCTCGAGGACGAGCTGGGTGACCGAGGCGGTCGACATCGGGGCGTAATAGAACGTGATGCTCATGCCCGATGTCGTATCACGCGCCCTAGCGGCGGCGGCGACGGCGCAGCACGAGCCCGAGCACGCCCAGCGCGACACCGAGGTTGCAGGCGCGCAGCGGACCCGCGTCGCAGCAGCCGCCATCGCCATCGTCCTTCGAATCCGGATCCATGGGGCCGGGCGGCTCGCAGCTGCCGTTGTCGACGACCTGGGCCGGGAACGGCGTCCCGACGATGCCGGTGAACGCGACGTCGTTGAGGTCCCAGCCGGGAGCGCTCGCGGCCTCGTCGGTGCCGATGCGGAAGCGCAGCTGGAACGTCTTGCCCGCGAGCTGCGTGCCGAAGTCGAGCGTGATGGTGTCGGTCGCGGGATAGCTCGGGTTCGAGCCGACGAACGAGTTGCGGCCCGCGAGCGGATTGCCACTCGGCCCGGCCGCGACCATTCCGGTGTAGTGCGGATCGACGCCGGTGTAGCTGGTGACATCCTTGAACGTCGTCCCGTCCGTCGAGATCTCGATCACGGCGCTGTCATACGCCGCGGTGGCGCTCCCCTCGAACTTGTAGCGGTGCTTGAACGTGACCGTCAGCGGGGCGGTCGCGTCGGCGGTGAGCATCGGCGAGGTCAACGAGCTGTCCGACGGTGCGCCGACATCGTCACCGTGCCACACGCCATCGAGCGCGGACTCGCGCGCGAGCTTCCACGCCGGTGGGCCATTGGTGGCCGCCACCCACGGGCTGGTGCCGCTGTCGAACGTATCGGTCGCCGAGCTGCTCGCGACATCATCCACGTTCAGCCGGAGGACGACCGGCACGGTCTGCGTCGAGACGCACGAGTTGGCCGCGACGATCTCGATCGAGAAGTTGCCGGCCAGCACCTCGGTGGGCGACCCGTCGAGCTTGAACTCGGCCGTGACGTTGAGGCTTCCGTACGCGGCGAGGTTCGCGATCTGGAACGGAGCGCTCGTCACGGTGACGCCCGCGGTCTGCGAGGTGACGGTGACGGTGACGTCGGTGAGGCTCACCGGCCCGCGGTTCGAGATCGGCAGGACGATCCGGCCGGTCTCGCCGCCGTCGACGATGCCATCTCCGTCGCAATCGATGACTGCGGCGGCGGTGATCGCGCCGGCCACCGCGTTGCCCTTGAGCTCGGTGCTATCGACGATCCCGGTGAATGTCGTGCTCGCACGGTCCGGGGAGACCGCGCAGCTCCCGAACCCGCGACGCGCGTAGGCGGCTGCGAGGACGTCGTGGTCGGCGACGCTGACGGCGCGCACCGCGCTGAGGATCGCGTCGCGCGTTTCGGTCGGCGTTGCCTGCGGCGGTGTCATGAGGAGGCCCGCGACGACGTACTGGCCCATCTTTCTGCGTACGGCCTCGAACTGCCCGGGGGAGGCGAGCTGGAGCGCGACATACCCGTCCCACAGCATCGAGGCCCAGACCTCGCCGGCATTGTGGACCTCGGCGTTGTTGCCACTCGGCTGGAGCGGGTGCGTGGTCGGTAGCTCGGCACCGTCGCTCATGTGGTGGAAGCGGAGCGCGTTGATCGAAGGCTGCGAGCTGTATGGAGCGCGCCGGATCCCGAAGTACGCCGGGTCGCCGGCGAAGCTCTGCGTGGAGTAGATCGCCATCGGATAGGCGCCGGTGAACATGTCGCCGGCGCGCGCGACCAGGAGAAGCGCCGAGAAATCGCCCCAGCCCTCGCTCATCGCGCCGCAGAGCGCGGTGTCGCAGGTGCTCAGCCGGTGGTGGAGGTAGTGCCCGAACTCGTGGCCGATCACGCTCGCGTCGAGGGTGCCATCGAGCTCGTTGCCGGCCTTCCGGTGCAGCGCGACCGTGACCGCGCCCGCGGCGAGATCGGCCTTGAGGGCCGTGCCCTCGGCGAGGCTGACCGAGATCGTGCCGATCGAGATCGGCGTGGTGAGCATCGCGTCCTCCCCCATCGTCATCGGGGCGGTGCCCTGGTTGTTCGCGAGGATCACGCCGGCCGCGCCGGCCTGTTGCGCACGCAGCACCTTGCTCTTGAACGAGCAGGCGCCGCGATCGAGCAGCACGATCTTGCCGGTAAGGTTGCCCGTCAAGGCGGTGCACGCATCGGAAGCGGGTGCGGTGCCGTCGTCCGCGAGCACGAGGGCGCCGGAGACATCGAAGTCCTGCAGCCCGAACGCGGCGCTACCGGTGGCGGGCGCACGATTGTTCGGCGAGGCGGTGACCGTGAGATCCTGCTTGCCGCTCCACACGAACACCTGCATGCGCGGCGGCATGCCATCCGAGGGCGTCGACATGTTCGCGTTGTTTCGCGAGCCGCCGAGTGCGTTGTCCTGCGCCTCGGCACGGATCGCATCGCCGGCCACACCGCCGCGACCGTAGTTGTCGGCCTGCGCGTTGCCCGCGGCCTCGGTGAAGCCGTTGTCGTACCAGAAGTCGTGCAGCCAGTTGAGCGTGAAGAACAGCGACGTGATACCGGCCATCTGCTGGTACGGAGTGACCAGCGGACTCGCGGTGAAGTCGAACGATCGATCGAACAACCCGGCCGTGGTCGTCGACGCGCGGAAGTCGTTGCCGCTCAGGCCGTCGGGCGCGTTGACGTCGGTGTACGCGTCGATGTTGTTGCCATGCGTGTCGGTGGCACCGGCGGGGAGCCACGGATCCGCGGCCCCGCCGGCCGGATGGTTGAGCCCGTCGACCATCACCAGCTTCGACGCGACGACCGGCGGGATCATCCCGTTCGGAGCACCCGTCGGGTGCGGCGTGTAGTCCGCGAGCGGGCCATCGTACGGGTGGCGCTCGCCGGTATCCTCGGCGAACACGCGATAGGTGAATGCGGCGTCCGCGACGAGGCTGTGGTGACCGAGCAGGCGGCCGGTATCGGCGGCGGTGACGGTGAGGAATGCGTCGCCGTTCGTGGAGGAGCTCTTGCTCGCGTAGGTCTCGGTCACCAAGGCGGCGATCAGCCGATCATCCACGCGGTGCCACATCCGGCGCACACGCGCGAGCTGCACCGTGAGTGATCCGGACTGCCCGCTCACGAACGTCGAACCATCGCTGCTGGGGCGGCTGACCAGCGCCGCGCGATCGAACGCCACGCCGTAGTTGTTCTGCAGCGCGCGGGACACCGCAGCGACGTCATCATCGACGAAGCGGGCCGGCTCGCGCATGATCTCCGCGCTGACCAGCTGACCGCTCACCGCGATCAGCTCACCCTTGGGACCGACATAGGCGTGGAGCTCGCCGTCCTCGACCGCGAGCCCATCGATCCGCTGACTGACGCGAACGATCGAGCCGCCGCCGACAGCGACCTCGCCGATGCCTTCGAGCTCGGGCAGCTCGCGAACCCCCCACGCGGGCGCGAGCCGCTTGACGTGGATCAGCGCGGTGGTCGTGGCGCTGGCCGCGGGCGCGGCAGGTGCGCCCGCGCCGTACAGCATGCGCGGCACGCCGTGCTGATCGATTGCCATCGGCGTGACGCCGAGGTCCACCGCAGCGGCGGCCGGTGCTGGATCAGAAATCGTCGCTGGCAACGGATCGCTACAGGCCGCGAGCCATACCAGAAGTCCTGCGCGAAGTTTCGTTCCCATGATCGCGGCGACGCTAGCACGCTGAAATTCGGGGCCCGCCGCGATTCCTGCGGTGGTCGTTGGCAGCTCCTGCCAGTGTTTTCCCGCGGCGCATCACAACTACGCGAGCACTGTTTACTCCACGCATCTATACTGGGGGGATGCGTGCTGCGGTCATCACGTTGGTCGTGCTCATCTCATGCGGTGTCATCCACGCGAGCGGTTTGACGCGGTGGACCACGACCATCTCGAATGGCGGCAAAGCGTCGAGCAAGCTGATCCTGTGGGGCACCAACCCCACCTCGATGATGCCGGCGTGCCGCTGTGTGGCGGGCATCTTCAAGCTCGGCCGAGATGGGGAGAGCGCGACCCATTTCAGCGGAACGCTCGCCGGCGCGTCATTCAATCATCCGCGCGCGACGAAGCGGGGTGCGCTCGCCGTCAAGATCCGCAAGACGCGCCACATCATGGGTGGAAGCGGCGACCTTCGCGATCAGCTGCACGCGATCCTGCGCGGTTCCGGGCAGCTGATCCTGCGCGAGGTCACGGGTGGCGAGTGGGAGATCGTCGGGTACTCCGTTGATGCGCTCGGCGATGTGTGGACGAGGATGCCGCGGTGGCGGGCGGATCCGGACAAGCCGCCGAAGCCCGCGTCGCCGTCTGCGATCCCGGATCCGGCCGCGGATGGCGTGGCGCTCGCGAAGCTGATCAACGACTACCGGGTGACATTGAAGCTGCCGCGTGTCCCGATCTCGCCGCGGCTCACCAAGGTCGCGGAGACGCACGTGCATGATCTCGACGTCAACCAGCCGGTGGTGACCGGCTGCAACATGCATAGCTGGTCGAAGCAGGGCAGCTGGGGTGGCTGCTGCTACGACGGCAGCTCGACCGCCGCGCGTTGCATGTGGGTCAAGCCGAAGGAGATCGCCGGCTATCCCGGCAAGGGCTACGAGATCGCCGCAGGCTCGCCCGCGGGAATCTCACCCGAGGTCGCGCTGGAGCAGTGGCAGAACAGCCCGAAGCATCACGAGGTGATGATCAACCGCGGGATGTGGACGAAGCCGTGGCGTGCGATGGGCGTCGCGGTCAACGGTGGCTACGCCGTCGCGTGGTTCGGCGAGGAAGCCGACACCAAGAAGTAGCGTGATCAGAGCTTCCGGCAGGTCCACAGGCGGTTCTTTCCGCCGATGCGCTCGGCGCTCTCGATGGCGAGCCCGGCCCTCGCGATCAGGTCCGCCGACAGGAACGTCAGCGGATTCTCGGGATTGAGGCCGAAATAGGTCGTGAACCGCTTGCCGCGCTCGACGGTGCCCGCATCCGAGCCCGGCGCCGCGACCGCATCGCGAAGATACAGCCGGCCGTCGGGCGTCAGCACCGCCGCGAGTTGCGCGAGGGTGGTGGCCTGGAGGTCGTGCGGCCAGTAGTGCAGGACATCGAGCACGAGGATGGTATCGAACTGCTCGTCGGGTAACGCTGCGAGCGGGAACCGATCACGGCGCAGCCGCCACGCACCACCGAGCGGGCGACCACAGACCCGCAGCGCGCGGCCAGCAGCTTGTCGACATCGAGATCGACGCCGAGATAGCGGCGGGTATCCGGGCGCCCGGCGGCGAGCACGGCGGTCAGGGCCCGGTCCGCAGCCGGCATCGAGCACCGAGCCCCACGCGCGCGTCTCTGCGGCGAGCCGGCGGTAGATCGGATCGTGCGCGAGCGTGGCGCGTGCATAGAACCTCCAGTACTAGCCGACGTCGTCGTCGGAGTCCGCGGGCTCGTCGTACTCGCTCCCGCGCGGCTTCTGCGTCTTCTCGGTCTTCTCGAAGCTCAGCGTGTAGTAGAGGCCGCTCTTGCCCTGCTTCTCGAACAGGCTGATCTTGTAGGCGGCCTCGTCGCTCTCGATCTCGCCTGCCCACGCGGGAGTCGGAGCGGCATGGGGATCCTTGTTGCGCTGCGATGCCTTCTTCTGCGGGACCTGCTCGAGCGCGCCCTTGAACACATCCGGCGGATAGGTGTTCCGGTCGCCGCGCGGCGGAGCCAGGTTGACCGTCAGCTCGTCCGCGCGCCGATATCCGCGGATCTCGTACGCGGTACCATCGATCACGCAGTCGCCCTGGAAATCGGGCTGGCTCGGCTTCTTCTTGTCGACGTTCTCGAAGAGGTTTCCGCGGTTTCGCGCGCGCTCGCTCGACATGGGCGAGGTGTAGACCACAGGTCGGCGGGCCTGTCACGTATCGGGCGGTTACGTTCGTGCGAGCGCCGCGGCGGGCACGCCACCGGTGACCTCGGAGTCGCGCAGCGCGCCGCGCGACCACAGCGTGCGGTCGACCATCACGCGGAACACGGCGAGCAGCGCGGCGGCGACTGCAGCTCCGCGGTCGCCCTCGAGCACGCCGAACGCGCCTGCGATCGCCTCCAAGGTCGCCAACCCGCCCTCGCGACGCTCCGCACGCAGCTTGTACGCGGTCGGCGCCATCTCCGGCAGCGAGACGCACGGTAGCTCGGCGAGCCCGGGCACCCGGTTTCGCATCTTGCCCGCTTGCCGCCAGTTGCCATCGGGTACGACGAGCACGATCGGGCGGTCCGATCCGGCGTATTGCCCGATCGGCACCGCATCGTCGTCCGGATACAGCAGCAGGCCGAGCTCGCCGGCGCGCACCAGCGGGAGCTGCAGCGGGCGATCGCGGTCGCCGATGATGCCGACGTCGCTACCCGCGAGCAGCTGCGCGGCGAGCAGTCCGGTGTTCGTCGGCTTGCGCGCCTCGCGGTAGTGGATCAGCAGCGACAGCCGGGTGCGCACGAGGATCGGCGAGACCAGATCGCAGATGCACAGCGCCTGCTGCATGTGGCAGGTCGGGCAGCGCGCATCGACCTTGTCACGCCGGCTCACCGCAGCGTGCTCGAGAGCAGCACGCCGTCCGCCCAGTACTGCCGGGTCGCGCTTGCCGGGAGCAGATCGAACGTGCGCTGCTCGCCGAACGGGCGGATCCGGATCGCGGTGATCCGCGACCCATCGAGCGAATCACCGACCAGCAGGTTGCCCACCGAGCGCGCATCCGCGGTCGGATGGCCCGGGGACGCCGTGACCTCGCGACCATCGGCGAGATCGATCACGACCAGGACATGATCGCGCGGCGCGAGGATCGATCCGACGCGAACGACGGGCACGGCGATCCGCTGTCCGCGCTCGTCGGTCGACCACACGAGTGCACCTGCGACGAGGGTATCGATCGCCACCGCACCGGTCGGGGTCGCGATCATCGCCTCCGGTGGCAGGCAGCGCGGGCAGCCGTACCGCTGGCGGTTCTCGGCCTCTGCGGCCGACAGCCACAACCAGGCTCGCGGCGGATCGGTGGGGCGCGACACCGGTGGTCCGCATTCCTGCACGCAGAACGCATCGGGCGACGGCTTCGGCGCGGTGCAGGGAGTGGTCTCGGGCACCGGCGCGGGCGTCGGCGCCGCTCGGGGCGACCCCGAGCATGCGGCTACGAGGATCGAGACGAGCGTGAGGAACCGGGCGGAGGTCATGGCGTGGAGCATACCGCCACGTCCAATGAGGTAGCTTGCCGGCGTGCGCTACCTCCATCCTGACCACGACGAGCAGCTCGAGCTCTCGACCGACGACGTGTTCCTCAATCCCGGGTACTTCGATGGCGGATCGCGCCTCGATACCGATCTCTCGCCTCCGGACTTCCCCGGTGGGTCGCACCCGATCGTCTCGGCGAACATGAATGCGGTCACCGGCAAGCGGATGGCGGAGACCATGGCGCGGTTCGGTGGGCTGGGTGTGCTGCCGCAGGACATGGAGCTCGATACCGTCGAACGGATCGTTCGCCACATCCATGCCGCGGACGCGCGCTACGACACGCCACTCTCGGTGTCCCCGCGGGCGACGCTGCGTGATGTCCAGGGAATCATCCGCAAGCGCTCGCATGACCTGGTGGTCGTCGTCGATGACGAGCGTCGTCCGCTCGGCATCATCACGCACTCGGACCTTCGCGATCGCGACCAGTACACGCTGGCCTCGCTGCTCATGTCGCCGCGGCTGATCTCGTTTCGGGTCGGGATTCCGAACCGCGATGCGTTCCTGCAGATGGACGAGGCGCGCGTCAAGGCCGCTCCGGTGCTCGACGAATCCGGCCGGCTCGCCGGCGTGATCACGCGCAACGATGCGGTCCGGCTCGAGCTGCTGCGGCCCGCGCTCGGCGCCAATGGCGAGCTGATGGTGGCGGCCGCCGTGGGCATCTCTGCGCAGGCCGCGGATACCGCTGCAAAGCTGCTCGACATCGGAATCTCGGCGATCGTCCTCGATACCGCGCACGGCCACCAGCGGCGCATGCTCGAGGCGATCGCCGCGGTCACCAAGGTCGTACGCGGGCGGGTTCCGGTGATCGCCGGCAACGTGTGCACGGCGGCGGGCACGCGGGCGTTGCTCGAAGCCGGCGCGGATGTCGTCAAGGTCAACATCGGGCCTGGAGCGATGTGCACGACGCGGATGCAGACCGGCGCGGGACGCCCGACGTTCACCTCGGTGCTGGTCTGCGCACGCGAGGCGCATGCCCGCGGCAAGCACGTGTGGGCTGATGGCGGGGTGAAGCATCCGCGCGACGTGGCGCTGTATCTCGCCGCCGGTGCCGCACGCGTGATGATCGGCACCGCGCTCGCAGGCACCTACGAGAGCCCGGGCGATGTGAAGGAGGACAAGGCCGGCCTGCTCTACAAGGAGAACTACGGCATGGCGAGCGGGCGCGCGGTCAGCGATCGCAACGCGGATCACGATCCGTTCGAGCGCGCGAAGAAGGGGTTCTTCCGCGAGGGCATCTCGACGTCGCGGATCTACATCCGCGAGGGCCAGGAGAGCGTTGGTGCGATCCTCGTCGACATGATCACCGGCGTGCAGTCGGCGTTCACGTACGCCGGAGCCCAGACGATCAGCGAGCTCCACGAGCGCGCAGAGATCGGAGTGCAGACCGCCGCGGGCTACAGCGAAGGCACGCCGCACGGATCGATCCGCCTGTGACGGGCTGCTCTAGATCTCCGTCGTGCGCGTCGCGATCGGTGATCTCCCACGGCGAGCTCGAAGCGCTGCACGATCTGCTCGACGATGGATCCGCGCGACCGATGGTATCGCGCGCGACACCGTAGCTATAATCGGCTGATGCTCCGCGTGGCCGCGCTGGTGTTCCTCGTCGCGTGCCGTTCGTCGGACCACGCGCCGTCTCCGAAGGCCGTGCCGCCGAACCCGGCAACGGCAGTCGCACCCGTGGGGCCGGTCGTGGACCCCGGCACGTTCGATCGCACGTGCGCGGCCGCCACCGAGTGCGTCGTGGTCAAGCGTGCGGGCTGCGATCCCTGCGCGTGCGCCAACGATGCGATCGCATCGAAGGACATGGCGCAGTTCGACGAGGTCGTCGCGAAGCTCGCATGCGAGCCACCGGATCTCTCGGTGCGCTGCTCGCCGTGTCAGCTCTACGCCGCGACCTGTGATCACGGTGCCTGCGTCGCGACGCCGCGGTTCTGAGCCAACTCGTCAAGGTAACGAGGCGAATTGCCCCTCGAACGCGCTTCGCGTGCCGGGTGGAACAAGACGTTCACCTCGAACGTCGTGTTTGCTGGCTTACAAGATGCTGGCAAGTTGGGCAGCGAGCGATCACGTGAGATCATCCTGCCCGGAGGATCCATGAGACCACCTACATGGCTCGTCGTCGTGCTCGTCGGAGCGCTGGTCGGACTCGTGTTCGCCGGCGTCTCGACGTGGGACTTCGTGCAGCACCTCGATCGGCAGGTGCACAGCCTGCACTGCTCGTTCATCCCCGGCATGGGGCACGGCGCCGGAGAGTCCGGCTGTCAGGTCGCCATGATGAGCCCGTACTCGTCCGTGCTCCGCACGCGGATCTGGGGCGGCATCCCGATCGCGCTGCCCGCGATGGCGGTGTTCGCGTTCATCGGGTTCTACGCGATCGACCTGCTGATCTCGCGCCGCACGCAGGATCGTCGTGCGACGGCATTCCTCGCGCTCGCGGCGGGGCTGCCTGCATTCACGTCGATGGTGATGCTCACGATCTCGATCATGAAGCTCGGCACCACCTGCAAGCTGTGCGTGTGCATCTACGGTGCGAGCGCGCTGTGTCTCACCGGCGCGCTCGTGTTGTGGCGGCGCGCGGTCAAGGCACCGTCGCCGGAGCCCGAGGCGACCACGCGGTTCCTCGGAGCGATGTTCGCCGTTGGCGTCGCGTTCGTGGTGGTGCCGATCCTGCTCTACATCGCGATGGCGCCCGACCACTCGAAGTTCCTCGGCAGCTGCGAGAACCTGGCGAAGTCCGATGATCCATACGGCGTGATGGTCCGCGTCGATCGGCGCTCGTCAGCGAACGCGGTGCCAGCGCTCGAGATCCTCGACCCGTTGTGCCCGGCATGTCGAGCGTTCGAGCAGCGCCTCGAGGGCTCGGGGCTCGGCGACCGTCTCGATCGCAAGGCGATCCTGTTTCCGCTCGATACCGAGTGCAACTGGATGATCACCGAGACCACTCATCCCGGGGCGTGCACGGTCAGCGAGGCGGTGCTGTGCGCCGGTGATCGCGCACCCGAGGTGCTGGCGTGGGCGTTCGACGTTCAGGACCAGGTCCGCGCCGAGGCGAAGACCGACAAGACGGCTGCGGCGCGGATCGTCAAGCAGCGGTTCCCGGAGCTCGCGGCCTGCGTGGGCTCGGCCGAGGCGCGCTCGAAGCTCAACAAGTCGATGCGCTGGGCGGTCAGCCACAACATCCGCGTGCTCACGCCACAGCTCTACGTGGACAACGTGAAGTTGTGCGACGAGGACGTCGATCTCGGCCTCGAGTACGCGCTGAGCCGGATGCTCGATGCGCACGATCGCGGCGTTCGCCTCGGTCCCCCGCCGGCCGAGGCGCCGCCGCCCGCGGGCCCGATGACGTCGTCGCATCCTGCGGGTCATGGCTCGGCCGACGTCAAGTCGGCGAAGCCGCCGGCGGACCGGGCCGAGCCGAAGGCCGAGCCGCCGGAGACGAAGCCGGAGACGAAGCCGAAGCCGAAGCCGGAGCCGAACACCGAGCCGAAGCCGGAGACCCGACCCGACACGAAACCCGAGCCGAAGCCCGCGCCGGAGCCGAGGGCGGAACCGATCACCTCGCCGCGCTCCGCCGAGCCGGCTCCGATGCCGCCCGAGGAGCGCCCGCCGTCCGCGGGCTCGGGTTCGGGTTCGGCAGCCGATTCGGCAGCAGGTGCACGATGACGCCGATCCGCGCGGGCGTCGGCGTGGTGCTGATCGCGATCCTGGCGATCCTGACGGGCACCTGGATTCACTCCGCGGATGCCCGGCTCGCGGAGCAGACCGCCACGCCCACCGAGGCCGTGGCGGTGGCGTCGGCCTCCGACGTTGGCTACTGCAGCCCCGAGCTGAAGAAGATCCTGCGGCGCGTGCTGATGAGCTGCGGGCTCGTGGGTGGCAACGCGGCCCGTGGCTGCCAGCCGATCCAGGCCAAGAACGTCGCCACGATGAGCGGCAATGACTTCAACGCGCTGTTCAAGCCGATGAAGGATCGCGGCGGCATCATCGAGTTCGAGAAGAACAAGTCCGAGCTGGCACCCGGCGCGGTCTCGCTCGTCGATCAGGTGTTCGCGGATCAGAAGGGCGCGAGCTGGTTCTTCGTCGTCGCCCGCGCGTCGCCCGAAGGCAGCGTCGAGCACAACCGCGAGCTGTCGAAGGCGCGCGCCGAGGCGGTGATGACGCAGCTGCGCCAGAAGTTCACGGATCCCGATCTCGACAAGGAGGTCGGCATGCTGTGGCTGGGTGAAGAGTTCGCCCAGCTGGAGACCGAGTTCTGCGAGTGGAATCGCAGCAGCACGGGAACTGCCTGCACGGCCGAAGAGATCAACCGGAGCGCGTTCATCGCATGGATCGACTGTCAGCTCTGATCATCGGCACCCTCGCCCTCACCGCGTGTGACAAGCACGATGGGGCGCAAGGCGAACCGGCGTCGCGAACCAACGGTGCGAAGACCACGAAGAAGGCGGTCAGCACGGAGGCGTTCTGCGACGTCCACTTCACCGGCGACCAAGGGCCGCTGATGCACGTGCCCGAGGTCGCCTCGAAGGAGGCGATCGTCGCCGCCGCCGGTGGCTGGCACTGGTTCAACGTGTGGGCCACGTGGTGCAAGCCGTGCGTCGAGGAGATGCCGCGGCTCGTGCTGTGGCGCGACAAGCTGCGGGGCGCCGGCAAGAAGCTCGAGGTCTCGTTCATCTCGGTCGACGAGGCAGATGCGGATGTCGCCGCGTTCCGCACGCAGCACGCGGGCGCTCCGGCTTCGGCGCGGCTGCTCGATCCGAAGACCCAGGAGGCGTGGTTCAAGGAGCTCGGCCTCGACGGCAACCCGCCGATCCCGATCCACGTGTTCGTCGCGCCGTCGGGACACATTCGCTGCGCGCGTGCAGGCAGTGTTCGCGAGGCCGACTACGCCGCGATTGCAGCGCTGCTCGCGGAGTGACATGGGGGTCGTCGGAGTCGTTCCTGTCAGCTGTCCTGGATGCGGAACGCCTCACGAGGTCACGCTGGTCCAGAGCATCAACACGCGCACCGACCCGGAGGCGAAGCACAAGCTGCTCGCCGGCGAGCTCAACGTGCTGGGCTGCGAATGCGGCCGGGTGACCCAGCTCGCCGCAAACGTCTTGTTCCACGATCCAGAGGCCGACTACTACGCGCGCGTATGCCCGGGCGGTGAGGACGAGCTGGCCGAGGCCGCGATGCTGTTCCGCGCATCGGGCGCCACCGGTCGGCAGCGGCTCGTTCCGTCGTTGAATGCGCTGCTCGAGAAGGTCCGCTTGCTCGATGCCGGGCTCGAGGACTGGGCGATCGAGATCATCAAGGTGCTGCTGCTCGCGACGGTCGGCGATCTCGAACGGGTGATGCTGTTCGATCACGTCGATCGCGAGACCGGCGTGCTGCACTGGGTGCTGTTCGACGAGACCTTCACGGTCCCGCGCGCCCTCGAGAGCCCGCTGTCGGCGCACGCCAAGCTGCTCGCGACCGCGCGCCCGCCGCCGCCCGCCGAGCTGCAGATCGATCGCGCGTGGGCGGTGCAGGCGGCGCAGACGCTGATCGCTGCAGCCAATTGACCGGCGTGTCACGAGCGGTGCGCGCTGGCTCCCGGTCGCGCGGTCACGTGCCGCTGCTCGAGCCGGTGCCTGGATCCAGAGGAGCCTCCGTCACCGGCTTGATTCGAGCCGTTACCTCCGCGATGCGATGGATCCACCGCCGGGTGACGCTGACGATCGAAGGATCGAACGCACCGATTCCATAGTCGCGCAGGCTAGCCGCGCGGTCCGCATGCATGCCGAACAGGTGATCGAGACCTGGCAGATCGATCACCATCGTCTTGCCGCGCGCGAGCTGGGCGATCCGGGCCTGATCGTCGGCGCGCACCACCCAGTCGTGCTCGCCGCGCAGCACCAGCACGGGCGCGGTCACCGCGGTCCACGCCGCGGCGAGGTCGAGGGCGTCGAGCTGCGCATGATAGGCCGCCGAGCGACCATCGAGCTCGCCGGCCTCCGCGAGCTCGCGAACGCCCTGAGTGCGGTACTCGATCTCCTCGGGTGGTGCGCCGCTCAGCTCGAGCTGGCGCCGCGTGCTGTCCACCAGGCAAGCGATCCAGCGCTCGACCGGCGCGCCGTAGGTGATCACCCCGGCGAGCTGTGACGTTGCTCCAGCGAGCGACGACGCGATGATCCCACCGACGCTGTGGCCGAAGATCAACAGTGGAGCTCCCGACGCCTTCGCAGACGAACGCGCGACGGCGAGCGCGGCACGCGCATCCGCGAGCTCGGTGACGAAGTCCGTGGCACCGCATGGACCGCCCTCGCTATCGCCCACGCCTCGCTTGTCGAACCGGATCGATTCGATCTGCTCGCGCGCCCAGCCATGAACCAGCCCGGCGAGCGGCGCCTCGGGCGAGGTGGCGTGATCGATCGACTCGCACGCGATGCCCTGGATCACCAGCACCAGCGCGCGCGGCCGCGCCACCTTGGTGGTGATCGTGCGCAACCTGACCAGCTCGGCGCCGCGGCCGAACGCCAGCTCGCCGTAGATCACCTCGGCACCCTCGACGGTCTCGACCGGTTGCGGAGTGACCGGGACCGCGGCCTCGATCACCGCCGTCCCGCGGCGCACCGACAGTTTCGTGGTGCTCGCTCCACCCGCAACGCGCAGCGCGATCGCGAGCTCGCACGGGTTGCGTACCGGCGCCTCGGAGATCGACACGATGACGTCACCCGTCTGGACCCCGGCGCGATCGGCCATGCCGCCGGGGGTGACCGCGGCGATCCGCATTCCGTCGGCCGTGAACGCCTCCTCGTCCGGAGCCAGCTCGGCACCGAGGAACGCGCGGCGAGGCAGGCTGCCGGTGATCACAGGCTCACTCGCAGGCGCCGAGATCGTGGATGGTGGCTGCGGCCGCGATGCACGCGGTCTGCGTGGCGTTGTTCGATTCGATGCAGCTCGCGACACACGATGGAAGACCGGCCTGGAGCTGCGCGGACAGCTGCGCGCTGTTCTGCGTGCGCGCGGCGGCCTGATCGGCGGCGGGCAGCGCACCGATCTCCGGATCCACCTTCGCCCAGTACGTGAGCTGCGCGAAATTTTTGCAGGCGCGTTCGCAGCCGCCGGATGCGAGCGGGGGTTGCGCGAGCGCGGCGACGGCCTTGTCCCACGCTGCGCAGTCAAACGTCTTCAGCTCGTCCTTCGTGGTCGCGACGACCTTGCCCTCGCGCCGGATCTGCTTGGTCGCCGTCATTCCGGTCGCGGTGAGCTCGTGATCAGAATCCACGGTGATGCCGGTATTCGGGATCTCGGAGGTCGAGCTCCACGCGGTCCACCGCCACGGGGCGCCGACCAGGGTTCCCGATCCACGGAACGCATTCCCGGTCTCCGACATCGTGAAGTGATCGCCTTCCACCTGCATGAGCACGTGGAAGCTCTTCGCCCCGTGTGCCCCGCCTTCATCGTGTGTCACATCCTCGGTGATCGTCGCAGCGGTCGGATTCACGATCCGGCGCGCGATCGTCCGAGCGCTCCGTCCCATGCCGGTCATCATTCCGCCGTAGCACGTGGTGCTGGCGGGCGGCAGAGCGGTGACGAGAGCGATGGCGTGGCGGTCGGATCCGGAGCACGCGGCGGCCACGGCCACGATGGCCAGGAACTTCATGCTGGTTACTATATCGTTCTCGCGGACGCTCGACGGGGGTCAGCCAGGGGCCCGGGTCGTCTGCTCGATGACGGCCTCGATGCCTTCGTGCCGGAACGACTCCCGCAGTCGCTCGATGACGATCGCTTCGACCCGCGGTTCGAGGTCGACGACGGCGCCCACCACGTTAGCGATGAACCAGCCTCGGCTGTTTGCGACAACCTCGTCGACGTTGGTGATCTTGATGGTGATCATGTCGGATTTTCCTGGGCGTTGACGAGACGGTGGGCGAGGTCGCCCGCGCGCGCAGGCGCTCGCACCCGATGTGGGCAGATGTTGCCCGATCAGTGGGCGGCGGCGCCGAGGTCGCGTTCGATCGCATCGAACGTGGTGTCGACATCCTTGGTGTAGTCGGTCCAGCTCGGATCGGTCGTGGTGCGCAGGGACGCGAGCTTGAGGGCGAGCTGCTCGCGGCGCGCGCGCAGCCCGACCACGGCGTCTTTGGAAGCGGCATCGTTCCGCGTACCGAGGCTCGCGAGCGAGGCATCGAGCTTGGCGAACCGCTCGGCCACGGCGGCCGCATACGCGTTGCGGGCATCCTCGACGCCTGCCTGCGCCGATCCCAGCTGCTGCCGCTGGTGCGAGAGCAGCGCTTGCTGGTCGCCGAGCGCTTGCTGGGCGCTGACCAGCTCGCGTTTGGTGCGCTCGATCTCGGCCTCGTTGGCGGCGACCCCCGAGCGCTGCTCGGAAGCCGCTCCCTGGGCCTTGCGGAGATCCTCGCTCGCCTTGTCAGTGGCGGCGGAGTTATCGGCTTTCCCGCAGCTCGTCGCCGCGAGTAGACCGGCACAGACCCACACGAGCCGCGTGCGCATCACTTCCCGGGCGCCGGGACGGTCGTGTTCGTGGTCTCGGTCTTCTTGACCGTCTGCGAGCCGTCGGACTGGTTGGTGGTGGTCTTCGTCGAGTCGGTGGAGGCCTTGTCGCCACTGTCGTTGGACGTCTGGGTCTGGGTGCGCGTGGTGGTGGTCGACTTCGGAGGCGTCTTGCCGCCACACGCGGTGAGGGTGAGCGGGGCGATGGCGAGGAGCGAAAGGATCAGGCGAGGAAGAGCGTTGGACATTGCTGCGGGGTATGCAAGGTGCGGTCCAACTCACGCGAGCATCCCGGTCGACACCGCGTCCATCAGCGCGGCGAACTGGCCGTGCGAAAACTCGGAGCCGCTCGTCAGCCAGTCATGGTGACGCTCCGCACGCGGCACCTCGTCTTCGTCACGATCGTCGCGATAGTGGCCGAGGACATCGAGGTGATCGCCGAGCCCGACCCAGATCAGCGTGCCCCACACCTGCGAGCGAAACGGGACCACGCCGTCGTTGTCCTCGAGGGTCGGCGCGCGGCCGAACGTGCTGGTGACCTGCGCATCGCACACCATCGCGGCGGAGTGACACGGGTAGCGCTGGTCCGTGTTCGCGGTGAGTCGATGCAGCGCGTAGAACACCGAGAGCGAGAGGGCGCGCAGCGGATGCCCGATCGTGTGAGCCCAGCGCCGCGGCGTGGGTGTCGGCGACATCGAGGCCGTCGATTGATAGCTGACGCCCGCGCGATCCTCGAAGCTCGCGACCACGAGGTCCATCGATTCGGGACTGAGCTGCAGCATCGAGCCCTGATCCTCCTCGATCGCGGCGAGGAACGCGCGAACCTCGGGCCGGCCGGCATCGTCGACCATGCCAACCACCGACTCGACGGCACGGTCGAGCATCAATATCTTGAACGGGATCGCGAGATCACCTCGTTGCAGGAAGCCAAGCATCACACCCATCGCGCGCAGCGGCGTCGCACCCAGCGTGAGCCCCGCGACGGTGAGCATCGACAGTGCAGCGAGCACGCGCTGGCCGTTCGACGTCGCGAAGAAGCTCGCGAGCGGAGTTCCGTAGTGCGGCGTGTTCATCGCCGTGACGCTGCGCAGGCGAGGCAGCCAGCCCAGCATCGTGCTCGGGATCGATGTCGTCGACGGCGAGGCCACGAGGCGCGCATCGAGGCCTCCCGTGGAGTGCCCGAGCAGATGAATCGGATCGGTGCCCGTCGCGGTGCGCTGGACCACTTCCGCGAGCCGCGTCGACCGCCGGCGGATCGAGGCGGTCGGCAGATCCTCGATCACGTGCGCGATCAGCTCGTGCCCGGCGGCGGCGAACCGCATCGCGAGCTCCCTCTGGACATGCGCGAAGTAGGTGTACGAGCCCAGCTTGCCGAACCCGAACATGCCCGGCGAGAAGTACACGTGATGGCGCATCGGCAGGCTCTCCGTGCACGGTCCGCGCCGTCGACCGCTAGAGCGCGAACACGAGCGGCGTGCGGAACGTCAAGCCACCGCTGACGTGCACCGCGCCGAGATCCGAGGCGACGTCGCGCACGCCGGCCTCGACGTAGACGCCGATCGCATACGTGCCGAGGAACAGGCCCCGCGGCTCGATGCCGACGCCGCTCAGATAGAGCTCCGCGCTGAGCCGACCGGCGGCACCGAAGCCGACGTGATCCTGACCGAACGCGGTGCTGCTGACGTACTCGCCGCGACCCGCGGCCCACGTGCGCCAGTTGGTGCCCTGCGCGAGCGTGTGGCCGACCTCGAGGTACGCGCCGCCGTACGCGACCGTGTCGTTGGTGTTGGTCATCGTGTCATCCTTCGGCGCGCCGAGCAGCGCACCGAACACACCGATGCCGACGTCGGTGTTCGTCGGCTGCGGGCTCAGTGATGCCCAGTGGATGCCGACCGAGGCAGCCATGCCGGGCGCGAAGCCGCGCGACGTGTTGGCGCCTGCCGCACCGATATCGACCTTGAGCGGCATCATGACCTTCGGTCCGGGACGCCGGCGATAGCGCGGCTGACTCTCGACCGCGGGTGCGGTACCCGCGCCGGTACGGTGGTCGCGAACCTCCGGCTGAGCGAGAGCCGACGAGGCTTCGAGGAACGAACCGGCGACCGCGGCGATGCAAAGGAAGCTAGTGAGAGAGCGCATGGATGACCTGCTTTCGGAAGATTCCAGCGACAGGTCCACGCGCCGTGCCAGAGGACTTCGCACGCCAAACACCTGATTTCGGCGCAATTTCGAGAGGTTCGTGAACGCAGGTTGACGACCGGCACCCAGCAACTTTCACAGCGGGTTGCCGGGTCGCAAAATCATTCGTGTTGTGTGCGACTGCCTGCCTGGTGGATCCGTCTGGTCCGTTACTCCTATGCGTTCTGTATCGATGTTGGTCGTGGTGGTGGCTGTGGCGGGTGCATGCGTGGTCACCCCGGCGAAGACTCCGGTGGCGCCACCCGCGCGTCCGATCGCGCACGGCCTGGCAGTCGGGCTCGAGGGCAAGCAGGTCGAGACGACCCGCGATGGCTCGACGCGGATCCCCGGTCGCGGCGCCGAGCCGTTCCAGATCCTCTCGACCACCCGGATCGATCGTCATCCGTATCCCGGCGAGTCATTGACCGCGATCCTGACCAGCGGCGAGCGCGTCGTGAAGCAGGCTCCGTTCGTGATCGATGCGGTTCGCGGGCGCGCCCGGATCGACGTTCCCGCACTAGGCACCTATCGCCTCGAGATCTGGACGCAGGACCGGTTCCTCGACGGCAACACCTTCGTCGCGGCGTCGCTCCCCGCACTCGATGGGCAGCGCGTGCTCGAGCTCCATCAGAACGCAGCTCCGCGGCTGTACCTGAGCCCCGGTGGATCCGGACACATCAAGTGGATGCACTGGGAATCGGTCGACTCCGCTGCCGGGTTCATCGCGGAGTGGTGGAAGGACGGCAAGCGGGTCAGCGCCGCCGGTGGCAAGCGCAGTGAGCTCGGGCGCGAGGTGATGCTCAAGCTGCAGACCTCGGATCAGCCCGAGATGTTCCGCGAGCTGACCGCATGGCGATGGATGACAGAGCAGTTCCCGCTGCCCGACCGACTGACCAGCGAGGTCGGTCGCTGGGAGCTCCGGGTATATCGCGAGGACAAGCCGGCGCTGGCGTTTGGCTTTCAGGTCACTCCCGATGGCCTCGTCCAGGGAACCCAGCGCCGCGTGGTCAGCATCGGAAACGTCGAGCTCGAGGTGGCCACTGCACCGGCCTCCAAGGACGCGGCGCGCCAGCTCGCGCAGCTTCCGGCCACCCGGTTCGAGGCGTCGAAGAAGTATCTGCTGCCGGTCACTGTCGCCGAGGTCCGCGCACTGACCCGCTCCGGGGTACTGCGAGGCATGCGGGTGCGGCTCAACACCCTCGAACGCCAGAAGCTGAAAGAGTCATCGACCTATCAGTTCGGCGACAAGGACGAGTCACCGCGCGGCATCGAGGCTCGCAAGCTGGTCTCCGCGATGCAGAAGTTGATCGCGATGCTCGGCGAGCCCTGGACCGATTCCGAACGACCCTAGGCGCGCTCCCCGCACACGACGAGCGGGAACGCCCGGTGGCAAGCACGAGTCCATCGCGGATCAGCATGGTTACGCGGTTTGCGACAAATGGATGGGGGGACGAGCACGGCACACGCCGTGCTTCACCTGCGCACATGAATGAATTCGAAACCAAGCCCACGGTGAAGGACAGCGTCACCACCCTCAAGGACAACGCGTCCACTCTGAAGGACAGCGTCACCACCCTCGTCGACCAGGGCAGTGCCACCGTCGATGCGATCAAGCACCGCGTCGAAGACGTGACCACCTCGGTCAAGGAGAACGGCGCGGCCGCGCTCGACCGCACCACCACGTTCGTCGAGGCCAACCCGTTCAAGGCCCTCGCGATCGCGTTCGGCCTCGGCTACCTGATGATGCGCATCCGCACCAGCCCGCTGGTGAAGGTCGCCGTGATCGGTGGCCTCGGGTACATGGGTACGCGCGTCATCCGTAGCTAGCTGGCGCGTGATAGCGTCGATGTCAGTGCGCTTCGCGCTGGTACTCGTGCATTCCGGATGCGGTCGAACTGGGCTCGACCGGCTGGCATGGCTGCGTGACGTCATGCAGCGCCGGCGCGAATGACCGGCGTCGTGGACCGCCTGCTCGCGGCGCACGGAGCCCGGCGCTGAGTGCGGCGCGTGCGGCACGACAGCTGCTGACGACGATCGCGGCAACTCTCGCGTCCGTTGATGGTGCGCAGCTCGGAGCGGCGCAGCACCTGCTCGGGATCTATCAACGCGAGTGCAAGGACGTGATCGCATGCTCGCTCGCGCTTCCCAGTCACGCCGATGCGCGGTGTCGAGCAGCTGATCGCACTGCGAGCTGGCGTGGAATCAGCTTCCCCCGCAGCCAACGGTGGCGCGCGATCTCCGCGAGCTGGTCAGGATGATCGACGAGAGTACGGCGCTGTTGCGCGAGCGCGACGCGCAGCTCGAACGCGGCATCGGTCGGTTGATCCGCGAGCGTGCGAACGCGGTGGACACGTGATCAGGGCGTGTTCACGACGAGATCGCCGCGATCGTTGACCTCGACGGAGCGAGCTCTCAAGAGCCGCCCGATCGCACGCTTGAACGCCTTCTTGCTGAGGCCGAACAGCTCGCGGATCGTCTCGGGGCTCGAGCGATCGCTGACCCGAGGGGCGCCCGTGCGCGAGAGGACCGCGAGGATCGCCGCCGCATCGGCCTCGACCTCCTTGTGAGCGTGTTGGCGCAGCGAGAGCACCAGCTTGCCGTCGGGGAGCACGTTGGCGACACGAAATTTCGCCGGATCTCCGCGGGTCAACCGGTGAGGCTCGCTCGCCGGAACCAGACCGACGAACGAACGCTCGAGGATCGCGAACAGGCCAATGTCCGGATCGTTGCGCCATGCCTCGCCGGGCAGCCACTCGTCGAGCGCGACGCTGCGCGGCCGCCGGGACACCAGGTCGCTGACAAACATCGTGCCGGCGAGCCGTCCGGTGTTGTCGACGTAGAGGCCGATCGGATGGCGCTCGCCGACGTACAGCTCCTTCGATTGCTGCGCGAACGGGATCAGCAGCTCCTTGCCAGGCCCCCAGTCGACGAACGCTCCGATCTGCGTCACCGACGTGACCTCGAGGAACGTCACCTCGCCGAGGGTGAGCTTGGTCGGGCGCGTGGTCGCCACGGCGCGGTCATCGGAATCGAGATAGACCAGCACCTCGACCTCGGAGCCCTCCTCCGTGCCGGCGGGGACCTCGGCGGCGGGGAGCACGATCGACGGTGCGTCGGGATCCTCGCTGGCATCGAGTGCGAGCCACGCGCCCTCCGCATCGAGGCCGCGTACGCGCAGCTGGACCCTTCGGCCGAGGAGCTCTTCGATCACCAGCCGAGGATAGCTGCTTAACGCCTACACGAACAGCCGGCGCACCCAGCCGAGCATGCGGCTCACCTTCTTCGTGTACGGCGGATAGAGCTGGCTCGCGACATCGACACGACCCTGGCGGAGCACCGCGCGCTCGTGCGAGAACGCCTTGAAGCCGAACCAGCCGTGGTAGTTGCCGGAGCCGCTGGGCCCGACGCCGCCAAACGGAAGGTTGTGATTCGCGAAGTGGATCAGCGTGTTGTTGACGCAGGTGCCACCCGCTGTGGTGCTTGCGATCACCGCATCGACGCGAGCTTTATCCTCGCCGAACACGTAGAGCGCGAGGGGCTTGTCTCGCGACGTGATGAATGCAGCGACCTCGTCGAGGTTCTTGTAGGTCAGGATCGGCAGGATCGGGCCGAAGATCTCCTCGGACATCAGCGGTGCATCGCCGCGCACCTTCGTGAGGAGCGTCGGCGCGATGTAGCGCTCGCCGGCATCGGTCTGGCCGCCGAGCTCCACCTTCGCGCCCTGGCTGATGGTGTCGTCGAGCAGCTTCTTCAGCCGATCGAAGTTGCGCGTGTTGATGATGCGGCACAGATCCGGCGAGCTCTTGCGATCGGCCTCGGAGGCGCCGTAGAGCTCGGCGATCGCAGCACGCAGCGCCTCGACGAGCGCCTGCTCGCGGTGCTCCGACACCAGGATGTAATCGGGCGCGATGCAGGTCTGTCCGCTGTTGACGAACTTGCCCCAGGCGAGACGCTTGGCCGTGGTGGCCATGTCGGCCGAGTCATCGATCACCGCCGGCGACTTGCCGCCGAGCTCGAGCGTGGACGAGGCCAGGTGCTTCGCGGCGGCCTCGGCGACGATCCGTCCGACCCGGGTGCTGCCGGTGAAGAAGAAGTGATCGAACGGGAGCGCGAGCAGCTGCTGGGTCTCGACGTGATCGCCCTCGACGACGGCGACCTCGTCGTCCGAGAACACCGAGCCGATCAGTTCGACGAGCAGCTTCGACGTGTGCATGGTGAGCTCGGACGGCTTGACCACGACGCAGTTGCCAGCTGCCACCGCGGCGACCAGCGGTGCGATGACGAGCTGGAACGGGTAGTTCCACGGACCGATCAGCAAGACCACGCCCTTTGGCTCGTAGTGGATCGTGCTGTGAGTGCCGACCAGCGTCATCGGTGTGGCGACCTTGGCGGGACGCATCCACTTGTGGACGTGCTTGATCGCATCGCGGAGCTCGACCAGCGACGGCAACAGCTCCGAGATCTGCGACTCCATCGGGGCCTTGCGGAAGTCCGCGTACAGCGCGTCGCAGATCTGCTGCTCGCGCTGGAGGATCGCATCGCGCAGCCGCTCGAGCTTGGCGGCGCGCTGCGAGGCCGTGGAGCGTTTGACCGCCGCCTGGTTCGCCTGCAGGCGATGAAAGAGATCCGGAATGCGATCTGCGCGGGGTGTGGCGGCTTCGACCATGCGGGTAGCTTACGTCGCCGGCGTCACGGGCGGCGAGCTCCCGGAGGTCGTCTGCTCCGGACCTGCGCAGGTGAAGCGGATCGTCCGTCGAGGGCCGAAAGCGTGCGACTTCGCGCGGCCGCGCATCGGCGCGCGCCCGCACATCGCGATAGTCGCCATGTAGTCAAGGCACCTCGTCAGCCGTTAGAAGGGGTTGTAACGCGGGCACATGGGATCGATCCCTGGCATGCGCCGTGCCGCGACTCGCCAACTTCAGAGGGGCCACTGATGCTGGTGTGGTTCGTCGGAATCGGCGCGCTGCGCTCGCGACGGTGACTAACCGCCGAGCGTGAGCTTGTCGCGCAGGCGCGCCACGAGCTCCATGTGCGCGGGCCGTGCGGTCGGCTTCGCGATCGTGTTCGCCTGCGCGAGCAACCGCATCGCGAGCGACATCCCGACGAGCATGTTGCCTCGACCGGCAGCGCGGGCGAGCTCGAGCACCAGCTCGGCCCAGTACATCCACATCGGCCGCGCGCCCGGTGCCACGCGATGGCCCCACGCGATGATCGCGAGCTTGAGATCCGCGAGGTCATGCTCGGTCGTCTTCAGTGCGGAGCGACCTGCGGCGGCGGTCTCGCGCAGCACGCCGAGGATCCGCGTCCCCTCGGGACCGTCGAGCGCGCCGATGACGTCGAGCGTGACCTCGCAGATCGCGCGCAGGATCACGTCTTGGTGGATGCCGCGGATCGCGGCGAGGTACGGCGTCCAGTCGGCGCGATTCGCATCGACCCAGGCGCTCCGGGCCGCGGTATCGGGCGCGAGCTTGCGCACCCACTCGATGAGGTCGCGCGGCGCGGAGAGGTCCCGCAGCTCGTCGACCGGTTTCTTTGCTACCGCCACGTGGTGAGCGTAACAGGCTTTCTAGGTCTTCACGCCGAACAGCTCGCGAACCCGCGGAAGCGGCTCGGCATCCGCGGTGACGTCGAGGATGCCGAGCCGCAGCGTGACCCTCGCGTTCCCTCCCCACGGCCACCACAGGCCATACAGGCCGGGGCTCGAGATCGGATCGCCACCGAGCAGCCGCTGACCGGCGCGCAGACCACCCGTGCGCTCGGCGGCTGCACGCAGCTCGGGCGGCGCAGCGTCGAGCGAGCTCACCGTCCACCCGCGGGGGAACGCAAGCACCGCGCTTGCGTGGACCTGGGACTCGAGAGCCACCTCGAACGAGCTGGCGATCGTCGAGAACCGCGAGTCCCAGCTCCACGGCGGCGCGGGCCAGGTGTCCCTGAGCTGCGTCAGGCGGTCGAGGAGTGGCTGCCAGGTCGTCATGTCCCCAGCCTAACGCGTCTTTCGCCTGGATCGGCCAGGTCGCGAACATCCGGGTGAGCGCACCGGATCGACGATCCCGCGCGCAGCGACGATGGTGTGCTCGAGAGCGAGCAGCAGGTCGCCGAGCCGCACCAGGTTGCTTCGAGATCCACGCGCGCGCGGACCTCGGTCTTCAGGCAGCTCGTACCGACCCTGTTCGGCGAACCCTGATCGGGAACAGCAGGGACGAACGCCAGGCCCCGAGGCGTCGACATGGAATTTTAGGATGCGGTGCGCAATCTGCGCACGGTAATGGGTTCTCGTCGGGGAAAACGACGCAGTGTGAACCACTGTGAGCCCGCTGACGAGCACTACGTAGAACCCAGGGCCCCCCACACACGCGTCCACCTGTTGGGTAATCTGGGTACGTGGGGGAGACGGTCAACGCCATCATCTCGACACCGCGCACGATCGCGGGCGAATCCGCGCTGTACGTCGGACTCACTGGCGATGAGCCGCGCTCGCCCCCGGCGCGGTTCGGCCTCGCTGCCATCGATCGCGTCGATATCTGCCGTGGATCGCAGCGCTCCGCCGTGCGCCGCATCGCAGATGGTTCCCGGTTGCTCGTGCCCTCGCTGGCCGACTCTCGGCTGTCGAGTCAGCACGCCCGCGTGACGCGGCTCGGCTCGAACTGGTTCGTCGAGGACCTCAAGTCGAAGAACGGGACGCATATCGCGCGCACGCCGATCGTGCGCCATCAGCTTCATGATGGGGATGCGTTCATCGTGGGGCACACGGTGCTGGTGTTCCGCGACCAGGGCGGCGAGGCCGAGGACCTCGATAGCCACCCGAACAGCGTCGCAGCCGGGCTCTCCACGTGCTCGGCGTCGCTCGCATCCCGGTTCGAGGAGCTCGCCGCTGCAGCGCGGTCCACGGTGCCGATCGAGATCACCGGAGCGAGCGGGACCGGCAAGGAGCTCGCGGCGCGCGCTGTTCACCAGCTCTCCGGGCGCAGCGGACGGTTTGCCGCGGTGAACTGCGGCGCGCTGTCGCCGACGTTGCTCGAAGCGGAGCTGTTCGGGCACAACAAAGGCGCGTTCACAGGAGCGGCTGATGATCGCGCCGGGGTGATTCGCACCTCCGACCGTGGGACGTTGTTTCTCGACGAGGTCGCAGAGCTCCCGGCGTTGTCACAGACCGCGCTATTGCGCGTGCTGCAGGACGGCGAAGTCGTTCCGCTTGGCGCCGATCGCCCGGTGGCGGTCGACTTGCGGATCGTGACCGCCACCCATAAACCGCTCGACCTCGAAGTCGCGGCGCAACGCTTCCGCGCCGATCTGCGGGCCCGCTTGCTCGGTGTGCAGTTCGAGCTTCCTCGGCTGCGCGATCGCCGCGAGGACTTGTGCTCGCTGATCGCCACGCTGCTAGAGCGACTCGCGCCTCGGCGCGCGTTACGTTCTCGGCCGATGCCGTGGGGGCGCTGTATGCCTACGACTGGCCGCTCAACATCCGCGAGCTCGAGCGAGCACTGGCGGCGGCGCTTGCGGTCGCGAGGGATCGAATCGAGCTCCAGCATCTCCCGGCCGCATTGCGCGACCCGCCGACGCTGGAGATCGACGTCACGTCATTGAGCGTGGCGGACCGTGTGCTGCGCGATGCGCTGGCCATCTCGGTCGAGCGACACGGTTGGTCGCCCAGGTCGCGAACTCCTGCGAGATACAGGCGCGCAGCATCGATCGCGCGTTGCTGCGGACCGATAGCGCGGCCCCCGGCTCGCCGAACAGCGAGGGCATGTAGACGGTGAACCCGGCATCGACGATGCGACGGCCGAACGCGATCACGCCCGGATGCAAGTTCGGGATCTCGTGCATCACGATGATCGCGGGCCCGTGGCCGGCGCGGAACACCGGATGCGTGACGCCACCGTATGTCGCATCGTATCGGTCGAAGGTCGCGAGGCTCACCCCGGATCTGTCGCACAGGACAGGCTACGGTGCCGAGATGAGCCGGATCCAGCGCGTGCTGACTCGAGTGCGCCCGGGCCGGCTGCTCGCGCTGATCGCGCGGATCCCGGTGCCGATCATGCAGGCGGAGCTGTTCGCGGGCCGGTTGCCCGAGCACGTGCACGATCCGACGAGCCCGCTGGTCGACGACATCGATCCGTCGCCGCCGGTCCCGGGTGTGCTCGAAGCGGGCGGTGTGGTGATCAAGGATCAGCTCGATGTCGCGGGCCTGCGCACGGGTGTGGGCTTGCCGGATGGTGGCGAGCTTGCCGAGCGAGACGCGGCGATCGTCGCGCGGATCCGGGCGGCCGGTGGAACGATCCTCGGCAAGGCAAAGATGACGGAGCTCGGCATCGATGGCCTCGGCACGCTGATGCCATATCCGATGCCGCCGAATCCGCGCGCGCCGGGCTATTCGCCGGGAGGCTCGAGCACCGGAACCGCGGTCGCCGTGGCGAGTGGGCTGGCGCGGTTCGGCGTGGGCGGCGATGGCCTCGGCAGCATCCGCATCCCTGCTGCGTTCTGCGGCCTCGTGGGGCTCAAGCCCGGTCGCACGCGCCTGCCACGCGAGGGCATTCGCAGCCCGGTGCGGTCGCTCGACGCGGTGGGACCGATCACGAGGACCGCCGCCGACTGCGCGTTGCTGTGGCAAGTGATGGCGGGCGAGCCGATCGAAGCGCTCACGCCGTGGCTGCCCGAGCACCTCTGCGTGCCCAGCTTCGCCGAGCCCGTGCGGGTGTCAGCGTCGGTGCGCGCGGCGTTCGCCCGGATGCTTGCGGCGCTCGCGGTGCGCGTCGAGCGAGCAGAGATCCCCGGGTTTCTCAACGCCACGTTCCTCGGCGGGATGACCGGCGCATACGAGCTATCGACCGGGCCGTACGCCGAGCGCACGAAGTCGCCGGGTGGCTTGCTCAGCGTGGCGCTCGGTCGTTCGTTCTCGCCGCGTGATGTCGAGCGGCTGACGAATCAGCGTGCGCTGTTGAAGTCCGCCACCGCGCGGGTACTCGAGCGGCATCCGATCCTGGCGATGCCGACGACCGCGATCCCGCCACCGGCGATCACCCGCGCGATGGTCACCGGGCAGACCAGCGTGGTGCTGCTGCGCGCTCTCGGTGCATTCACGCCGCTGGCGAACCTGTGTGACCTGCCCGCGATCGCGGTCCCGAGTGGCGTCGATGATCGCGGCCGGCCGCTCTCGATCATGTTCATGGCGGCACCCGGCGGCGAGACCCAGCTGCTGCGGATCGCACTCGCCGTCGAGCGCATCGAGCTCGCGACCACGCCGGTGTAGTGTCGCTGCAACACTACCGGGTGTCTGCTCGGCACGACGACATCCCATGCTAGTGTCGTGGCTTGCGATTCGATCCACCCACGCTGAAACGGCTCCGGACCCAGGTGATGGCGCGCGGCCAGCTGCTGGCGACCTTGCTCTCGCAGGTGATGGCGGGCAAGCAGCCTCCCGAGCTCGACCTCGTTCCGGGCAAGCCCGGCATGCGTCCCGAGGAGAAGCTGCGTGCGGCGCTCGAAGCCGTCGAGGACCGTCGCAAGCTGATCGATGCCGACGACGATGCGTATGGTCGCTGCGATATCTGCGCCACGGACCTCGGCCTGCCGCGGCTCGACGAGATGGCGTGGGCCGATCGCTGCGCAACGCACGCCGATGCCTAGATCGACTATCGTTGCCGCGATGGTCGGCAAGCTCGCAGCGCTCCGCCTCATCGCGGGTCGCCGCTGCGGCGTTCGTTGCGCCCGAGCCGAGTCGAGCCTGTCCGACCTGCGGAATCACCACGCTCGACATCGTGAGGCCCTCGGTCGGTGGCACCACGTTGATGCGCTGCACCAGCTTCGGCGGGGAGGTCACTGTTCATGGGCAGAGTTTCAGGCAAGGTCGCGCTGATCACTGGTGGTGCCTCGGGCATCGGCCGCGGTTGCGCTCGCAAGCTCGCCGCCGAGGGCGCGAGCATCGTGATCGCCGATCGCAACGCCGAGGGCGGGGCGGCCGTGGCAGCCGAGCTCGGTGCACCGCACCGGTTCGAGCAACTCGATGTCACGGACGAGGACGGCTGGGCGCGCGTCGTCGCCGCCACGCTCGCGGCGTTCGGCAAGCTCGATATCCTGATCAACAGCGCCGGCATCGCGGTGTGGGGCGATGTCGAGCGGCTCTCGCTCGCGCAGTGGCGGCACCAGCATGCGGTCAACAGCGACGGGACGTTCCTGGGCTGCCGCGCAGCGGTCGTCGCCATGAAGTCGACCGGCGGCGGATCGATCATCAACCTGTCGTCCGTGGCGGGCCTGATCGGCGTCAGCGATGCGGCGGCGTACTGCTCCAGCAAGGGCGCGGTGCGAATGCTCACCAAGTCGGTTGCACTGCACGCGGCGCGCGCCGGCTACAACATCCGCTGCAACTCCGTGCATCCGTCGTTCATCGATACTCCGATGGTCGAGAAGGTGGTCGCCGCGGCTCCGGATCAGAAGAAGATGCGCACGGCCGTCGAGCATGCGGCGCCGCTGGGGCGGCTCGGCGAGGTCGATGACGTGGCCAACCTCGTGCTCTACCTCGCCAGCGATGAATCGCGGTTCGTCACCGGGGCGGAGCTCGTCGTGGATGGTGGTCTCACGGCGATGTGAGCCCCGCGAGTCTGCGGTACCGTCGACGCTCCATGAGCATCGACGCGCGCCAGTTCAGCGACGCCATTCGTTCCATCCACGCCGGCCCACTCTCCGAGTCCGATGCCGAGGCGATCGTCGCGATCACACAGCTCGCGGTCGACGCCGATGGTCGCGAGGACGCCGACGAGCTCGCCACGTTCACCATGATCGGTAGAGCGCTCTACGAGCTCGCCGGCGTCAAGGATTCGCCAACCCCGACATTCGCCGCCGACCAGGAAGATGAGGAGCGGCTCGAGAGCCTGGCCGGTCAGCTCGGAACCCCGGCAGCGAAGGAGCTGGCCTACGCAGTCGCATTCCTGATGGCGATCTCCGATATCGAGCTCGCTCCGGAGGAGAGCGCGCTGGTCGAGACCCTGCGCGAGGCGCTCGGGCTCACCGAGGATCGCGCGGCGGAGATTGCCTCGACGGTGAGCGCGGCGATCACGCCTCCGGCCTGATCCGGTCACCGCGTGGTGCGGAAGGCCGTGCCGTCGTGATCGACGACGAACGTCGCTCCGTTCGCGATCAGCGGCACCGTGGTCCCGAGTAGATCCATCAGCCACAGTCGCATCAGGCCGCCGTGGGAGACCACGAGCACGGGACCCTCCTCGCGTGCGGCGATTCGCTCGAGTGCGCGCGACATCCGGGCCACCGCGGTCTCGCGCGGCTCACCGCCCGGAGGTGCTCGCGTCTGCGTCCGCCAGGCCTGCCACGCCTCGGGGTGCTGGGCGGCACATTGATCGCGGGTCAAGCCCTCGAACACTCCGAACCGGCGCTCGCGCAGCTCTGGATCCACGCGGGGCTCTGCGAGCCCGAGCGTGGTCGCCACGATCTCGCCGGTCTCTCGTGAACGGCCGAGGTCACTGGTCCAGATGTGGCGAACTCCGGCGCTCGCGAGCGTCGCGGCGAGCGCACGCGCCTGGTCCCGACCGGTGTCGTTGAGGACGATATCGGTGTGACCCTGGAGGCGGCCGAGCGCGTTCCAGTCGGTCTGTCCGTGCCGAGCGAGCAGGATCCGGCGCATCGTCCGGTCCACTTTGCCATTCACCCGTGCGAGCATGTGGCCCCAGCACGCCGATGTTGAAGCCGGACCTCCAGATCGGTCGCTACCGCGTCCTCCAGCCCATCGGTCGCGGCAAGCCGGATGGCCTGTTCAACGTCGTCGATGTCGATGGCCGGCACTTCGCCATGCGGTCGCCGATCGCCGACCTCGAGGATAGCGGCAGTGCGATCACCGATCGGGTTTTGCCGGATGCGATGGGCCTCAAGCAGCTCATGCACCTCAACCTGGTGCCGCTGTTCGAGGTGTTCGTCACCGAGCAGGGCTACCTGTGCATGGTGATGGAGCGGGTCAACGGTCGAACCCTGCGCACCGCGATGGATCATGGGGACATCGGGCCACGTGGCGCGCTGATCATCGCGCGTCAGGTGCTCGAGGGAGCCGCCCATGCACATGCCGCGGGTCGCGTGCATCGCTCGTTGCAACCGAGCCGCATGCTGCTCGTACCGATGGATGGCTGGAACCTGGTCAAGGTCGCCGACTTCGGTCTCAACACGCTGCGCGATGATGCCGTGCTCGAGTTCGGCAACGATGCGCTCACCGGCAGCGTGCGCCAGGTCGCCGCGGCATACATGGCTCCCGAGCAGGTGAAACAGCGCTCGGTCGATGCGCGCACGGATCTCTACGCGATCGGCTCGGTGATCTTCGAGCTGTTGACCGGTCGACCGCCGTATCGCGACTCCGATCCGCAGAACGTGATGAACATGCAGGTCTCGGCGCGGCTGCCGAACCTCGACGACGTCAACCCGGGTGCTCCGTGGATCACGAGCCCGATCCGGGAGCTCCTCGACCGCTCGCTCGCCAAGGAGCGCGAGGAACGGTTTCAGAACGCGCAGCAGATGATCCAGGCCGTCGAGCTGGCCTTCGGATCGCTGCAGCACCTGCCGCCGGAGTGACGTGCGCGTCCTCGCCTACGTCTATCCGGGATGGCACCCGATCCCCGAGCGCGACCTCGCGTTCTACCCCGGGTTCACCGAGTGGGACCTGGTCACGCAGTGCACCCCGCGCTTCGAGGGCCACGCGCAGCCGAAGCTGCCGCTGTGGGGAACCTACGACGATCGGGATCCGGTGGCGGTCGGGCGGCGCATCACGCTATGCCGCGACCACGGGATCGACGGCCTGGTGCATGGCCTGTTCTGGTGCCGCGGCAAGCGCGTGTTTCAGGACGCACTCGATCTCGGATACCTCGGCTCTCCGGAGGGCGCGGTGTTCCCGTTCGCGGTGATGTGGGCGAACCGGATGCCGCGCCGCGTGCTGCCCGTCCGTCGCATCGATACGCCGGTGATCGAGAACGATCGCCGGGTGCCCTCGGATGTCGATGACTTCGTCGAGCTGATCCGCGATCTCGCCAAACGCTACTTCGTCCGCGACAACTACCTGCGCGTCGCCGGCCGCGCGTACTTCTCGATCTATGACTCGACGTTCTTGATCAAGGAGCTCGGTGCAGCGGGCACGCGCGAGGCGATCACCCGCGCGCGCACGATGCTGCGCTCCGGCGGATTCCCCGAGCTGTACCTCGCCGCGATCGAACCCAACGAGGAGATGCTCGGCCAGGTCGGCGAGCTCGGCTTCGATGCGGTGACGAACTACGTGCTACTGCCCGACTGGAAGGGCGAGTTCCTCCAGGACTACGCCGAGCGCGTCGCGATCCGGGTGGCGCAGTGGCCCTCGATCGCCGCGCGTGCACGGCTGCCGTATCACCCGGCGGTGTCACCGGGCTGGGATGCGTCGCCGCGCGGCGCGGACTTCGGCAGTGCGCGCCCCGACAAGTATCCGTGGTGGCCGATCGTCACCGGCGAACATCCGGATCAGTTTCGCGCGGCGGTCGAGCTCGCCGTGGCGTATGCGCGTGCGAGCGGGCGGGCCGACGACGAGCAGCTGGTGTTCGTGTCTTCGCTCAACGAATGGAGCGAGGGTCACTATCTCGAGCCCGACACCCGGTTCGGTTTCGGCTGGATCGAGGCCGTGCGCGACGGGCGCGCCCGAGCTGATACGATCAGCGGATGAATCGACCGGCCATGCTGTTCGCGCTCGCGGTGGTGGGCTGCGGTGGTGCGAGCTACCAGCAGGTGCAGCTCGTCAACAAGACGCCGCGCCCGATCACCGACGTCTACATCTTCCCGACCGGCTCCGCGAACCATGGCACGTCGCGCGGCAGCCTCGCGCCGGATGCCACGCTGGCGGTCAAGGTGAAGTCGGGCAACGTCGACGTGCTCGCCGTCAGCGCGAAGGTCCGCGTCAACGACACCCAGACCGAGACGCGCACCGCCAGCCAGACTCTCGAGCTCAAGCAGCCGGTCTCGCTGGTGTTTCATGACTCGACGCAGACCGTGCCCGGGCTCGACCAGCCGCGGACGATCGGCGTGGTGTTCCAGGTGACCCCGGAACCCGAGCCGGCGGCGCCATAGCTCCCGGGTAACGCCGGGGTACCAGATGGCTGCCAGCGGGTGCGCACCCGGAGAACGGCCGAGCTACACTGGGCGGGATGGAGCGGGTGTTCATGGGTCTTAACATCGCGACGCTCGCGGTGTGCCGGGGGGAGTCGGTCGCGGGGGACCCGCCGACGCAGTTGATCACCGATCGGCTCGCGGCCGCGGGACATCGGATCGTGCAGCAGGGAACGATCGATGATTCCGTGCAGCGCATTCGCGCGAAGCTGCTGGAGTACGTCGCGGATGCTGGCGTCGATGTCGTGATCGTCACCGCGGGTCTGAAGACCGAGTCGTGTGGCGTCGCGCTCGATCCGCTGGTCACCCGAGGTCTGCACGGCTTCAGCGATCTGCTGCGGATGATCGCGTACCAGGAGATCGGATCGGCGGCGATGCTCGTCGATGCCGAGGCGGCGCAGTGCAAGGCGACGTTCGTGTTCATCCTGCCGTCCACGCTGGAGGCGGTGAGGCTCGCGCTCGAGAAGCTGCTCGTTCCGCAGCTCGACTGCCGCACCCAGCCGCGCAACCTCGCGATCGAGCTGCCGAGGCTCGCGCGCCAGCTCGAGGCCGTGCCGACTTCGGTGGCGACCGTCGACACCCAGCGAGCACTTCAGCCGTGGATCGTGCCGCGTGCGCCCGGTACGCCGCCGCAACCCGGTGTTGCGCCCGGCGCGCCGCCGCGACCCGATGTGCGGACCGCGCAGCGCGCGTCGATGGTGATGGCGGCCGCGCCAACGTCACCGAGCGAGAGCATGCGGATGGTCGTAGCGAAGGCAGCCACCGGCCTCGGCATCAACGAGGTGCTCCCTGCGCCTCCGGACGCGGTCGAGCGCAAGGAACCGACGAATGCCGGAGCTCCATCGGCTCCGCCGAAGCCACGGGCCAAGACCCATCCGACGATCTCGACGCCGCTTCCGATCAAGCCGCCGGCGAAGCTGATCCCGCTGGCCGAGCTGCTGCCGCTTCCCCCTGCCGCCGCGGAGCCGCCCGCGGCCGAGCCGGCGCGCAAGCTGATCTCGCTCGCGGATCTCGACGACGAAGACGACGACCCGGACGAGATGCCGAGCGACGTCGCGGCGGAGCTTCGCGACCCTCCACCGCCGGAGATCGCAGCGCTGTTCGATGATCCGCCGCGCCGCTCGCACGCGCACATCAGCGTCGCGCCGGGTGCGCTCCCCGCGCGCCGCACCGACGACACGTTCGACGACTCACCGCGCCGGTTCGCCGAGCCACCGCAGCGTGGCCATCGCGATCGTCGTAAGCCCGCGTTGGTGTTCGTCGGGCTCGCGCTCGCGGCTGCGACCACCGTGCTCGCCGTCGGGATCGCCCGTCGCCAAGGTCACGAAGCGGCGGCGGCCGGTGATCCGCATCGCAACGATCGTGTCGCCCCCCGCAACGTCCCGCCTGTGGCGGATCCCGCACCGCCTCTCGAGGCGACCGCCGCGCCGCCGTCCGTGGACGTCGGGCCCGTTTCCAACTCGCCGGCCGAGCGGGCCAGCGAGCCGCCGAGCGAGATCGACATGAGCGCACCCGCGGACGCCGCGACCACACCGGCGAAGCAGCCGCGCGTGCCGCGCCCGCCTCGTGACCCCGCGACCGCACCCATCCGCGATCCCGCCAACACGCTGGCTACCGCGCCGGTCAGCAAGGTGGACGAGGGCTGCGACGAGGTCTCGTGCATCCTCGACAAGTATCGCCAGCCCTGCTGCGCCGCGATGAAGCCGCCCGAGCCCGCGAACGAGCCGGTCGTCGAGAAGCCCAGCACGGGCCTGCCGGCGAAGCTCGACAAGCGGATGGTCCAGGAGGCCATGGGGGCCGTGAAGCCGGCCGTGATCGCCTGCGGCGAGCGGTTCCCGATCAAGGGCACCGTCAAGCTGAGCGTGAAGGTCTCGAGCTCCGGCAGGATCCTCACTGCCAGCGTCTCGTCCTCGCCCGACCCGGAGCTCAGCGCCTGCGTGACAACCGCGGTGAAGCTCGCCAAGTTCCCCGAGACCGATGACGGCGGCTCGTTCGCTTATCCGTTCGCGTTCTGAGTGGAGAGCTGGGGGAACGCCACGCACGCGAGTCCGCAGACCGGACGGCGAGCTCGAGCAAGTTGCGTACGTTGAAACCGTCCCCAGACCTACGAATCGTTTCGCGCGCTTGCGGATCGCACGTTGCGTACGTTGAAACCGTCCCCCGGTCAAAGCGGATTCATCAGCGTGCGCATGTCTTCCTCCATGCGCGCGCGGATGTCCGCGATCACGCCGCCGCGAAGCCGCAGCTTGGTGGCGCGGAACGCCGAGCGCGCGAGGGCACCCAGCCGCGCGGCCTCCTCCAGGGCTTTGTCGAGGAGCTGCTCGCCGTCGACGACCGCATCGAGGTAGCCGGCGCGCACCGCCTCGTCCGGCGTGTAGATCTGCGCCATCAGCGTGGCGCGCGTGAGCTCGGTGGGCGTGAGGCGGCTGCGTGCGAACTCCACCGCGAGCACTGGCACGGGCAGGCCGATGGCGACCTCGTTGAGACCGAGCTTGAAGGCACCCTGGGCTCCGATGCGGGTGTCGCCGGTGAGCACGACGAGGGCACCACCGGCCATCGCGTGACCGGTGCAGGCGACGACGAGCGGTACGGTCGCGCCGTAGAGGCGGAGCAGCAGCTCGGAGCCCCGACCGAGCAGGGCCTTCGCCTGTTCGGGGCCGCTCATCATGACGCGAAGGTCGAAGCCCGCGCAGAACCGCTCGGCGCGGCCGGTGAGCACGATCGCACTGGCTTCCTCCTCGGCGCGCGTGAGCGCCGCGAGCAGCCCATCGATCATCGGGACCGACAGTGCGTTCACCTTGCCATCATCCATGCGGATGACGGCGACCTTGCGATCGAGCGTATAGCTGAGGACGTCGGTGGTCACAGCGCGACCTTACCCGATCGGACGGTCTACAATATGCCGAGCCGTGGCCGACCTCCACACGATCGACGGGTCGAGGAGCCACGCCCAGCTGGAGATTCGCGAGGGGACCGACGTCCGCGAGGTCACCTTGCAGAGGATGCCGATCTCGATCGGCAGCGCACCCGAGTGCGAGCTCGTGCTCGCGGCTCCGTGGGTGGCCGCCGAAGCATGCGCGGCTGGGCGCCGATATCGTCCTCGATCAGCCACTGGTCTCTCGCCACCATGCCGACCTGCTGTGGGAGGGCAACCACCACATCCTCCGCGACCTGAGCTCGGCCAACGGCAGCTTCGTCAACGGCATGCGTGTCGACGGCTCCCGGGCGCTCGCACCGGGTGACGTCGTCCAGCTCGGCACGTTTCGGCTGACCTACGATGGCGACAGTCTCTACTCGTTCGAGCAGCGCGGTGCGATCCGGCTCGACGCGACCAACCTCGAGGGCCTGATCGGCGACAAGGTGCTGCTCGCCCCGACCACGCTATCGATCGAGCCGTGCGAGTTCGTCGCGATCGTCGGAGGCAGCGGCTCGGGCAAGTCCACGTTGATGACCGCGATGTGCGCCTTCGCGCGCGCCACCCGTGGCAGCGTCACGATCAACGGCGACGACCTGTACGCCGGGTACGACGCGTATCGATCCGTGATCGGCTACGTGCCGCAGGACGACATCCTGCACCTGACGCTCACCGTCGAGCGAGCGCTTCATCATGCCGCGCGGCTCCGGCTGCCCGCCGACACCACACCCGACGAGATCGAGGTCCGGATCGCGGCCGTGCTCGATCAGGTCGAGATGACGGAGCATGCGACCAAGCGTGTCGATCAGCTCTCGGCATTAGCGTGCGCCGTCGTGCGCACGAGATCGGTGTCCGACCCCCGTGGCCGTAGGCCGCGTTCGTTGCGTACGTTGAAACCGTCCGCACGCCGACCAGTGATTCTGGGCACATCCGGACCGTTCGTTGCGCAAGTTGAAACCGTCCCTAGACGTCACCAGACGTCAGCGCTGCGGTAGCCAGTCATCCCAGCCAGCGAGCAGCGTCGTGTGGGCGCCGGTCAGCTTCACGATCGCGAGCCGCCCATCCTCGAGTGCGCAGACCAGCTCGTCAGTGGCGCGCCGTCCGACCAGGATCTCGACGTCTTGCTCGAACAGCGGATGGTCCGGGCCGAGCTGCGCGTGGAGCTGGGTCAGGACCTTTGCCTGATCGGCCCAGCCAAGCGCGTCCCAGCCATCGAGATCGATCGCCGCGCCCTGTGCCTTGGCCCACGTGAACCATGGACCATCATCGATGCGGCGATTGACCGGCGGCGTCTTGGCGGCACCGGCGAGCGCGTGCGCGACGAAGTGCGCGGGGAGCCGCACCGAGTGCGCCTCGACGTAGTGGGGCAGGCCCTCGGGCCACGCGAACGTGCCGTCGGTGTAGTCCTGATGGCCCATCTGACGGTCGGGCATGCCGCACGCGAACCGGCAGTACGACATGCCGCGAAAGGTCTCGAGCACTTCACCGGCGCGCAGGTAGGCGACGACCTTCGCGCGCTCGGCCTCGTCCCAGCTGCCCACGAGCCGCTGCGGGCGCGGGCAGGGACTCGGTGCACGGTCGTTGAACCAGTATCCAATGGCCTCGAGCATGAAGCAGAAGTGTACGTCAGGACGCGGAGTTAGAGATTTCGCGCAACCGGCGGCGCGTGCGGACGATAGGCCCCTCCGAATGGATACGTACCGATGACCGATCCAACCACGACCGAGTCCGATCCCGTCGCCACCTGGGCCTCCGCCGCGCCACGAACGCCTTCACAGCCAGAACCGGCCGCCGAGCCGATCGCCGTGTCGTGGCGGTGGGGCTGGAGCCCGTGGATCGGCATCCACTACGGCCCGGTTCCCGTCGGGCTGATCATCGGGATTCCGATCTTGATCGCACTGGGCGTGCGGTGATCGATCAGCTGGTGGGACGCTTCAGCGCGCGCTTCAGCTGCTCGAGCAGATCCTTCGAGGTCTCGCGGCAGATGACGAGTGCGGAGGCGACGTAGGCCGCTGCGCCCGCCAGGATCATCGCGCCGAGCAGCACGGCCGGATGATCCCAGCCGATCGCGACCAAACCCTCGTGAACACCAAACGTCACCGCGGCCATGATCGCGCAGGCGGCGATCGGCTGGAGGAATCCGACGAGCAGCCGCCGCGGTGACGGTCCCTCGCGCATCACCATCGCCACGCCCGCGATCGCTGTCAGACCAAACGCCACGCCGACCGCACCGGCCGCCGCGCGCACGCCGAGCCGGTGCAGCGCGATGATGCCGGCGACCAGCAGCACGACCTTCGCGATCTCGAGGATCATCAGGCGATTGGTCTTGGACTCGGCCTCCATGTACGCCGATAGCACCCACGTGATCGGCCGGAACACCGAGAGGCACGCGAGCACGGTCAGCAGCGGCGCGACCAGCTGCCACTCGTTGGACGGCAGGATCAGATCGATCAGTGGGTACGCGATCAAGCCGAGCCCGACCGCGAGCGGGAAGATGATCAGTGACAGCATCGCCGTCGAACGCTCGAGCGCACGCGCCCGACGGTCCTGCGGCAGCTCTGCCATCGATGGCATCAGCACCAGCGCGATCTGCTCGCCGATCTGGATCGCGGGGATGTCGGCGAGGTTGTAGGCCATGTTGTACGCGCCGGTCGGGCCCGGCCCGAAGAAGTGGCTGATCGTCAGGTTGTCCCAGTAGCGCGAGCCGCCGTGCGCGAGGCCCTGGATACCGAGCGGGAGGCCGAACCTCAGCATGTCTTTGAACCGCGACCACTTGAGCGGCGTCGGGGCCAGCCAGCTCGCGAGGCCCGACGCGCGTACGAGGATGGTCACGACCACGACCGACTGCACGATGTTCGCGAGGATGATCGACCAGCCGCCATATCCGCGCCACGCGAGCGCCAGCGCCGTGACCGTGTACGACAGCTCTCCGAGGATCGCCGCGATGCCGGCCGCACGGAAGTTCAGGGTGCGCGACAGCACGCGCTCGGGGATCGCGCCGAGTCGACGGATGTACAGCGCGAGACACATCGCCGGGATGTACGCCGCCGCCTGCGGCGCACCGAAGAACGGTGCGATCCGCCCGCCGAACAATGAGATCAGGCCGAGCGAGATCGCGCCGAGCACCATGTACGCGACGGTGGCGTGGAACGTGACCTCGGCGGTGTCGGCACCACGCCCCTTGACCACCGCGTACTGCCCGAAGCCCCAGATCGTCAGCCAGTTCGCCGTCATCGCGATGATCGCGGCGTCGGAGACCTCGCCGATCTGCTCTGGATGGAGGAAGCGTGTCATCGCGAGCGTGCCGAGCACGCCGATCGCACGCCCGCCCATGCTCGAGATGATCGTCCACAGCGCACCGCGTGCTGCCTTGTGCGCGACCGACACGACTAGCCTCGACCGAGTCGCTTCTGCGCGCGCGCGTACAGCGCGTAGCCGAGGTACTTCGCGCGATCGAGCAGCGGTCTCGCC
>JAYUVX010000478.1:0-8325 GCA_043753855.1 Myxococcales bacterium | reverse complement strand
ACGACGGGAGGCGCCGTCCTCCTCTGCTCGTTCACCACCACCGTCGGCTACGGCTCGCTCTTGCTGTCTGCGAACCGCGGCATCCGCGCGTTCGGTACCGCCGCGATCCTCGGCGAGCTCGCCTGCATCGCCATGGCGCTCCTCCTCGCCCCTGCCCTCCTCGCCTGGCTTCGCGCCCGCCCGCGGCGGTAGCCGTCAGGGCGCCGGATCGGGCAGCGGGTCGTGCCAGCCGCCGGCGTTCGCGGTGAGCGCATCCACCTTGGCGAGATCCGCCCAGCGCTCGTCGCGGCGATAGAGACGACCGACGCCAAGATCGCCTACCAGCTCAAGCGACCGTGGCCCGATGGCCGCACCCATCTGGTGCTAGCGCCCGTCCCGTTCCTGCGCCGGCTGTGCGGGATCATCCCGCCGCCGCGCCGACATCTCGTGCGGTACGCGGGCGTGTTCGGGCCGGCGAGCAAGGATCGAGCGAAGCTCCGCGCGCTCCTGCCAGCCGACGACGTCGTCGTCGCCCACACCCACGCCAGCACCGATGCGTGCGGCAGCGGCCGACGTCACCGCGCGGGCCGGCCGCCGTGGGCGGACCTCCTGCGTCGCGTGTTCGCCGTCGACGTGCTGCAGTGTCCATGTGCGGCCGGTGCACCGTGCTCGCCGTCATCACCGACCCCGTGATCGCGCGAACCGTCCTCATCTCGCTCGGCCCACCCGCCGAGTGGGCGAGCTTCGCACCGGCCCGAGCCCCACCACAGATCGACTTCGACTTCGCCGACCCCACATCACCGTGACCGACCGCCTCCCGGCGTTGCGGAACGGGGGGGCACCTTCTGATGCCGTCCGACCGTTGGCCCAGCGCACAGATCGCGGACGCTCACCACGGCTCCTCGCTCCCGACTCGTTGCCGGGCTACCAACGGTGCGCACCGGACCGCGAGCAACTTCAGTGGGAGGTCACCGGCAACTACGTATACCGCCGCTTCTGTCGGATCGACGGCGGCACGGTTCCCGACGAGAAGACGATGGTTCGCTACGGCTTGTTGCTCGACGGGGCGGTGCGCAAGCAGGTCTTCGAGCGCGTCGTGCAGCTGGCGAAGCAGAGCGGGATGACGAAGGGCCGCCGGATGCGGATCGACACGACCGTCGTCGAATCGCCGATCCACTACCCCACCGACAGCGCTCTCTGCGGAGACGCTGTACGAGTCCTGTCGCGCGAGATCGAGAAGGTAGAGAAGGCCGGAGCAAAGCTCCCTTTCGTGCGAGCCGACGTGCGACGCAGCATCTCGCGTCGGCTTCTCGAGATCGGGTACGCGCTTCGGCGACGAGGCGACGAGGCAAGGGCGGAGCCGCGCGGATATGCGATCGGACTCCTAGTTCGTCGTCGGCAGCCGCTCGAGCAGTAGACCGCACCCCGCCAACGGGTTCAGATGGCGGAATGGACCAGGCGCTGAAAGATGAGATCGAACGCAGGCCCGCATTCGACGAGCTGTTGGCCGTGGCCGACGCGACGGTGGAACTGATGGAAGCGAGCCACGGCCGAACGCAGACGCAGGCCGCCGCCATTTCGGCCCTGTTCATCGCGCGCGCCCGCCAGGCGGTTCAGAGCTGCGCGATCCTCGCGTCGCGAGGTCTCACAGCCGATGCATGGAGCGTGGCACGCACCGTCGTGGAACTCGACATCGAGCACGCGTACATCATGGCGGCGACGGATCCCCTCGACACCTTCGAGCAGTACGCGTTCTTCGATGCAGTGAACGACGCGAAGCTCGTGCGCGCCATCGCGGCTCTCCATCCTGATGGAGTGATCGATCCGGCTCATCTCGCCATGGCGAGCGCGCGCGCAAAGGAGGCGATCGCGAAAGCAGGGGACGACCGCAGCTGGGCGGGACCAGGGATGAATTTGCGAGAACGCGCGATCGCTACGGAGCGCACGCACTTCTACGATCTCGTCTACCGCGAGGCGTGCGGAGCGAGTCACGGGGGCTTTGCGAGCCTGCGCTACGTCCTACCGCAAGGTACCGATTGGCCGCTGAAGATCCAGGTCGGGCGCGGCGCACTGGACGGGCGCCCGCTGGCACTGGCCCTACCGAGCGCATGCCTCACGATCGCCGTAGCAGCGCGCGCCGCAGAAGATCTTGGGTTGCTCGAGCTGGCGAACGCACTTGTGGATCGGTCGAAGGTGGCCGGAGCGAAGGACGTCTGAAACTTCCGGCTACTCGTCGCCCTCGTCCGCGTTCCAGGCCGCGCTTCCCGTGGCGCCATACAGCACGACCGCCTGCCACAGGCGAAATAGCCATGCCGTGTGAATAGCCATGCCGTGTGGAACACCCCCTCATTGCCTTGAGAAACCGACCGATGCGCCGCAGACCGCGCTACACGGGACGCGACGGAAGCGCGCTGAGGTTGTCGGACTCGATGCCGTCACGCACGGTACGCAGAAAGCCGGCGGCGACCGCCGAGACCCGCGCGACCGGACCCGTCACGCTGCGCACCACGTACTCCTTCTGAGCGACGTCGATGTCGAACATCAGGTCCGCGATCGAGCGAAACGTACCGATCACGGTGAACGGGGTGTCCGCCACGAAGTACCCCACGACGACGTGCGACAGACGATCCCGACCGGAGGCGACGATGTATTGCGGCATGAACCCAGCGTGCGCCCCACCCCTGACACCCCTGACGCCTGCCCTCGAGAACGCTAGGCTGTCAGCGATGCTGAGCGTGAAGGTCAGCCGCACCGAGTGCGCTCGCGAGTTGGTCTGTCAGTTCGCCACCGCGCGCGCGTACGGCCGCGGCCAGGTCTGCGAGACTTTGCTCGAGTCGCGCGATCCTCGCGTTGCTGCGATTCAACGCGTCGTGGGTCGTCATGACGTCGGCCCCGAGCTGCGCGAGCTCGCCGCCCTGCTGCGTTGCACGTCGCGCTCTGATGAGGATCTCGTGATAGTCCATGCCAAGCACCGTCGGACCGCCAGACCTCATTGTCTAGCGGGAAGATTGCGGGGGTCTAGCTCTGGTCTGTACGCCGGCAGGGTGTCGGCGTACCTCCATGTTCGTTCCGGGCTGGGTACGTCGGATGCAACGTCGATGATGCAGCTTTCTCAACCAGAAACAATTTGGGTGTGGCTCTTTTGCGTCGCGCTCGACGGGAGCAATTACGATCACTTAACGAGCCGCAGCACGGGGGGCTTCGCAGCCAGCGGGTTGGGGATTGCGCCGTCGGCGTAGCGTGACTTGTGCGTGCGCTCGTTCTCCTTCGCGAGATGAAACATCCAATAATCATCGAAGTCGCCACTGGTCTTGAGGGCCCGCAGCCGGAGGATGGCCTCGGCACCGGTGAGCGACCAGCGGGCACCCGTGCGACCCATGCGATCCTGGACCAGGTAGCGACACGCACCCTCGATCACGCCGGTCGCGATCGGCAAGCCGTCAGCGAGCGCGCGGTCGTAGTGCAGGATCCGGGTGTGGCCCACCAGGTAAGCGGCGGCCTTCTCGACGGGCCGCGCGGCCGCGGCGTCGAGGCCGTGGCTCCTGGCCATGAGGCGCATGCTCTTGGCGATCTCGCCGCCGCTGCGCCCGCTCAGCAGCTTCACGAATTGATTCTCGACCCAGGTCTCAGCGGCCGGGGTGCCGTCGGCGTGAAACGCGTAGGCCGCACGCCACAGGTATTCGAGCACATGGACGATATCGAGGACGATCGTGATCGTGACGCCCATGGCGCGCGCGGCGCGTTCGACCCGCGTGATCTGGTCGCGCTGGCCGTCGACGAGGACGACCCACCGCCGGCGCAGGTCCGGGTCGCGGCGCCGCGCCTCGGCGAACGCGTCCTCGATGACCGCTTGTGCAGACCGCTGTGCGCTCGCCCAGACGCGTTTGTTCGTGGGCCGCGGCCGCGCCGTGCTGGGTTCACGCAGCCCATGCAGCACATCCGAGCTGGTGCGGTGCCATCGCGCGATCGAGTAGACCGCGGCGACCTGCGCCATCCGCTTGCGGTTGGGCTTCTCGCCCTTGGCGAGGCGCGTATGCAGCTTCGGCGCGGCGGTGGCGGCCTTCCGCGTCGCCTCGCGGAGATCCTCGTGCCGCATCGCGATGCCCTTGCCATCGAAGCTGAGCACGAGCAAGTCAGCGGTTGCCTCGGGCTCGCGCAGGCGGTCGCGATAGAACGCGTCGAAGTCCTCCGCGGCACGCACCGCGAGTTCTTCGACTTGACGCTTGGGCACGGTCGCGCCCGTGCGCTTCGAGATCAGCTCCACGACCTCATCGAACGACGACTTCGCGCTCTCCTCGGCGACGATCCGGCGCAGGTCGTGCGTGTACTTCTCGTCCGGCAGGCCCAGGGCAGCGTCGAGCGGCGCGAGCCCCGCTACGCCCGGCGCTTGGTACAACAGCCGCTTCACTTCGATCTCACCGACCGGCGTCTCGATCCGGCGCGATGCGATCCGCGCCTCCGTCCGCTCCACGCCGTCCGCGCCGACGACTTTCACCCGGCGCTCCTCCGCGGCTCGCTGATCGAAGAAGCCCTGCACCAGGTCGCGCAGCAGGGCGGTCCCGTCCGTCGCCATCAGCCGCGACACGTCGCCCGCAGTGGCGCCTGCCGCCGCCATCGCCATCAGCTGCTCGATGAGCTTGTCCATCGCCCCGTGAGCCTCGCAGAACGGGCTGTCATTGGCGATCCTCGCGATGCTTGTCGTGGCCATCAGGCCGCGGACGCTACCCGCTCGCTCGCGATCCGGACAGCCGCTCCGAAACCAACCTCGCGAAATCGATCAGCTTTCCGCCGTCGTGAAAGATCCACACCCAAACAATTTCGCAGAAGTGATCGCGATCCAGTTAAGCTCAAGGGCTACCGAGCGGAGGGTGTAACGATGCGACTGGTGTCAATTGTCGTGATCTTCGGAGTGATTGGTGGATGGGCCAGCGCGAGCGCAGACACCTCAAGCCAAATCGAACCGAAGAAGCTCGGTGCCGATAGCATCGTCAACGAGACTCTCAAGTGCAGAGACTCTGCTATGGCTGCGCAGCCCGACACCAAGCGTGTGGTCGCGCTCGGGCACTGCTTCTGCATGATCGACTATGCCCGCAAGCAGTCGGGGGACAGCAACGTGAAGTTTTGGACGTTCATGGAGAAGCTCGATCCCGCCAAACTTTCGGGCCCCTTCAGCGCCTGCGCTGACTGGGCGGTCAAGCACCAAGACGACAAGACCCAAGGCGATAGCCCTTACTCGTCCAAGCTGGACCTGTCCACCCACCAGATCTACGGAGCTTCTCAGGGCTGCCAAGCGAGGACTGATGGCCTAGGCCTCACGGCGATGCAGCGTGCTGGCATGTGTGCGTGCGTCGCGGACACCATGCGCACTCTGCCGAGAACAAAGGTCGAACAGCTCTCCAAGAAGGCTCGCGCTGGCGGCGAGACAGCCAGCGCTCTCCCTCAGGACAAGATCGAATTCTGCTCCAAGAAGTGGGAAGTGAAGTAAATCATCTGAGCGTGCAGCGCTCGCCGGCGTTGGAACCTTAAAAAAACCTAGGTCGATATTGCTTCATGAGATCCGGCCCATGGCCAACGCTCTACGGTTTGCTTAACCCTAGGTCGTCCGTTCAAACCGGGTTAACCGCTCGGAGATCGCACGGCAGTTCAGGACTCAGAGCCGAGTTCGCTTTCGTGGCCATAGCTTGGCGAACCCATTAGCGTTACGTTACCTCGCCCCGATGAGATCCGGACGCGCGCTGACGCGACACAGGGTCACTCGACGGCGCGGCACGCCTGGCGTCCTTGCAGTGAACCATCATCGCTCGTACGAGACCTGGCCGTCTGCTCTTAGGCGGCGGCCTTACCGCAATGAGGGCACGTCGTCTGACGACTCGCAGAGGTTCGCCGACCCCACATCACCGTGACCGACCGCCTCCCGGCGTTGCGGAACGGGGCTCACGTTCTGATGCCGCCCGACCGTTGGCCCAGCGCACAGATCGCGGACGCTCACCACGGCTCCTCGCTCCCGACTCGTTGCCGGGCTACCAACGGTGCGCACCGAAACCCCGCTTGAATGTCTTAGCCGCGACTTCTTCTCGAGGCTGCCGGTCGAGTGCGCGGAGTAACCTGCTTCTCGGTCTCGCCGCCCGACTTCGTCCAGCAGCACGTCGGTGAGCTCGAACACCGGCGTCTCGACGGGCAAGAACCCGAACCGCTCGAAGCCGCGGCGGACCGTATCGAGCATGCGGTGGAACGCGATCTGCTGCGGCGGCAGGAGCTCGACACGCCAGGTGGCGTTCACGGGACAACGGGCGTGGCGGGACGTTTACCATGCGGCGTGTTCGCCTGCCGCCACGCGCCGCTCGTCCTCTCGCCCGACATCGAGCGAACGCTCGCTGCCGCCTACGCCGAGCCGCAGCGCGCGTACCACACGGCCACGCACATCGCCGAGCTGTTGCGCTGGTTCGTCATCGTCCACGACGAGGTCGGCTGGCACGCGCCCGCCGCCGTGTACCTCGCGATCCTGTTTCACGATGCTGTCTACGACCCGACTCGCCACGATAATGAAGCGCGCTCCGCCGCACTCGCCGTCACGCTCGCCGGAGCCGGCCCCGAGACCACGCAGCTGATCGCGCTCACCGCACAGCACGGCAAGCTCGACCATGCCGACCACGACGCGGCGCATTTCCTCGACAGCGACACCGCGATCCTCGGCGCCGCGCCCGCCGAGTTCGACGCCTACGACGCCGCGATCGCCTTCGAGTACAAGCACGTCCCACCGGACACCTATCGCGCCGGCCGCTGCGCGTTTCTGCAGTCGATGCTCGCGCGCGAGCGCATCTTCTTCAGCGCTTTCTTCCACGCGCGGCTCGACGCACGGGCGCGCACAAACCTCACACGAGCACTCGGCCGGCTATGACGCAGATCGCTCTCACCTGTCTCCCGAAGATGCTGTTCACGATCGGCCTCACGATCGACGCGAGGCCGGGCCGCCGCGATCCCGAAGCGAGCATTCAGGTACGCTCGCGGGCCTCGGCGGCCCCTTCGCGCGTGACCGCGCGACGCTCGCCGACGCTGCGGACGGCGTGCTCGCACTGCAGGCACTGGAGCGCGCCGTCCCCGACTTCGAGCTCACCGTGCAATCGGTCGTCGCATCGGCGTTGGCGACCGAGCTCCTCGACCACAGCGCGGAGCCGACGACCACCGAGTGGTCGTCGCTTCGTTCACAGATGACCGGGCTCACGAAGCTCGGACATGGCATGACGGATGGCTGCGCGGCCGCGCGCCACTTCACGCCGTTTGTCGAGCATCCGGTCCCCGCTGCCATCTCCAAGCAGCACCTGCCCGCGGGCGACCTCGTCGTGTGGTTGGTGGGCGATGGCCGGGTCGTCGCCGTCGATCGCGATCCCTATGTGATCGGTCGCGTGTCGGGGGTCGATCTAAGGCTCGACGCCGTGGTGATCTCGAAACGACACACTCGGTTCGAACGCTCGAACGAGGGATGGCTGATTCGCGACCTCCAATCGGCGAGCGGCTTCTCTGTGGATGGTCGGCGCATCATGGGTCACCTCGAGCTGCGGCTCGGCGCCGTGATCCAGTTCGCGCGGCCGTACGCACTCGTCGTGCTCGCGGTTCAGCCCGCGCGCTGAGGCGCGTCCTGGCGCACGACCTTCGCGCCGACGCGCTCGACGAGCAGCGCCTGCGCACCGGCGACGTCGTCGGTGCGCTTGCCTTCGAACGTGATCAGCACGCGAATGTCCTTCTCGGAGAACCGCGGGGACGGGGTCGCCACTCGTGCCGAGCCGTGGCCTAGCCCTCGCGGTTGCGCATGAAGTCGGCGACGTCGGCGAAGCGCTTGTCGAGGAAGGCGCGGAGCGGACCCGCCAGCGCGAGGTCGTCCATCGCCGCCGTCATGCAGCGGAGCCAGGCGTCACGCATCGCGAGGTCGACCCCGACTCGGCCGTGGCGCATGCGCAGGCGCGGATGGCCGTGCTGCTCGGTGTACGTCTGGGGCCCGCCGAGCCAGCCTTCCAGGAACAGCGCGAAGCGGTGGCGGGTCCCGTCGTCGACGGTGCCCGCCGGAGTCGTGGCATGGAGCGCCGTCAGCGCAGGCTCGCGCTCGGCCATGATCGAATAGAAGCGGTCGACGAGCGCGTGAATGCGCGCGGCACCGCCGATCAGCTCGTACGGCGTTTGCGTCACGCCATCACGCCGACGGCGCGGAGGCGGTCGCATGTCCGCTCGACGACGCCGCGCGCGCGGCCCGCTTCGACCGCCGCAGCTTCACGTGCTGCACGAGCAGCACTGACGACGAGATCACGCCGCCGAGCAGGAGGCCCGCATAGAGCAGCGCCATCTGGCCGGCCA
>JAYUVX010000477.1:0-2717 GCA_043753855.1 Myxococcales bacterium | reverse complement strand
TCCATCGCGCAACCTGCCGCGCGCGATCGTCGGCGGTGCGCTCGGCGTGCTCGTGATCTACGCGCTCGTGAACCTCGGCTACTTCCACGCACTGCCGTTCGACGAGATCGCGACCTCGAGCTCGACCGCATTTCCCGACGCGCCCGCCGTCGCGCAGAAGGTCACGAGTCAGTTCCTCGGAGGCACTGCGCAGGCCGTACTCGCGATCGCGATGACGGTGTCCGCGATCTCGGCGATGAACGGCTCGATGCTCACCGGCGCGCGCGTGCCGTACGCGGTCGCCAAGGATCGGCTCGCACCCTCGGCGCTCGCACGGCTCTCCAAGGCACGCGTGCCTGCGGTCGCCGTGCTCGTGCAGGGCGCGCTCGCTTGCGTGTTTGCACTCAGCGCGCGGTTCGATCAGCTCACCGATGCCGTGGTGTTCGCGTCGTGGCTGTTCTACGCGCTCAACGCAGGATCGGTGCTGATGCTGCGCCGCCGCGAGCCGGAGCGCGTGCGGCCGTTCAAGGTTCCCGGGTTCCCCGTGGTGCCGATCGTGTTCGTCGTGCTCGCGACGATGCTGCTCGTCAACACGGTCATCACCGCGCCCGAGCCATCATTGCTCGGCCTCGGAACCACCGCCGTCGGCGCCGCCGTCTACACCGTGTTCTATCGCCGGGTCAGAAGCCCGGCCGCACGGTGACGTGCGTGGTCGTGCCCGCGATGCTCGTCACGGTGTGTGCGCGGAATGTCCTGCCCTGGTAGCTCGCGTTGACCGAGGTGGCGTCGTTGACCGGGACGTTGATCGCCCAGTAGATGCCCGGGATGAACGACTGCAGGACCTGCGTGTCGACGAGCTCGCCGGCGCTCGTTCCGCCCTGCTGGATGGTGATCGCGGCGCCGTTGATCGGCGCGTCGTTGCAATCCGTCACGAGCACGTTGAAGAAACCGAGCGCCGGGTCGTGGACCTTCGGCTGGATCAGAGCATCGAGCTCGGCATCGGTGATCAGCAGCATCGGGATGCCGCTCTCGTTCCTGACCCACGGCTGTGGCGGGTACCGCAGCGTCGGTCGCTCGGTCCCGGGTGGCGCGATCGTCGCGTACAGCGCACCATCGAGCGGGCCACCGGTGTTCACCGTGGACGTGAACTGACCATCCGCGGCGGTCGGCCCGACGGTGCCGAGCACGGTGGCGCCGGCCCGAACCTCGATCGTGACGCTGGCCGCCGGGTCGATGCTCATCGCGACGACCTTGGTCGCCATCCCCGACAGCACGACGCTCGGGTCCGCGGTGGTCGGCGCGCTGTTGCCGGCGCACGCAAACGGGCCGGGTGTATCGATACCGCCACCGCCATCGGGGTTGCCACTGCCGCCGCCGGGACGCGGGGGCATCGACAGGCATGCCGCGAGCGCGGGCAGGAAGCCGAGCGCGAGCTTCATCAGGCGCCCAGCCGTGCGAGGACGTTGGTCAGCTCGTCGGCATTCGGCATCGCGCCCTGGCGCCGATCGTAGTGCGCGGCGACCGCGCCGCCGTGATCGAACACGAACAGCGCGGGGATCTGCGGCGGTGCGCCGAGCGCGGAGAACAGCGCGTCGTCCGCGGTCACGATCGGCAGCCACGGGCGCTTCGCCGCATAGCTCCGGAGCGCCGCTGGACTGCCACGATGGTCGTACTCCTCGTGCGCCGCGTAGCTGACGCCGACGACGCGGAGCGCGGGGTGCGTGAGATGCAGGCGGTCGAGGATCGCCAGCTCGGCGGCACAGTGCTCGCACCACGACGCCAGCACGACGACAATCGTCGCGCGTGCCGGGCTCGCGCCGATCGGTGTACCGCCGAGGTCCGTCGCGGTCTCGACGAGGGCCAGCGCCCCCGGTGCCGGCGGCGAGATCCGCTCCGGCGGACGCGCCGCACATGCGACGAGCAGGAACAGGACCAACGGGCGCATGATTCGACGATAGCGCACTGCGGCGCCACCAGAATGTCACGGACGGTTCCGCTTGCAACCGATCGCAACGGTGACCACAGTGGGAGCATCGGAAAGGGTAGGGAAGCCACTTGAACCACGTCTATCTCGGAGCCGTCGCCTTCGGAGTCACGCTGCTCCTCGCGTCGATCGTGCTCGGAGGCAAGGACGCCGGGCACGGGGGCCACGGTCATGACACCGACATGGGCCTCGGCTGGGCTCCGGTCACGTCGCTGCGGTTCTGGGTCTTTCTCCTTGCCTTCGGTGGCGGTGCCGGCCTCGCGCTCGGCGCGCTCGGTTCGAGCACCACGGTCAGCGCGATCGGCGCGGGCGCGATCGGGTGGGTCGCGGGCGCGATCGCCGTCGCGGTGGTGCGCAGCCTCAACAAGCACAGCGTCTCGAGTGACGTGAAGGGCGCCGAGCTGGTCGGCACCAGCGGAACGCTCACGCTTCCGATCGGTCCCGGCAAGCCCGGCAAGGTGCGGGTCGAGATCAAGGGCCGCGCCGAGGACTACATCGCGAACAGCGTCGACGAGGACGCAGGCGAGCTCCCCACGGGCACCGCGGTTCTGGTCGTCGCAGAAGGCGAGCGCGGGTCGTTGCTCGTCGCGAAGGCCGAGATGTAGGGTCAACCCGCTGGGTCCAGTGACCTGGCGAGGGTCGTGTCGAGTGTGGTTTCCGCGGGCGCGAGACGCCCATGGTGGTGGTGTGTCGTTCAACAGGAGGCCGAGATCATGAGTATTCCACCCGAGATTCTGGGAGGCGTCGGCGCCGG
>JAYUVX010000476.1:0-25194 GCA_043753855.1 Myxococcales bacterium | reverse complement strand
AATCTCCCGCTGGAGCGCCATGGCCAGCAACGAATCGACGGCGATCGACGACCGGATCCACCTCGTCCCGGGCCGGATCATGGACGACAGCCACCGCGTGCACGATGACCTGTTCGTGACCGCGCGTTCCCCGATCGCCCCGATGCCGCCTCCGCTGCCGCGCCGGCGGGCCCCCAACGCCACGCCGCCCGCCGTGCGGATGATCGAGGACTGCAGTGACGACGACTCCGCGACCCAGATCGATCATGTGCCGCAGCCGATCGTCCCGCAGTACGCGTATCCGACGCCCGCGCGGCTCCCCTCGGAGCCGTATCACCCGTCGCTCGATGCCACCGCGCGCGTGGAGCAGTTCGATCCGATCCCGGTCCCCGTGTGGGCCGCGCGGGCCGCCGCGCCACCGCCACCGGGTCCGTTGGACAAGCTCGAGACCGTCCGTGTCGAGTCGCTGCCGCCGCCGCCGCTGGTCGACCCACCGCGCGACGAGCTTCGCGTCGTCCTCAAACTGGCGCTGCCGTTCGCCGGCCTCGCGATCGTGCTGATGTTCATCGGCGGGTACGTCGTCCACCACGGTCAGCGCGGTCACAAGCGCGAGGTGCCGATCGTGATGACGGTATCGATGCCGCCGGCGCCCGCACCCGCCGTCACCGCGATCGTCGATGAAGCGCCGCCGACCGTCACGTCCACCGGCGAGCCGATCGGCTGGAGGCCGAAGGTCGTGCAGCCCACGTTCATCGCCAAGCCCGCGGTCCCGGCCGTGGCTGTCGACGAAGCGGTGATCGAGCTCGACCCGATGCCAGTGGCCACGCGGCGGCCGGCGAGCACGCCGGCCGCGAAGCAATCGGTCACGCGGGTCGCGCGCAGCGCTCGTCCCGAGCCGGCGGCGGCACCCGCGCGTGCGGGCAGGGCGGATCCGGTCGTCGTCGCGATCGCCCGGCCCGTGAAGCCGGCGAAGTCGGCGGCCAAGGGCAGCGGTGCTGGCACGCTCACGATCACCAGCACGCCGTCCGCGCTGATCTACGTCGACGGTCGCTCGACCAACGAGATGACGCCGAAGACGCTGACACTCGCGCCGGGCAGCCACAAGATCACCCTGCTCGAGAACACCTCGCGCAAGGCGAAGACCCAAGAGGTCGACGTTCCTGCCGGCGGGTCTGCGCGCGTCGCGAAGACCTTCTAGTACTGCGGTCCGCCGCCGCCGCCGCCTTCGCGCGGGGACAGATTCTCGAACCGCGTGTAGCGGCCTTCGAAGTGCGTCTCCACCGTGCCGGTCGCACCGTGACGGTTCTTGCCGAGGATCACCTCGGCGACGTTCGGGTTCTCAGCGTCCTTGTTGTAGACGACGTCCCGGTAGATGAACATGATGACGTCGGCGTCCTGCTCGATCGCGCCGCTCTCACGAAGATCGGAGAGCTGCGGCCGCTTGTCGGTGCGCTGCTCGAGTGACCGGTTGAGCTGCGAGAGCGCGAGCACCGGGCAGTGCAGCTCCTTCGCGAGGCTCTTGAGGCCGCGCGAGATCTCGCTGATCTCCTGCTCGCGCGAGGCCTTCGCTGCCTGGGGCGAGCCGCGCATCAGCTGGAGGTAGTCGATCAGGATCAGGCCGAACTTCTTGTCGCCGAACAGCTCCTTGTTCTGGCGGAACCGGCGGGCGCGGGCGCGGACCTCGCGCAGCGAGAGGGCAGGTGAGTCGTCGATCAGGATCGGTGCCTTCGACAGCGTGGCCGCGGCGTAGGTCAGGTTCGTCATGTCCTGGCGCTGCAGCTGGCCGCGACGCAGCGCGGATGAATCGACGCGCGCCTCGGAGCACAGCATGCGCTCGGCGAGCTGGGTCGACGACATCTCGAGCGAGAACACCAGGCAGGGCCAGCCGCCCGACGTCGCCGCGTTCTGCGCGAGCGACAGCGCGAACGAGGTCTTGCCCATCGCGGGGCGTGCCGCGAGGATGATGAGCTCCGTTGGCTGCAGGCCGGCGGTCTTGGTATCCAGATCCGTGAAGCCCGTGGGAACGCCGGTGATGCCGCCCGCTGACTTGAAGCGCTCGTCGAGCGAGCTGAACACTTTCTTGATCAGCGACTTCACCGGCTCGGGGCCGGACTTGTCGCGGCGCTGGGTGACCTCGAAGATCTTCGCCTCGGCCTCGTCGAGGTAGTCGCGCACCTCGAGGCCGTCCTCGTAGCCCTTCTCGTGGACCTCGTTGGACGCGAGCATCAGCTTGCGGGCCTGGTGCTTGTCGGTGACGATCTCGGCGTAGCTCGTGACGTTGTCCGCGGTGGGCACGCGCAGCGCGAGCTCGCCGAGGAACGAGATGCCGCCGATCGCGTCGAGCTTGCCCTGCTTCTCGATCTCGACCTCGAGCGTCACGACATCGATCGGCTTCGCGGTGGCTTCGAGGTTGCGGATCGCCTGCCACACGACCTTGTGGCGCATGTCATAGAAGTCATCGACCTCGACGGACTCGAGGTTGGTCAGGACCTCGTTGCGCAGGATCACGCCGCCGAGGATCGAAGCCTCGGCGTCCAGGTTGTGCGGCAGCACGCGCCGATCGCGACCCATAAGCCCGCAAGGTACACCAACGCTATGTCGTCGGGATCCAGTAGCGCAGGCACGTGATGCCTTCGTGCTCGTACGCGGCCTCGCGCACACCGCGGTTGCGCTCGATCGTTCGCCACGATGCGACGTTAGCGACATCACAGGTCAGCATCGCGGGATCGATCCCGAGCGCGCGTGCGTGCGGGAGTGCGAGCGAGAGCATCTTGGAGCCGAGGCCCTCGCCGCGCCGCGACGGACGGATGTCGTAGCCGATGTGCCCGCCGAACGCGCGCAGTCGGTCGTTGAGCGCGTGACGGATCGAGATCCGTCCGAGGTAGGTGCCGCCCTCGACGAGCCACAGGGTGGTCTCACCGACCATCCCTGGCGGGACGATGTTCGCTCGACGCTCCGCGAGCTTCTCGAGCAACGCCGAAAACGACTCGGCGAGCGGGTTTCCCTGCTCGCCGAATGCTTCGCGGAAGCTCGGCTCGAACCGTTCTCCAGGGAGAACGAGCTCGAGCCCGCCGCTCACTTGTCCTTACCGACGACCCAGAACTTCAGGTTCGCCATGACGCCGGCCGCGAGGCGCACGGGCACCTCGTACTTGCCGAGCGCCTTGACGGACTGGTCGAGCTGGATCGTGCGGTGATCGATGTCGACACCGGCGCGCTTCAGCTGCTCCTGGATGTCGCGGTTGGTCACCGAGCCGAACAGCTTCTCGTCCTCGCCGACCATGCGCTCGAACTGGAGCGTCATGACGTTGATCTTGGCGGCGAGCTCGGTGGCCGTGGCGCGCTCCTTGGTGACGCGACGCTCGATCAGCGACTTCTCGTGCTCGAGACGGTTCTTGTTGCGAACCGTCGCGCTGACCGCGAGGCCACGCGGCACGAGGTAGTTGCGGCCGAAGCCAGGCTTGACGGAGACGAGCTCCCCGGCCTTGCCGAGGTTGTCGACGTCCTGCGTGAGGATCACTTGCATCGCCATGACTAGTCTCCCGTGACCGTGAACGGCAGGAGCGCGAGCATGCGCGCCCGGCGGATGGCCGTGGAAATCACGCGCTGCTGGCGAGCGCTCGCACCGCTGATGCGACGCGGAATCATCTTGCCGCGGTCCGTGACGAACGACCGCAGGATCTGCGGGTTCTTGTAATCGATCTTCGCGACGATCTCGTCGGACAGCAGCTTGCGCTTGCCCGTACCGCCGCGGCCTTTTCCGCCGCGGCGATCATCGCCATCGCGATCGAGGTCATCATCTCCGCCGCCGCCGCCGGGCGGGCCGCCGCGGGGTGCATCCATACGAGTCGTCATGGCTTACTCCTTGTCCTCGGTAGCGGGCTCGACAGCGTCAGCGGCCGGGGCGGCAGCAGCAGCAGCAGCAGCAGCAGCAGCAGTCTCCTCGGGGATGGGCTTCTTCGAACCGGGAATGATGTCGCCGTCGTCATCGTCGCCGTACAGGTCCTCTTCCGAGGTACCCGAGTCGCCGCCGCGCGAGAGGAAGATGTCCTCCTCGTCGGCTGCGGTCTGGGCGGCCTTCTCGTACGACGTCTCGTCGATCTCCGACGGACGCGCGCCGGTATCGACATCCTCGTCGACCTTGACGGTGAGGTAGCGAACGACCGAGTCGAGCATGCGGAGGTTACGCTCCGTCTCCTCGACGACGCCCGGCTGCGCGAGGTACTGCCAGTACAGGTAGATCCCCTTGCGCTCCTTGGCGACCTCGTAGGCGAGGCGGCGCTTGCCCCAGTTGTCGACCTTGATGACCTTGCCGCCCATGCCCTCGATGATCCCGCGGATGCGGGTGTTCACCTCGGCAACACCTTCGTTGGTGGTGTTGGGCCGCAGGATGTACGTCGTCTCGTACTCGCGCGACGTGTTCGGCTTATCTTTCTGACTCTGCAGACGTGCCATGTAGCTTCCTCGTGGGTGTGAAGCCCATCCCTGGCGGGGGAGGGGCGAGGTAGGTCGCGGTCTATATCACGGCGAGGCGAGATTGGGACGCGCGTTGTGCTGATTCATCGCCGGGCCGATGCCCCTGGCGAGGACCGCCTCGACGTCCTCGCAACCCGCCGCGATCACGGCGGTGAGCACGGTCGCCAGGGCCGCGGGAAAGTCCGAGAGCACCCAACCGGCCGCGTCCTTGGAGCCCGGGGGAGCTTTGCCACCGGGGCCCGAAGGGGACCCGGATGAAAACGGTCGGCCGATGCCCATCCGCACCCGCGCAAAGCCCGGTTCGCCGAGCTGCTCGATCATCGACCGCAGCCCGTTGTGCCCACCATGGCCGCCGCCGTTCTTCAGCCGCACGATGCCGAGCTCGAGGTCGAGCTCGTCGTGGACGACCAGGATGTTCGGCGTCTCGATCGAGTGGAACTGTGCGGTGCGTTGGACCGCGAACCCCGAGAGGTTCATGAACTCCATCGGCTTCAACAGCACGGCGCGCTCGCGTCCGCGATCCGTCGTGACGGTGCCGCCGGCGGTATCTCCACCCAGCTTGCCGCCGGTCTTCCAGGCAAGCCCGTGCTTGGCCGCGAGCTCGTCGACGACGCGGAACCCGATGTTGTGGCGGTTGCGTTCGTACTTCGAGCCCGGATTCCCGAGCCCGACCACCAGCCACATGACCGCCGACTACTTCTTCGCGGGGGCCTTGGCAGCCGCGGCCGGAGCCGCCTTGCCGCCTGCCGCCGGCTTCGCGCCTGCTGCCGGAGCCGCCTTGCCGCCTGCTGCCGCCGGAGCCGCCGCTGCCGGAGCTGCCGCAGCGCCCTCGGCGGGTGCCGCACCCTCGGCCGGCGTCGCGACGACATCGAGCTCGGGGGCAGCACAGGTCACGACCGCGAGGTCGCGCAGGGTCACCGACGTCACGCCTGCGGGCAGTGCGATCGTCGAGACGTGGAACACGTCGCCGATCTCGAGCGGCGAGACATCGATCGTGAGCTTGGTCGGGATGTCACTCGGCTTCGCGCGAATCTCGAGCTTGCGAAGGACGATGCGGATCTGGCCACCCTCGATCGCGCCCTTCGGCTTGCCGACGAACTCGAGCGGGACGTCCGCGAGGACTTCCTTGTTCGGATCGATCGCGAGGAGATCGACGTGCGTGATCTCGCGGCGCAGCGGGTGGAGCTGGTACTCCTTCACGAGCGCGTGCAACGAGGTGGTCTTGCCGCCGTCGCCGGTGATCGTCAAATCGATCACCGTGTTCTGCTTGCGAATCGGGTCGAGCGCGCCGCGCAGCTGCTTGACGTCGATGATGATCGGCAGCGGCGCGATCCGGCCGTCCACCGACGCGCCGTAGCAAACCCCGGGAACTTTGCCCTGCGTGCGGAGAGCGCGCGCGGCGCCCTTGTGACCGACGTTGGTGCGAACTTCGACAGTGAGCTTTCCGACTTCCATGACGTTCTCTCTTCTGCAGGGGCGGGCGTGGGCCTGGCCAGAAACGACCGGGCGAAGATGTCTACTACATGAACAGCGAGGAGATCGAGTCCCCGTGGTGAATCCGCTTGATCGCCTCTCCCAGGAGGCGCCCGACGCTCTTCACGCGGACCTTCTGGCAGGCCATCCCGGCCTCGTCCAGCGGGATCGTGTTGGTCACCACGACGTGTGACAGCGGCGATTCCGTTATTCGTTGCACGGCTTTACCCGAGAACACCGCGTGACTCGCGCAGCACGAGACCGACGAGGCCCCGGCGTTGATGATCGCGTGGGCGGCGTTGGTCAGGGTCCCGGCGGTGTCGACGATGTCGTCGACGATGACGGCCTTCTTGCCGCGGACGTCACCGACGATGTTCATGATCTCCGAAACATTCGGAGCCGGACGGCGCTTGTCGATGATCGCCAGGCCCGCACCGAGCCGCTTGGAGAACGCGCGGGCGCGCTCGACACCACCAGCATCGGGCGACACCACGACCGTGCCGTCGCCGCCGTAGCCGAGCGCACGCAGCTCCTCGATCAGCACGGGCATCGAGTAGAGGTGGTCGAACGGGATGTCGAAGAAGCCCTGGATCTGACCGGCGTGGAGGTCCATCGCGAGGGCGCGATCGGCGCCCGCCGCGGTGATCAGGTTGGCGACAAGCTTCGCGGTGATCGGCGTCCGCGGCTTGGCCTTGCGATCCTGCCGCGCGTACCCGAAGTACGGGATGATGGCGACGATGCTGCCGGCCGACGCGCGCTTCAGCGCGTCGATCATGATCAACAGCTCCATCAGCGACTGGTTGGGCGGCGAGCACGTGGGCTGCACAACGAAGCAGTTGACGCCACGGACGTTCTCGCCGATCTCGACGTAGATCTCACCATCCGAGAAGTGGGTGACATCCGCGCGGCCGAGCGGAATCTCCACGAACTTGCAGATCTCATCTGCGAGTGCGCGATTGGCGTTGCCGGTGAAGATCGATAGCGACTTCAGCACCCAATGGCTCCGTGGAGGACTCGCGATCTACCGTTTTATGGCGCTCTCCGTCAAGCACCATTTTGCGGCTAACCGCGCGAGATCAGTTGCGACACTTCCGATTCGGTCAGGGCGTGCGCTTCTTCTGCGAGCATCACTGGCACTCCGTGGTCGATCCGGTAGCGCAGACGCGAGCTGGCGCACACGAGGACGTCGGCGCTCGGGACGTAGACGACCGGCTGTTTGGACACCGGGCACACCAAGATCGCGAGCAGATCGGGCGACAGCACCGGTCCTCGTTATCACATCCGAAACGCAAAGAAGGCCTCCACGCGGAGGCCTTCGTCAGCTACCAACCGTAAAGCTTACGGGTTCGGAGCCGGAGCCGGAGCCGGAGCCGGAGCCGGGGCCGGGGCCGTCAGACTGGAGATCAGCTTGAACTCGACGCGGCGGTTCTTCGCGCGCGCAGCGTTCAGCTTGCCGCCCTTGAGGCCGGCAGGCGCCTCAACCGGTTGGCTGTCACCATAGCCGAGCGCGGTGACACGACTGTCTTCGACACCCTTGGTGGTGAAGTACTTTTTCACGCTCTCCGCGCGGGCCTGCGAGAGTGCCTGGTTGTCCGGGAATACCTTGCTCTTGATCGGCTGATCATCGGTGTGACCCTGGATCTCGAGGCGGATGTCCGGGAACTCCTTGAGCACCGCGACGGCCTTGTCGAGCACCTTGTTCGAGCTCGCCTGGATGTCGGCGAGGCCGGTCTTGAAGTTGATGCCCTGGATGACACCCGTGAACGCCTTCAGCTTCGCCGGGATCTCGTCCGGGCAGCCGTCCTCGTCCTGGAAGCCGTTCTTGGTCTCGGGGTCGGTCGGGCACTTGTCCTGCGCATCCGGCACGCCGTCGCCATCGTTATCCGGATCCGGGCAGCCGTCCTCGTCCTGGAAGCCGTCCTTGTCCTCGGGCTCGTTCGGGCACTTGTCGGCCGCGTCGGGCACGCCGTCGTTGTCGTTATCCGGATCGGGGCAGCCGTCCTCGTCCTGGAAGCCGTCCTTGTCCTCGGCCTCCAACGGGCACTTGTCTACGGCATCAGCAATGCCGTCGGCATCGTTGTCCGGATCGGGGCAGCCGTCCTCGTCCTGGAAGCCGTCCTTGTCCTCGGGGTCGTTCGGGCACTTGTCGGCGTCGCCGAGGATCCCATCCTTGTCCGGATCGTTATCCGGCGGCGGAGCGACGATCTCCTTCTCGACGGTCTTGCGGCCGAACTCCTTGTAGATCGATAGCAGGAGCTCGAAGTCCTGCGTGAAGCCACTGTCTGCGCTCGACGGGACGAGCAGGACCCGACCGTCTGCGCGGAGGCCCCAGCCGTTGTCGACGCGGTACTTCGCGCCAACGCCGACGTAGAACGCCGGGTCGGTGTCCTTGGCGATCTGGTCGGGACCCTTGGTGTCGACGACCTGGAACGCGCCCGCGCCGGCGAGGACGAACGGGATCAGCTTGACCGCCGGGTCGGCCGCGCGGAACTGTGCGACGAGGTGCGCGCGGTAGGTGAGGTTCCAGATGTCGAACACCTGCTGGCGCGATTCGCTCGGAATCACGCCGAACTCACCCTCGACACCGATCATGTCACCGAAGAACACGCCGAGGCGGAGGCCGAACAAGGCCGAGTTGCGCTCCGACGTCGCCGTCGGGACGTCGGCAACGCCGAGCTCGTTCTTGTCGCTGAAGACGTGAATGCCTGCGGTGCCGCCAACTTCGACGTTGGCGTGGGCGGCGGACGGGAGGAGGGCGGCTGCGACGCCTGCGGCCAGAGCGGCAACAACGGTGGGTCGGAACAAGCGATTCATGATGAAGACAATCCTTTGTGTCGTTCCGGCCGGTCCCCCCCTGGGGATCGGTCCATTTCGTATTGCGTGTTGATAACTGCTCCCCAGAGCGATTTCCAGATCTTGCGGCAACTACCTGCGATCGAGGCGATCGCCTCTCAACCGCGGGTCTTGTCGGCGAAATATCCGGGATCGACGCGTAATAGCCCGGGAATCCGATCCCGCCGGGCGCGGACAGCAGCCCGGTTCGCCGAGTATCGCAAGGGAAGGCTCTCGGGGAGTGAAATCGATCGTGGCAGATAGAGCGTCGCGCACGCGGGCCCACCGCCGGCCTTGCCGAACAGCTCGAACAGCGGGACACGGTGCGTCACCAGCCCCCGTCGCTCGAGGGAATCGGTGAACGCCGTCGAGACTCCATCGGGGACGAGCACGCCGGCGCCAACTTGCCGCGAGTTGCCGGCGTACTGCTCGACGGCATCGTCGCGCTCGATCGGCAGGATCCGCTCGGCGCCGAGCTGCTCCGCGACGTGCGCCGCGCTGTCACCGTAGAGTCCGCCCGCATAGTGAGCGAGCACCGGCGGGCCGCTCGCCGGGCGCGCGCCGAACTGGACGGTATCGCCGTGGAAGTGCGGATAGACGAGCTCCGCATAGATCCGCGCGTCGTCGGGTACCCCCGCGTGATCGGCGGCGAATTCGACCCCCGCGCGCGTCGAGCGCGAGCTCTTCGGCGTGGTGCCCGCATCGTAATGACCGGGGACCGCGTAGGTGAGCACCACGCGGTCACCGACGGTGGCGACATCCGCCATGCCCTCCCAGCGATGGGGATTGTGCGCGATCTCGAGCGACAGGTTCGCCGCTGCCGCGAGCTCGCCGAGCAGCAGCTCGTAGTACGGCGCCTCGTCGAGGCGGTGGTCCAGCATCCGTGGCATCACCGCGCGCAGCGTGCGATCGCGAACGGTGACCCACGGACCGTTCGCCGCGAACACGCGGCCCGTCATCACGCTGTCGAGCGCGCCGAGCAGCTCGGTCGATCCGCCGGGATGGATCCCACCGCCGCCGTCGACCTCGAGCTCGTCGTGATCGAGAAACCGATCGTCGGCCGGCTCGAACGCCACGATCGCATCCCCACCGCACGCGACGATCGCGTCGAGGATCGACAGCCACTCGTCGTACGCGCGGCGCGGTGAGTAGGTGAGGTGTGCCACCTCGCTCTTGTAGTTGGCGCCGGCCTTGTTGACGGTGGCAGGGACCGGCGGACGTACGATCAGCAGATCGCCGTAAACATCCAGCAGCGGATTCACGCGCGCAAACTAGAACGTCCACGTGCTCGTGTCACGCGCCGGGTACCACCGCGAGACGCTTGTGATCGACCTGGCGTCGCGCCATCGCTGCGACCGCGGTGACCCAAGCCGGCGAGCTGTTCAGCGAAGGCACGAGCACGAGCTCCTCGCCTCCCGCCGCGGTGAACTGCGCCTTCGCGCGCATTCCGATCTCCTCGATGGTCTCCAGGCAGTCCGCGACGAACGCCGGGCACATCACGGCGAGCCGCTTGATGCCTTTCGCGGCGAGCTCGTCGAGCAACACGTCGGTGAACGGCTGGATCCATGGCGTTCGGCCGAGCCGCGACTGGAAGCACACGGTGTAGCGTTCGGGAGCCAGCTCGAGACGATCGGCGAGCGAGCGCGCGGTGAAGTAGCACTGCGCGCGATAGCAGTTCGGGCTCTTCAACGTGTCGCAGCAGCTCGGGGTGCTGAAGCAGTGGCCCCGGGTCTCGTCGGTCTTGTGGATGTGGCGGACCGGGAGGCCGTGAAACGAGAACAACACGTGGTCGGGACGCGCGGCGGCGAGCGCGGGGGCTCCGACCGCTGCGAACGCGTCGAGGAATCCGGGATCGGAGAAGAACGCCGGGATGTGCTCGACCGGTGGAGCGTCGGGCCGCTTCGCGACCAGCTCGTCGACCCGCGCGACGGCGGTCTCGGTGGACGACATGGCGTGCTGCGGGAACAGCGGGAGCACGACGATCCGATCGACCTTCGCCGCGATCAACGCATCGAGCGCGGTCGCGATCGACGGAGAGCCGTAGCGCATGGCGAGCTGGACGTTCCACGCCGGACCGAGCGCCGCGGTCACGCCGGCCGCGAGATCTTTGGAGTGATACATGAGCGGCGAACCGCGCTTGCCATCCCACACCTGCCGGTACGCGTGAGCGCTCTTCGCCGGCCGCGTCGGCAAGATGATGAGATTAAGCAGCAGCGCGCGGCCGATCGGGTTGATATCGAGCACGCGCGGGTCGCCGAGAAACTCGCGGAGGTAGCGGCGGACCGCGGGCGTGGTGGGTTCATCGGGCGTTCCGAGATTGATCAGCAGGAGGCCATGCGGCATGCGGAACCTGGGTCTGGCCAACGCGACCGCGAATGTCAAGGAACCGACCCGCTCCACGCGAGATTTTTCGTGAAGGCACTGAAACAACCCGGATCGCGTTCCCGAAGCGTGGCGGGCCTCACCAAAAATCGGGAGCAGTGGGATCACACGTGAATTGAACGATCCCAGGCACTTGAAAGATGTTTTGGGCTTCGTGTTTGACCTCTCGTGTGGGGGCTGCATTATCGGACGGCATGGCTGGGTACCCGGGACATCCGCTTCCGAAGAAGCTGGGGATCAAGGCAGGTCACAAGGTGTGCCTGCTGAATGCCCCGGGTTCGTTCGAGCGCGAGCTGGTCAGCGATGACGTCCGGATCACCCACGACCTGCGACTTCCTCCGGTCGACATGGTGATCCTGTTCGTGGACTCGCTCGAGGAGCTCGAGCGCCGATTCACGGATGTGGTGGGTCGGCTTCACCCGGCCGGTGGATTCTGGGTCGCCTGGCGCCGCACCGCGCGCCGCGCACACGAGATCACCCATGACGTCGTGCAGCGGATCGCGCTCGCGGCCGGCATGACGATGAACAAGGTCTGCGCGATCGATGACCTGCATTCGGGTGTGCGGCTCGTGCTGCGCGGAGAGATCCGCGAGGCGATGGCCTATCGCGCGGTCGCTCCGCCGCCGTCGATCTCGCGTCGTACGCGTCGTCCCACGGCGCGGATCGCTCCGCGGATCGCGCGTGCCTCTGGTGGCGGCTCGTCGCTGCGTCGCGTGCGCGCTCGCTCGACCAAGTAGCACGGCGCGTCGGATTCGCGCCGGTTCGTCGCGGTGACCCACACTCCTGCGTTATCGTCCGCTCATGCAGCGCCTAGCCATCGCATCGCTTGTCCTCGCTGCGTGCGGGACAAGCGATGACGAGCGCCCCCGGAACCTCGACTACATCACCGAGGCGATCCTCGCCCCGAGTTGCGGAGCGGCGCAATGCCACTCCTCGTTCAAGCAAGCCGACGGCCTCGTGTTCGACACCATCGACGGCGCGCGCACTACGTTTCAGAGCGACGACCAGCTGTTCGGAACCGGTGAGACTCCCACGCTGATCTTCAACCTGACGCTCGAGCAGGTTGGTAAGCCGCGGATGCCGATCGAGGCTCCGATTCCGGATGTCGACATCCAGCTGATCAAGGAGTGGATGCAGGCGGGCGCTCCCGGGGTCTGCGTCGGCGCACGTAGCTGCCTCGGCAGCTACGTGGTCAGCTGCGTGGACGTGACCACGCACATGAATCCGACGGTCACCGAGAAGGGCGCGTACAAGCTCGACGAGCTGAACCCCAACAACGACTGCAAGGGCAAGGGCATGCGCTGCGTGAACGGGGCCTGCCAGTGAACCGCACGGTCCTGATCCTCGCGTTCGCGATCGTTGCCACGGTCGGTGACGCGCACGCCTACCCGCAGTTCCAGCTCGACCGGGAGCGGACCTGCACCGGCTGTCACGTCTCGCCGTCGGGGGGCGGAATCCTCAACGAGAACGGGCTCAACGTCGCCCAGTCGATGGCGCTGCTGACGAGCACCCCCGAGTTCTTCTACGGAAAGTTCCCGACGCCGAGCTGGCTTTTGCTTGGCGGCGACCTGCGCAGCGCGGCCGGCTACATGCACACGCCGACCAACGTGCTGACCTACTTCCCGATGCAGATCGAGGCGTACGGCAACGCGACGTTCGGCCAGTTCACGATCCACGCGAACCTCGGTTACCGCCCGCCGCAGAACGGCAACGAGGCGCTCACCTCGGTGTGGTCGCGCGAGCACTATGTGATGTGGCAGCAGAACGCCGGCGAGAACCAGGGCACCTACCTGCGGCTCGGCCGGTTCCTGCCCGTGTACGGGCTGCGGCTCGCAGAGCACCCGGTCTATACGCGACGCTATGGTCCGACGCCGCTGTACGCGGACACCTATGGCGCGAATGTCTCGCTGATCAAGCCGGGCTACGAGGCGCACCTCACCGCGTTCGTGCGCGATCCACTGATCGATCCGGTGGATCACAGTAACGGCGTCATGGCGTACGCCGAGGTTCGTCCGACCGAGAAGATCGCCCTCGGCGCCGAGGGGATGTTCAAGAAGTCGAAGGACGACACCCGGTTCGGTGGCGGCGTGACCGGCAAGACATACATCGCGGCAGCCAAGCTGCTGTTGCAGGCCGAGGTCCAGTACATCAACCAGGTCATCGACAAGAGCGCGTTCAACCGCGCGGGTGGCGCGCCGCTCCAACTGCTCGCATACCTGATGGGCACCGTGTCCCCGACGGACTACTTGATGGTCGACGTCGGGCTCGGCCACTACGACTCGAACTTCCGGATCAAGCACCTCGATCGCGACTGCGTGGACCTCAACCTCCACGTGTTCCTCGACTCGCACCTCGAGCTATTGTGGACCAACCGCTACGAGGCGCTGTCGTTTGGCAAGGGCGGCCCGGCAAGCGGGTACTCGCTGCTCCAGATCCACTACCGGCTGTGATCGCGGCGCGGCTGGCGCGCTACGCATCACGATCGATCCTGTCGGACTCGCGATCGGGTGATCCCGCCATGATACCAATGGCTCATGCACGTTCGCCTCGGTGGCGCGATCGTCGTCGTCGCCGCGCTGACCTCGCCCGCACGCTCTGCCCCCGAGGACCCGCCCCCGGAGAACCTCGAGCCGGCGCCGACCAGCATCGTCGCACCGGTGCCACCTCCGCCTGGGCGGGTGGCCGAGGCTGCGCCCGTGCCAGAGCCGAAGTTCGTGTGGGAGCCGTACGGCTACCTCCGGCTGCAGTACATCGTGGTGCAGAACGATCCGAACCAGGCGTTCGTCGGCCGCGATGATGGCTTCGAGCTGCAGAACGCGCGGATCGGGATCCGCGGCAAGCTCGCCGAGCGCACGCGGTTCGTGTTCGCGCTCGAGGGCGCTGTCGACGAGCGCGCACAGATCAACACGCCCGAGGGCAAGCTGCGGGTCGGGCTCAAGGACGCCTACCTCGACGTCGCGCTCGCGGGTCAGGTCACGGCGCGCGGCGGCTACTTCGAGACGCTCGTCGACCCGAACCTCGAGGGCGATACTGGACGCGAATTCGTCGACAAGCCGATCGAGAGCCGCGGCATGCGCGCCACCGAGGGATTCCAGACCGCGGGGCTCACGCCCGGGCGCTCCCTCGGCGCGGCGATTCGCAGGGAGCCTGACCAGCCGGCTACCGTGCCGACCCTCGGCTTCGAGGTCGCGGTGCAGAACGGCGCCGACGAGTACGCATCGAACAACGACAACGACACGCCGGCCGGGTCACTCAGTGTGCTGGTGAAGCTCCCCGGCGATGGCTGGGTGGTGGCGTCGGGGCGGTTCAACCGACGCACCGTCGGGGCGTTGCCGTTTCGCCAGGACGAGGACGATCTGCAAGCCACCGCCGGTGCGCGGTTCCTCGCCGGACCCGTGCTGTTCGGTGCCGGCGTCGCCGTGCAGCGCACCTCGTTCCCGACCACCGGCGGGCCCCGGCAAGACGCCTACGGAGCGCACGCGCAGCTCGCCGTGAAGCTCGGCGGCACGCGGCCGATCGCGATCGGCTACCGGTTCGGGATCCTCGACCCATCGAGCTTGATCGTCACCGATCGTGTGATCGAGCACACCGCCGGCGCGGTCATGGCCGTGCCAGCCTATCGCATGCGCGTGCAGCTCCAGGCCACCCATGTCGCCGAGCAGGGAGCGCGCACGCTGTCGAACGATCGCGTCCAGCTCGCAGCCGAGGTCTCGCTGTAGATGCTGCGTGCGGTGATCCCCGCGGTGCTCGCACTGGCGGCGTGCGGTGACACTCCGCCGCATGCGCGCGCACAGGTGATCGGCTCGCTCGAGGACACCATCGGCGGTCCGCACGCGATCGGACGGATCGGCGACTTCCTGCTCGAGAACGACCGGATCCGGCTGGTGATCTCCGATACCGGGGTGTCGCGCGATCCGTCGAAGCTCTCGACCTATGGTCGCGTCAACACGACGTTTGGCGGATCACTGGTCGACGCCGACCTCCGGCGCGATGGAGTCGGCCAGCATGGCAACGATCAGCTCGCCGAGCTGCTGCCCGGGTTTCTGTTCACGGTGATCAACCCGACCAAGGTCGAGATCACCAGGCGCGGGGACGACGGCGGCCCCGCGGAGGTCACGGTCACCGGAACCGGCGGCGATCTGCTGCAGATGATCGCGCTGCTCAACACCGGGCTGATGTTCCCGTCGAACCTGACGTTCCAAAACATCTACCGGCTGTACCCGGGCAAGAACTACGTCGAGATCGAGACCGTCGTGACCAACGGTCCGATGGGTGCGCATCCGTTTCCGTACCTCGATCCGACGCAGCTCGACAATCTGCTCGGCCGGAACATCCCCAACATCGCGAACCTCCAGCTCAGCGTGCCGATGGGCCAGCTCCCGCTGCTCGGCGGCGAGCAGGAGCTGTTCGCCCCCGGCATCGCCGGGTTCAACGTGAAGTACGCGATCGAGGACAGCTACGCGATGGCGGGCGGGTTCCCGTCGTTCCCCGGGCTCGCCGTGGACTTCCTCGCGAGCAAGGGCGAGGGCGTCTCGTACGGCCTGACGATCCCCGATGCTGCCTCGAACTACGTGAAGACCTACAAGGCCGGCTATCCGGGCCAGGACCTCACGCCGTACTCGATGCTGATCCCGTTCACCTACGCGGGGGTCGCCGGCGTGTTCATGGCCAAGCCGCCGGCGCAGCTCGCACCGAACGAGTCTTTCAGCTTCACGTCGTACTTCGTGATCGGCAAGGGCGATGTCGCGAGCGTCGCCGACGTGATCTACGAGCTGCGCAAGCAGGAGACCGGTACGTTCGGCGGGCGCGTCGTCGACGAGCGCACGCAGGCGCCGGTACCGCACGCGAACGTGTTCGTGCTCGATGCGAAGCTGCAGCCGGTCGATCAGATCGAAACCGACGAGGGCGGCGCGTTCCTCGCGACCCTGCCGCCCGGCAGCTACAGCTATCGCGTGCTCGCGGATGATCGCGTCACCGCCTCCACCGCAAGCATCACGATCAAGGCGCGGCAGCAGACCGGCGCGTTGATCCAGATGAAGTCACCGGCGACCGTCGTGGTGGCCGTGATCGACGAGCTCGGCCGCCATGCACCGGCGAAGATCACGCTGATCGCGACGTTCGATACGGCGAACCAGAACAAGGATCCGCGCTCGTTCTTGTTCTCGCTGCCGTTCGGCGAGCGTCGCCGCCCGACCGCGTTCGACGGCGGCAACCGCTACATCGAGGGCGCGTGGTGGACCAAGGACGGCCGGATCGAGGCGCACGTGCGTCCCGGCACCTACGACATCGTCGTCTCGCGCGGCCCCGAGTACGAGCTCACCACCAAGCGGGTGACGGTCGCCGATGGATCGTTTGTCGCCGAGCAGCTGGTGCTCCAGCGCGCGTATTCGACCGATGGCTGGGTCGGCGGTGACTTCCACATCCACGCGCTGCCTTCGACGGACAGCGGCACGCCGATCGACGCGCGCGTGATCAGCTGCGCCGCGGAAGGGCTCGAGGTCGCGGTGTCGACCGATCACAACTACATCACCGACTACGCGCCGGTGATCGCGTCGTCAGGGCTCGACCCGTGGCTGCTCGGCATCCCGGGCATGGAGCTGACCACGTTCGAGATGGGGCACTTCAACGGCTATCCGCTGAAGGTCGATCCGGGCTCGACGCGCGGCGGCGAGTTCGTGTGGGCGAACCAGCCGCCGCAGAAGCTGTTCGATCAGCTGCGCGCGCTCGCCGTAGATCCCACCAACAGCATCGTGCAGGTCAACCACCCGCGTCAGCAGGTGCTCGGCTACTTCGCGCAGTTCTTCATCGATGCGGTGACCGCGGAGCCCTACACGCCCGCCGGCATCCTCGGCGTATTCGCACCGTACGGCGATGAGTTCCAGCCCGACAAGATGAGCTACGACTTCGATGCGATCGAGCTGCTCACCGGCCGCAAGACCGAAAACATCCATACCTATCGCGCACCGAATCCGCTGCCACCGGGACCATTTCCGAATCCTCAGCCGGTACCCGGGAAGATCGTCGTCGGCAGTGATGGCAAGGCGAGCTTCCCCGGCGTGGTCGAGACCTGGTTCACGATGCTCGATCGCGGTCACAAGGCGACCGGCATGGGGACGTCCGACGCGCATCACCTGCTCGGTGACGAGCCGGGCTACGCGCGCACGCTGCTGTTCGTGGGGAAGGGGAAGGACACCCCCGGTGGATTCACGCGCGACGACGTGGTCCGAGCGATCCGCGGCCATCACGCGATCACCACGACCGCGCCGTTTCTCGACATGACGATCGGCACGGGGATGATCGGCGACACGATCGTCGCGCCGGGTGGCGGCATCGATGTTCGGGTCCGCGTGCGAGCTCCGACCTGGGGCGCGGTCAATCGCCTCGTGATCTACTCGAACAGCGCGATCGTCGCGGATCAGACGATCCCCGCCGCGCAGGGCACCGACTACGAGACGATGGTGCACCTCAACCTGACCAAGGATGCGTGGGTGGTCGCCGAGGTGTACGGCGTGACCAACATGTTCCCGGTGTCGACGCCGGTCGAGCTGCCGCCGCTCGATGCGACCGTGATCATCAAGGCGCTGTCGGCGGGGCTCGATCTGTCGAGCTTGCCGGTGACCGCGACGCTCAAGCCCGATCAGATCCACACCAGCACGCCGTACGCGATCACCAACCCGATCTGGGTCGACATCGACGGCAACGGCTGGAACCCGCCGAAGTCGGCGCTGCGGCGGATCCCGGGGCCCTCGAAGCCTCGGCCCGACGTGCGCGCGCAGTTCGAATCGCTCCCGGAGCTCTCGCCGTGAGGGCGGTGTGGCTGGCTACTGCAGTGGCCAGCTGGCTGGCAGCTGGACCCGCCTGGGGTCACAGCTTCCCGCCGGCTCGTAACGTGGTCGTCCAGGTCGAGCCGTGCGAGGTGGTGCTGCTCGTGGGCTATCGACCGGGGACCGGAGAGCCCACCGAGGCGATCCTCGCGCGAGCGGGTAGCGCGCCGAAATCACGCGCTCTGGAGGCGTTACAGGACGTGCTGGCCGCTTTTGCGATGGCCCCGCTCACGATCGCGGTCGACGGCAAGCCGCTGGTGCCCACGAACGTCCGCGCGAAGATCGGCTTCGAGCCGGGCGGTGCGCGGCCGATGGTGGTGCTGCTGGTGACGTTTCCGCTGGCGCGCGGCACCTCGCTCGCCGTCGGCACCAGGGATCCGCGCAGTACGCGGATATCCTGGCAGGATCGGGCGAGCGACCGCGTGGTGATCCCCGATGCGCCCCAGCAGGGGAAGTGGTTCGGCGGCGTGGCATCGATGTTGCTGCCCCTGAGCGCAACTCCGGGAGCAGCCACATGCGCAAGCTATCGATCGTCCTCGCCGCCCTTGTCTCACTGACCGCGTGTGATCAGGAGTACGACCCCGACGCCCCGGCGATCGATCCGACCGCCCCGCGGATCCACATCACGTCCCCCGAGCGCGGCACGTTCGCCGGCGCCGTCACGTCGGTGGTCGTCACCGGCACCGCGATCGATGACAGTGGCACCGTCGCGTCGGTGACCGTCAACGGCGTGCCCGCGGTGCTCGAGGCCGACGGTACGTTCAAGGCCACGGTCCCGGTCGATGCCGGTACCAACCTGCTCCACGCGATCGCGAAGGACGCGCAGAACAACACCGGCAAGGAGACCCGCGCGGTGGTCGCCGGCGCGGTCGAGCCGATCGCGAGCACGGTCGCGCAGGGGATCACCGCGGCGATGACGGCGCAGACGTTCGATGCTCTCGGCCGTGGTCTCACCGGCTATCTCACCGGCGCAAATCTTCAGACGCTGGTCGCTCCGATGAACCCGGTCGTCGACGCCGGAACCACGAACGGTCAGCCCGACTGTCTCTACGCACAGGCGATGGTCACCAGCACCACGCTCGGATCGGCGTCGAAGGTCTCGTTCGCTCCGCAGGCCGGCGGCATCTGGCTGCAGGTCGAGCTCGATCGCCCGAACATCGGCACGCACCTGCAATGGGCGGTGTCGTGCCTCGACGGCTCGCGCAACGTCACGATCAGCGCCAGCCACATCACGATCTCCGGGATGCTGACGGTCGGCATCAAGCAGGGCGCGTTCGACATCCACTTCGATCACCCGAACGTCAACATCACCGGCTTCAACGTCGATCTCGGCGGCGTGCCTGGATCGATCGTCGACCTCCTGCACCTCGACACCGCCATGGGGCCGGTGCTCGGCTTCGTCGCCGAGCGGTTCGCGGTGCCGTATCTCAACAAGTCGCTCGCCGGTCTCAACACGGTGAAGACCGTCGACGTGCTCGGCAAGAAGGTCGACGTCAAGGTCTCGCCGGCGCGGATCGACTTCGATGTCACCGGCGCCACGGTCGAGCTCGACACCAAGCTCCGCGCGCAGGGCGACACCGCCTCGCCCGGCTTCGTCTACGTCACCGACGACGCGCCGATCATGGATCTGAATCAGGGCTTCCAGCTCGCGGTCGTCGACAACGCCGCGAACCAGCTGCTCGGCAGCTTCTGGGCCGCCAAGGGCATGAACATGGGCATCGACCTGAAGAACGGCAGCTATGGCGAGGTCGGCAAGCTCTACGACCGCGTCGAGCTCTCGGCGAAGGTCCCGCCGTTCATCGACGCACACCACGATGGCCTGCGCCTGACGGTCGGTGACCTGATGGCCACGTTCAAAAACGGTTCGTCGATCGCCACCCAGGTCGCGATCAATGCCGAGGTCAGCTTGAAGATCGCCGCGGATGCGAACGGGGCGCTGCGGCTCGACGTCGGGACCCCCGAGGTGTTCATCGACGTGCTCGACGAGAACATCGACGGTGCGAACCAGCTCTCCAACGCGCAGTTCGAGGCGGTGACCTCGTTCGGGCTGTCTCGGATCATCGCGTTCGGCTCCGGCGCGGTCGGCGCGGTTCCGCTACCGTCGTTCGGTGGCGTCGCCATCATGAACGTGAAGATCAAGGCGCAGACCGGCTACGTCGTGGTCGGCGGCCAGGTCGAGTAGGTCCTGACTCGGTGCGTCGAGCTCACGGATGCCTCTCGCGGTGACGTAACCCGCGCCACAGCGATCGACCGCTACATAATGGGCTCTTGACCCACGGGGCCCAGTCGGGGGACACCCGTCGAGGGGTCCATGAACAAGCGTCGTCTCGATCGGGTCGTCGTGGTCGCAGCCTTGGCGATCGCGCTTTCTGGATGCGGTGGCGGTTGCGGTGGCTGCTCGATGGGCCCGATTCCCGGCGGGTTCCCCGTCGCGAAGCGCACCCCGAACGCGGGCCAGCTCCGGGTCACCCCGACCGCGCTGACCGCGATCAGCGCCGATCCGGCGAAGGTCATCGGGCCGCTGGTCGGCAACTCGATGAACGGCGTCATCACGTTCCCGATCCCCGGCAGCTGCGGTGGCAACCCGGAGATCTGCTGCGTCAACAACATGCCCGCCGCGTCGTGCGGCCCGCTCGAGATCGACCTGGTCAAGCGGCCTGCCGATCCGCCGCGGCTCGTGCTGACGCCGGTCGACGGCGCCAGTCGCCTCGACATGACGATCCGCGCCCGCGTGAAGACCAGGATGAAGCTGCCGATCAAGTACGACACCGGGCTGTTCGCGATCAGCTGCGACGTCGCCATCGACACCACGCAGGGCAACACGACGGACCTGAAGATCGATGCGCAGCTCGTGTTCACGCAGGATCCCGCCCTCAACACCACGCGGATCGGGGCGCAGAACGTGGCGGTCAGCCAGATCGAGGCCGCGGATCTGACCCTCTCGGGCAACATCGGCTGCACGATCGGCGGCGCGTTCATCGGCGCGTTCACCGGGACGTTGCAGAGCCAGATCGCCTCGACGATCCAGAGCACGATCAATAACGCCACCTGCAAGGCGTGCAGCTCGGGCAACGTCGCGGACTGCGGCAGCTCGCTGGCCACCGCTTGCACGAACAAGGTCTGCCAGGTCGGTAACCGCTGCATGCAGGAGATCGGCCTGGATGGCCGGATGCCCGCGGTGGCGCTGTTCGGTGGCCTGTCGCCCGGCACCACCGGCGCGCTCGATCTCTACGAGGTCCTCGGCGGCTACATGAAGTCCGACGGCGGCGGTCTCGGCCTCGGGATGCTTGGCGGCATGCAGCCCGGCGGCACGGCGCGCGACAAGTGCGGTCCGTCCGCGAGCGAGCCCGTGCTCATCACGATCCCCGAGTCGGCGGTGTTCCAGGCCAACACGGTGCCCGGCACCACCACGCCGTTCGACGTCGGCATCGGCATCCACAAGGCGCAGCTCGGTCAGTTCGCGTACGCCGGGTACGCAGGCGGCCTGCTGTGCCTGACGATCGGCGGGAGCACGGTCGCTCAGCTCAACACCGATACGCTGTCGCTGCTGTCGCGCTCGCTCGGCGACCTCGTCGAGACCAGCTCGCCGATGGCCGTGGGCCTACGCCCGCAGAGCCCGCCGGTGATCACGCTCGGCAAGAACACGTTCAAGGACGATGGGTCGGGCAATCAGGTGCTCGATCAGCCGCTGCTCGACATCAAGTTCACCGCGATGGAGATCGACTTCTTCGCATCGATCGATACCCAGTACGTGCGGGTGTTCACGGTGGTCGCGGATGTCCACCTGCCGATCGGCCTGCAGGTCATGGGTATGGGCAAGCTCACCCCGGTGATCGGTGCGATCTCGGATGCGTTCACCAACGTCAGCGTCAAGAACGCCGAGGCGGTGACCGAATCGCCGGCGCAGCTCGCGGCGCTGTTCCCGACGCTGTTGAACCTCGTGCTGCCGCAGCTCTCCGGAGGTCTGTCGCCGATCTCGCTGCCGACGATCGGTGGGCTGAACCTCTCGGTCGTCAGCATCACCTCCGTCGACAACGACAGCTTCCTCGCGATCTTCGCGAACCTCGTAACGTCGATGCCGTTCCAGCCGGTCACCACCCACGCCACACTCGCGGCGGTCAACCAGGGTGACGAGTACGTGGCGAGGCGGCCGACCCGCTGGAAGGACGCGGTGCCGCCGAGCGCCACGCTCGACTTCGGTGACGAGCGCGGTCGCGAGTGGTCGTACCGGATCAACGGCAGCACCTGGAGCGCGTGGTCGCAGAACCCGCACCCGACGGTGTCGTCGAACACGTTCTGGCTCGCGGGCACGCACAAGGTCGAGGTGCTCTCGCGCGAGATCGGCAAGCCCGAGACGATCGCCACGGCGCCCGAGCTCGTCGAGGTCGCATTCGGCGAGCCGCAGGCTGACCGCTCGATCGGCACGATCGCGCCGTTCCATGGCCAGCCCGGGGCCGCAGGATGCGCGTGTGATTCGTCCGGTGCCGGCGCCGCGGGTGCGGCTCCGTTCGCGCTCGTGATCCTGCTGCTGCTGCTCCCGCTGCGGAGGCTCGTGCACCGCGCTCGCCGGCTCGGCGGTGTGATCTGGCTCGCCGCGATGGCGTGCCTGCCGGGATGTAGCTGCAGCTCGGCGCCGTGCGGTGACAGCGCCTGTCTCGACGGCGAGGTGCCGCACGGCGGCCTCGGTCGATTCAACAGCATCGCCGCCGATGACCAGCGCGTGATGGTGGCGACCTACGACACCGGCCTTGGCGATCTCGTCGTCGTCGATGCGACCGATCGCGCGAAGCTCCAGTACCACGTCGTCGACGGTGTTCCGGACGGCGTCACGCCGACCTACGACCCCGGCACCTACCGCGGTGGCATCGAGGACGCCGGACCTGATGTCGGGGCCTGGACCTCGATCGCGCTGGCCGGCGGGCACGCCATGGTCGCATACCAGGATCGCGCGGCGCACGCGCTCAAGTTCGCGCGCGAGGACAAGGGCGGCTCGTGGACGAGCTACCCGCTCGATGCCCCGGCGAGCGTCGAGAACATCGGCCAGCATGTCGCGCTCGCGATCGATGGCAGTGGTCATCCCGCGATCGCGTACCTGGCGGTCGGCCTCGACGATGGGATGGGGCACCGGACCACCGAGCTCCGGCTGATCCGCGCGAGCGCCGCGCAGCCCGACTCCGGCAACTGGTCGTCACGGACGATCGCCACCGGCGTCGGTACCTGCGCGGGGCTGTGCGGCGCCGGCAAGGCGTGTATCGCGGGTGCCGCCGCTGCTCCCCAGACGTGCACCGCGGTGACCACGGATTGCGCGAACGCCTGCGCAGCGGGCAAGGTCTGCATCGCAGGGAGCTGCACGGCCGAGCTGGCGAAGTCCACGGTGGTCCAGCTCGCGACCGGCACGGGCCTCTACGTCAACCTCGGCACCATGCCGGATGGTCGGCTCGCCGCGACCTACTACGATCGCAGCAAGCGCGCGCTCGTCCTCGCACTCGAGAGTGGACCGGGATCCAACACGTTCGCCGAGACCGTACTCGATACCGTCACGCCGGGCGATCGCGGCATGTGGGCGCGCGCGGTGATCGATGACAGCGGCAGGGTCCACGTCGCGTATCAGGACGCGCTCGGTGATCAACTGATGTACACGAGCTACGCCGGGTCGGTGATGACGCCCGAGATCGTCGATGACGGCACGCGCGCTGGAGACCGCACGCATCCGGTCGGCGCCGGCGCATCGATCTACCTGGTCAACGGATCGCCGACGATCGCGTACCAGGACGGCATCAACGCCGATGTCTACGTGGCGACCAAGGCCGGAACGAGCTGGACGAAGAATCCGGTCGCGCCGGGTGTGCTGCTCGATGGCTTCGCGGTGGCGGTGACCACGTTCGCGGGTGCGCCGGTGGCGGCGTGGGGACAGATCGATCCGTCAGCGTCCCCGAACCGGAACCTCGTCATCCGCACTCCATGATGGGGTCGCGAACGTGTTAGAGCGGCGCATGCGAAGTTTCATCACGCTTGCATGCGCGCTGGTTCTCGGCGGCGGCGGCTGCAAGGACAAGACGGAATCGGCCCCGCCCCCGGCGAAGGCGCCCGCCGCGGCAGCCGATCCGACGCCGACTCCGAGCCCGGAGCCGTCACCGTCGGCCGAGTCGTCGCCGACGGAACAGGCTCCCAAGCCCTGCGCGAAGTTCGTGCAGTACGCGAAGGGCATCGCGAAGCTGAAGGTCACCGGAGACGTCACGAAGGACTTCGACTTCACCGACTTCGAGGCGGCATCGTCCGGAGGCCCCATGGACGAGGGCGGCATCACCATCATGTACCGGACCAGCGGCGGCAACGAGCGGCTCTCGGTCAGCCTCGGGTGCGAGCCCGGGGTTTCCCAGCGCGGCATCGGGAACAAGCTCCCGGAGCCCTTCATCGATGGCCTGTGCACCTACGAGGTCAAGAAGCTCGACGCGACCGGGGTGGAAGGCACTCTCGACTGCCCCAAGCTACGCGAGTTCTCGGGCAAGAAGGTCGTCAAGATCGTCGGGACGTTCTCGGCGACCCCGTAGTTCCTGAGGCTCTACCAGGTCGTCGACGGGCAGAGGCCCGCGTCCCGCCGGTGCAGGTCGCCATACCGGACAGCTCGTTGCAGTACTCGAAGCAGCCGAGTCGGCGATACGCGCCGTTGCCGTCGAGCACGCCGATCGAGAGCCGATCGCCGTTGCGCGGCAGCGCGGGGTTGAGCGTGCCGTGCGGGTCGGCGAGCTCGGGCGCGAACGTGGCATCGAACGCGGCGTAGCCGTTGCTGACCTGGCCGGGGCGCGCCGCGACCACGGTGGCGTCGGCGATCGCGACGTGATGGGTCTCCGAGCGCATCGACAGCCGCGCGCGGCCCTCGAGCAGCCCGACGATGCCGGACCGACGGCGGGACGATGACGTTGAGCTGTCCGCCCGAGGCGACCGCGGTGGCGACCTTGGTCGCGTCCCACGGATGCGCGGGCGACGAGGCCCACAGCTCGAGCTCGACGTCGAACGTGCGGCCGGCGAGCACATCCCCGAGCTGCGCGTGGACGATCCGATCGCCGGTCGCGACCAGCGCACCATCCTTGGGCTTGGCGAGGATGTCGGTCACGCCGGGCGCGCAGCCGTCGCAGTGAGTGGAGACGTGGAACGTGCTGGGACGCGCGAGCGCGTATGCGCCGACCACGATCAGGTGCTCGCCGCTGCTCGTCGCATCGATCGTGATC
>JAYUVX010000475.1:0-25336 GCA_043753855.1 Myxococcales bacterium | reverse complement strand
GAGCGCTCGAACGTCGTCCACTCGGGCACTACCGGATCGATCTGCTGATGGCGAGCGGCGAGCAGGATCTCGCACGTGTCGCCGTGGGCGAGACGCTCGATCAGGCGCCCTCGGATGTGCGCGCGCTGCTCGCGCACCTCGAGCTTGCCTTCCTCGACGGCCGTGCTGACGAGTTCGGCGCGGCCCTCGAGCAGCTCGCCCACGCGCTCACCGATCCGGAGCTGCGTGCTGCGGTGCAATCGGCACGCGGCGCGCTCGCCGCACACCACAACGACATGGCCGCGGCCGCCGGTTGGTTCACCGCCGCCGCGGAGTCCGACCCCGCGTCACTCGCAGCGCGGATCGGCGCGGTACGCCATGCCGCCGCACAGGTCGATGGACCGGGCGCTGCCCGCGCCTTGATCGATCTTGCACGGCAGATCGAGGTCACCGATCCGCTCACCGCCGCGGCGGCCGCGGTTCGCGCGCAGCAGTGGAGCGGTGGAGAGCTCGGCGCGCAGGCCGCGGCGATCGCCACCACCGCAGTGCCCTTCGATCCGCTGGTCTCGCGGCTCGCCGCGGAGACCGCGACTACCGGAGATCCCGCGCAGGCCGCGAACGCGTACGCGCACTGGGCGAATACCGGCGCTTCGGCGATCGAGCGCGCGTACGCCGCTGCACGCGCCGCCGAATTCGAACCCGCCCGCGGCGGGGACCTGTGGGGCGCCGCGCTCCAGCTCGATCCGGGCGACGACTATGGCGCCGCACAGCTGCGCACGGCTTACGTGGCCAGCGAGGCCACACAGGCGGCGATCGATGTCGACCTCTCCGTGGCCTCGGATCCGGATCGCGAGCGAGCGCGGCTGCGTGCCGCCTACGGCCTGATTTCACAGGGCGAGCTCGAACAGGCCTTCGAGGTGCTGAAGGCCGGCAGGGCAGCGCGCCCGGGATCGCTGGCGCTCGCCGAGGCGCTCGGCGAAGCCCTCGCCGCCGCCGGTCGCTGGACGGACCGCGCGAAGCTGTTCGCCGAGCTCGCGGCCGAGCCCGGTGATCAGCTCGATAAGGACGTGGCCCAGCTGCGCAGCGCGCTGGCATGGGAAGAAGCGGTCGGCGCGGCGGCGCAGGCCAACCCCGACGAGAGCTCGCACGAGCTGCAGCGCGCCACTATCTCCGCGCTCGAGGCGTGGGAGCGCGTGCTCGAGCAGGCCTCGCCGGCGCCCGCGGCGCATGCGTCCGCGATCATCCTCGCGTCACGGCTCGGTGATCGCGACGTGATCGCCGAAGTGTTGACTCGCGCGCAGGCCGCCGAGCGGTCGTCGTGGGGGGCCACCAGCCTCGGGCTCCGCCGTGCCCGCTTGTTCGCTACCGAAGATCCGGTTCGCAGCGAGGCCATCCTGCGCGAGCTGTCTCCGGGTGTCGACGATCCTCGGCGCACCGTGGCCCTCGTGCTCGGGGCCGCGCGCCAGAACGAGCTCGCCGATGCATCGGCAGCTCTCGAGGAGCGGGCTACGCTCGTCGAGCACACGGCATCGCCGGGCGAGGTCGCCGCGCTGCGCCTGCGCGCCGCTCAGATCTCGCTCGATGCCGGCGATGCCGCGCGCGCCACGGCGCTGCTCCATCGCGTGGAGCAGGCACTGCCGCAGCTCGGTGTGGTCCCGGACCTGCTCGCGGCGGCCCGCCGCCGTGCCGGCGATCGTCCGACCTCTGCACCGCCGCGGCGCAGCGATCTGACACCCGGCGTGTCGTCTGCCGATGCGTTTGCCCGGATCATGCGCGATGCGGACCTCGCCGCGCAGCACGGCGATGGCGCCGGCGCACTCGGCCTCTACCAGCGCGCGCTCGAGCTGCGCCCCGGCGATCCACTCGCCTCGGTACCGCTGATCCGCGTCGCCACCCAGCTGCGTGACCCCGCACCGATCTCGGGGCTCGCGCTCGCCCAGCTGCGCACCGCGGAGGATGCGCACGACAGCGTCGCCAAGGCCACGGCGTACGAGCTGCTCGCGCACATCGACGGCGAGTTCCGCAGCGATCACGAGTCCGCGCAGATCGCTCTCGAGAGCGCCGCGGAGGCAGATCCGACACGGATCGATCTGATGCACCGGCTCGAGCGCCACTACGCGAGCACCGGTCAGCTTGCCGAGCTGTTCCGGCTGCGCAAGACCACGCTCGCCGCGGTGCCCGTGGAGCACGTCGGCGATCGATCGTCCTTGATGATCGATCTCGCGGGGCTCGCCGCACGCGATCGCCGGCCCGAGGCGGAGCTCGCAGATCTGTATCGCTCCGCGCTCGCGATCCAGCCCTCCGCCCGGCTCGCCCTGATGCACCTCGAGGCGATCGTCCGGCGTGCGGGAGCCTCCGACGAGCTCGCGCAGCTGGAGGAGAACATCGCGACCTACTTCGAGGGCGATCCGAAGAGCCAGGCTGCATTCTGGACGCGCGCCGGCGAAACTCTCGCCGAGCTCGGCAAGATCGATGAGGCCGTGCTCCGGTTCGGCAAGGCAGAGGCGGGGTATCCCGGCCACGTGCCGGCGCTCGAGGGCTGGCGTCAGGCCGCGCTCAAGGGCCAGCTGTGGATCGATGTCGCCGAGGCGGCGAGTCGACAGGCGGCCAGTGCGCCTGACGAGAAGCAGAGATCCGCGCTCTACCACTTCGCGGGTGTCGCGATGATGGACAAGGCGCTGGTCGGCGAGCAGGCGATGGTCCTGTTCCACAAGGCGCTCGACGCGGATCCCGAGCACAAAGATTCGTTCCTGCGGCTGCGGATCCTCCTCGAGGAGGACGCCAATCACGACGATCTCGCCACGTTGCTCGCGCAGCGCCTCGAGGTCGAGGAGGCGGGGCCTGCGCGGATCGAGCTGCATCGCGCGCTCGCCGAGCTGCACCGCAACTTCCTCTCCGATCGCGAGACTGCGAAGGAGCACTACCGGTTCATCCTCGCCACCGAGCCGAACGACCTGCGCGCACACGCGGCGATCGCCGACATCGCGTGGGAGCAGGGCGCCTGGCAAGAGGCGGCGGATGCTCTGATGGCGCGGGCTCGGCTCGAGCGCGCCCCCGATGTTCTGAAGACACTGTGCTTCCGGCTCGGCCTGATCTATGCGGACCGGCTGATCGACGTGCCGATGGCGCTGAAGGCGTTCCAGCGCGCCCTGACGTACCAGCCCGACGACGAGAACACGCTCGTGCGACTCGCGGATCTCGCGACCCAGGCCGGCGAGTGGAAGCTCGCACTCGGCGCTTGCGAGCGCCTGGTCAAGAACGAGACCGATCCGGATCGCCGTGCCCTGCACCTGCATCGCGTCGCGAAGATCTTCAAGGATGGCTTCGGTGACACCAAGCGTGCGGAGCGCGCGCTCAACCTCGCGCTCGACGGTTCACCGACCAACGATGATGCACTGACCCAGCTGGTCCAGTTCTACAAGGACGCCGGGGACATGACCTCGGTGCGCGTGCACTTGAACCGTGTCGCCGGCGCGATGCGCGCGCGCGTGCAGCACGATCCGCAGGACGGCATCGCGTATCGCGTGATCGCGCGGGCGATGACGGCGCGCGCGAACGCCGGCGTGGACGGCAGCCGTCCGATCGCGCGCGTGGCCGCCGAGCTCGCAGAGCTACTGGGATCGAGCGGCGAGCCGGAGCAGAAGCTCCTGCAGACATCACCCCGGCCGGACCTCTCGCCGCTGCTCCTGCCCGAGGCCGACGACGTGCTGTTCCCGCGCGGCGTTCCGGTCGAGCTGCGACAGGTGTTCCAGTTGCTCGGCGATCGGATCCAGAAGCACGTCGGCGTGGATCTGCGTCCCTATGGCGCGACGCGCGGTGATCGGCTGCGTGCGAAGGACAACGCGACGGCCGCGGTGGCGCAGAGCGTGGCCACCGGACTCGGGTTCGGCGAGATCGACGTGTACATCTCGAGCCGGCAGCCGTGGGCGATGATCGCCGAGCCCACCAGCCCTGTCTCGCTGGTGATCGGCGCCTCGGTGGCGCAGGCCGGCGGCGACGCGATCCGCTACGCCGCGGGCGCCGCGCTCAAGCTCGCACAGGCCTCGCTCGCGATCCCGGCGCGCCTCGGCGCGGAGGAGCTCGGCGTGCTCGTGGTGGGGCTGCTCCGGGTGTTCCAGCCGGAGTTTCCGGCTCCCCCGGGCCTCGATGGCGACGCGATCGCCACCCAGACCCAGAAACTGAAGCGGCTCATCCCGACCAACCTCGTCAACGAGCTGAAGCCGTTCGCCCAGGCGATCGACGCGCAGACGTTCGACCACCAGGTCCTCGCCAGGGACCTCAAGGTAGCCGGCTTGCGAGCGGGCCTGGTGGCGTCGGGGTCCATCCTCGCGGGGCTCCGGGTGCTGGCGGCCCAGGCCGAGGGGGAGCTCCCGGGTTTCCTGGCAGACCCTGTCGCGCAGGGGCTGATCTCGTTTGCCCTCGGTGAAGACCACGCCGTGGTCGCTCGCTAGGCCCGATTCGACGCAGCCCGCCGCGGCCCACTCCTTGCTCGTGTCCCGCACATCCGACACCCATCGGATTTAGCTCGGAGGATCGTCATGCGGTTACAGCCACTCACCGGCCCCAGGGGTCTCCTGACCATGACAGCCATGACTTGCCTGGCTACGACAGTAGCCTGTGGCGGCGGTGGCGCCCCCGAGCTGTCCGGGCTGACCGACCAGGTTGCCCAGGTGGGTACCGAGCTGAAGGTCGACCTCAACGCCACGGATCCCGACGGCGACCAGCTGTCCTACAAGTTCCGGGCCCCCGACCTGACCGGGATCAGCGACCACGCGATGGTGACCGTCTCTCCGAGTGGCTCCGGCGTGTTCCGCTGGACCCCGCTCGCCAGTGACGTCGGCGAGCATGCGTTCGACTTCACGGTCACCGACGGCGACCACGACACGACGGTGACGATCACCATCAAGGTCAAGTCCGCGGTCGGTTCTGCGACCGCTCCGATCTTCCGCCAGCCGCTTGGCACCGGCACGACCATCGATCTAACCAAGAAGAAGTGCGTCGATCTCGACATCGTGATCGAGGACCAGGACACCGCCGAGGTGAGCCTGGCAATGGAGGAGCCGAAGATCGCCGGCGCGACCCTCGCGCAGCAGGACGGCGCCACCGCCAAGTTCACCTGGTGCCCGACCAAGGAGCAGGAGTCCGAGCAGCGCTACACGCTCTCGGTATCGGCGGATGACGGCGACAACCCGAAGACGATCAAGAATTACCTGATCGTGCTGCGCGGCGGATCGGGTACCGGTTGCCCGGGCGGAGCACCGGTCATCACGCACACGCCGACCAACGAGAGCACCACCGTCAACCTCACGATCGACGCCAAGGTCACCGACGACAAGGGGCTCAAGGAGTCCCCGCTGTTCTACTACTCGTTGACCAACCCCGGCACCGTGCCGAACCTCGGCCCCGGCGGGATGACGCAGCTCTCGACGCTCAAGATCACGGGCACCGCGCGCGATGGCGTCTATGCCGCCGATGTCCCGAACCCGGTCGCGGGCAAGCCCGCCGGGACGGTCAAGACGCTGTGGTACGTGTTCGTCGCCGATGATGATGACGACCAGACCGGAAACTGCGACCACTCGACGCAGTCCCCCGTCTACTCGATGACGGTCACCTCGACGGGCTCCGCCAACCTGGGGATCTGCGCGACCTGCACGACCGACTCGCAGTGCGGCACCGGCGATCTCTGCAGCTACGTCGGATCGATGGGCGCGAGCTACTGCCTCCAGGCGTGCGGTACGGGCTGCCCGGCCGGCTACGCGTGCTCGGCCACCGATGTCTACTCGGTGGACCATGCGCATGCGCGCCAGTGCGTGCCGAACAGTGGCTCGTGCACGAGCCCGACCGGCCCCTGCGCGGACGATGCGAACGAGGACGACGATTCACAGGCTCAGGCAGCGGCGAACGCATCGGTCAACGGCCCGATGGCTCCGGGCACGATCGATGGCGTCAGCTGCCCGAAGCCGGTGCAACCCGCATCGGGCTCGAAGGCGGATGATGACTGGCGCCAGCTGAAGATCAGCGGCGACACCCGCGTCGACATGCTGCTCTACGGCAACGGCGAGAGCGACCTCGATCTCCAGATCTACAATCCGAACGGCGGCCTGGTCTCGAAGTCGACGACGCTCACCGCCGACGAGAACATCGTGAAGTGCCTCACGCCGGGCACCTACTACGTCAAGGTGAACGGCTTCACCAACGCGCGCAGTGGGTACCTGCTCGACTACACGGCGACGGCGGAGACCTGCAACACGACGTGCGTCGACGACGCGCGCGAGGACGATGACACCTACAGCCAGGCCCGCGTGGTCGTATCCGCGCCGTACTCGTCGACCGGAAACGTGACCTGCCCGAACGATGATGACTGGTACAAGGTCCATCTGGTCGCCGGCAAGACGCTGACCATCGACCTGACGTTCGCGCAGTCGACCTCGACGCAGGATCTCGACATCCACCTCTACAACATCGGCGGCTCCACGGACCTCTGGCCGTGCAGCGTGGCCGCCCCCTCGACCTGCTCGACGGCGCACGGTCAGGGCGCGGTCTCGAACGAGCACGCCACGTACACCGTGCCGACCACGGGTGACTACTTCGTGGTGGTGCGCGGCTACAACGGGTCGACCAACTCCTACGGCCTGAACCTCGGGATCCAGTAGTGCGCTGCGCGGCCCAGCTGCTGGCCCTCGGCCTCGTTGCCGGCGGCTGCGGGACGACGCTCGGGGCCGACCCGGGCCTCGAGGGGCTCGCGGTCATCAAGGTGGCGCCGGCGACGATCATCCCCGGCTCCAAGCTCGTGGTGAAGGGCAGCTCGTTCGTCGACCAGCAATGGGGCACAGCCAAGCTGCGGCTGAAGGGCAAGGCCGGCGGCAAGGACGTCGACGTCAAGTGGCCCGCCGCGTTCGTCGATTTTGGAACGCTGACCGTCGCCGTCGATGGCGGCAAGATCGACGAGCTCGGTGGCGACGTCGACTTCGCGGGCAGCGCTACGATCGAGATCGTCGCGACCTCGGACGACAACACCTACGCATCACAACCGCTGACCACGGATCTCTCGTTCCGCACCAAGCTGACGCCGACGACCTCGACCCTCGACGCGACCGGCGTGATCTTCGTGAACGATCAGCTGCAGGTCGATGGCGATGGCTTCCTGCTCGGCGGCGACGAGGGCACCACGGTGGCGAAGCTGACCGGCTGCTTCAAGGTCAACAGCACGGGCACCTGCAAGCCGATCGCCGGGGTCGAGATCCCGATGATCGCGGTCGATCCGATGTCGCGCGCGCAGGCGACCTTCGCGTTCTCCCCGAAGATCGCCGGCATCAAGCCGGGCTCGTTCATCGGCAAGGTCACGGTGATCAACAAGCAGAGCGGGCAGGGCCCGATCATGGCCGACGCGCGCGACGTCGACTACGACCTGGTGACCGCGCAGATCTTCAGCGTCGATCCGCCAGCAGCGAGCCTCGGGCAGTACGTGTTCGTCCACGGCGGCGGCTTCGTCGGTGGCGAGCCGAGTGCTCTGACCGAGCTGACGCTGTCCGGAACGTTCAACAAGCGCGGCGGCAACCCTGCGCAGATCCAGATGACGCTGATCCCCGAGTTCGTCGAGGGTCGGCTCGTTCGCTACGTGATCAACACGGACGACTCGCTCGGTCAGGCGCTCGACCTGCGCAAGGACACCGGGCAGTTCACGGGAACCATCACACCGATCGTGAGCTACGGCACGGACCGCGTTGGCGGTGTGGCCAAGAGTGTCTCGTTCGCGATCGCGCCGGTGAAGCAGGTGGTGTTCCTCAGCTTCCTGCCGTCGTACATCGAAGGCCTGCGCGATTTTGGGCTGCGTGCGGTGCACACCAAGATCCGCGACCGGATCCTCGAGGTATGCAAGGAGGCGTACCGTGGCGTAAACATGGACTTCCGCATCGAGCCGCCGACCGACTTCGCGCTGTTCGAAAACGTCGAGCTGGTTGGCGTCGACCCCAACAACATGGGGCTGTTCGGCTACGACAACTCCGCCGGCAAGGACAATGGCAACCTCCGGCTCTATGACCGGCTCGGTGGCGTCAACGCGCTGACCCAGCAGGACGGCTATGCGGGCTTCGGCGGCGTGTTCCTGCGCTCGCTGCTCGGGTTCTCGAAGCACCCCGCCAACCTCGCGAAGGGCGTGCCAGGCGCCGATCCGCTGTTCGACAAGATCTTCGACCCGTTCCGCGCCGATCAGGATGGCCAGCCGATCACCTCGGCCGATCTCGGCGAGCTCATCACCCTGAGCGCGGGAACCAGCTGCCCGGCGTCGGACCGGAAGTCGCAGATCCAGTGCGCGATCTTCGCGCTCGGCAACCTCGTTGGCGGGACCCTCAGCCACGAGATCGGTCACTCGCTCGGTCTCGCGAATCCATTCGCCGAGGGCTTCCACGACGCCGGGGACGCACCCAATCGCCTGATGGACTCGGGTGGCGATCGCCCGTTCCTCGAGCGCGCGCAGCTCGGTGGCCAAGGCCCGGGTGTGTTCTGTGACGAGGAATACGGCTATCTGCGAACCATCCTCTCAACGACCCAGTCCGCCGACGACATCCAGCGCCCCGGCTGTTTCTAGCGCACCGCCGCTGTATGCTGCGGCCGAATGGGTCGTGGATCCAAAACCCGATCGTCCAGACCCCGCCCCCGGTCCGCGAGTGCACCGAGTCTCCCGGTGGCCACCGTCGGTCCGAAGCGGCGTGATCCGCGGCGTTGGATCTACGCCGGCCTCGACGTCGCGTTCGCGGTGATCCAGGCGATCCTGATCTGGAAGGTAGTTCCGAACCGGTTGCCGTCGGCGTCCCTGCACCTGTGGACGCTGCCGATCGCGACGTTCGCGCTCGGCCTCGGCATGATCCGCGGCGGCAAGCAGGGCTGGTGGATCGGCGTCGCAGCGGGCTCCGTGGCGCTGCTCTCGACCGTGCTGTTGATCCTCCGCATCGTGATCTCCGCGGCGTTTCTCTCCGGGGTCTACGGCGCGTTCGGCAAGGCCGCGGCGATGACGGCGATGATCTCGGTCGGCTTGCTGTTCGAGCTGGTCGCGCTGCTTCCGATCGTTCAGGTCAAGTACCTGATGACACGCGCAGGTCGCCGGGCCTTCGGCGCGCTGTCATGATCGCGCGACGCCGGCTCCTCGCACTGATCCTGATCTGGACGCTGCCGAGCTTGGTGTTCCTGGTGACTGCCACCTTCGTCTACACCACATTCCGCATCCCGCAGCCCGGCCGGCTCGATGACGCCGACCGCACGGCGGTGATGGCGACGCTGCGCGCCGCAATGCTCGGTAGCACGGTTCCGTGTCAGGTCGATCGCCCCGTCGAGGATACACTCGCGGTGACCGTGTGGTCGAACGGCCGCTCGGTGGCGCGGATCGATGGACACGGCACCAGCGTGGGCGCCGCGACCCAGGACGCGGCGAACAAGCTCCTCCGCTACGGGCCGGTGACCACGATGTTGGCCGCGGACCGCGAGGCAGCTCGGCTCCAGGTCGATGTGATCACGGGCTCCGCGCCGCTTGGCGGCATCGAGCGCTACGCGGTCCCCGGGATCGCCGAGATGCTCGCGATCAATCCCGGCGTCGAGGGCATCGGCGCCGTGATCGCGGACACCGAGATCGTGCTGCTACCGGACGAGCTGGTCACGGCGAAGGTCCTCGCGGCGAAGCGCCCGTCGAATGCGTTGCCTGACTTCGCGATGGGCATCGATCTCGTGCGGATCGGCAGCCTGCTCCAGACCCGTGCGCAGGCCACGTCGCCGATCGCCACGGCCGAGCTGTTTCGGTTCCGGACCGACACCTTCGTCGAGCCGCCACCGGCGATGCGGCCCGGCGCGCCGATCCAGCTGTATCGGGGCAACGCCGTCGCGCCGCCGCTGTCCGCCAAGACCTTGCGCGCGGCGGCGCTGTCGGGAGGCCGGTTCCTCGTCAATCACCTCGCGCCGAATGGTCGATACATCTACGAGCACGAGCTGTCGACGGGCCAGCAGACCGACCCGATCCGCTCGAACAACTACAGCATGCCGCGCCACGCCGGCACCACGTACTTCCTCGCCGAGCTGTACCGGATCACGAAGGAGCCGTGGCTGCGCGAGCCGATCGAGCGCGCGTTCCATCACCTCGCGGAGCTGCTTGCCGCCGGTAACTGCGGGTCGCGACTGCCCGATGGTACCGAGATCGACTGCGTGCTCGATCGCAACGAACAGATCGCGCACCTCGGTTCGACCGCGCTCGCCGTGGTGGCGCTCGCCGAGTATCAGCGTGCGCCCGGCGAGACGACGTACCTGCCGCTCGCCACGAAGCTCTCCGCGTTCCTGCTTTTCATGCAGCGCGCCGATGGCTCGTTCCGTCACCTCTACGACACCAAGACCCAGAAACCCGACGACAACGCCGAGCTCCTCTACTACTCGGGCGAGGCCGCGCTGGCGCTCGCGCGGATGTACATCGTGACCAAGGACGAGCGCTACGCAGCGGCGGCGAACCACGGGCTGTCCTGGCTCGTGCACTGGTACGATTTCTTCATGGGCGGCTTCTTCTACGGCGAGGAGCACTGGACCTGCATCGCCGCAGAGGCCGCCTGGCCCACGGCGAATGATCCGGAGTACATGAAGTTCTGCCACGGCTACGGCGCGTTCCTCCGCGCGCAGCAACCGGTGCCCGGTGAGCATCCCGACCAGGATGACTTCGCGGGCGCCTACAACGTCACCTCGTTCGTCCCGCCCTACAACACGCCCGCGGGATCCCGCACCGAGGCGATGATCTCCTCGTACCTGCTCGGCAAGCACCACGGGTCACCGGACCCCGAGGTCCGCGCGCAGATCGTCGCAGCGCTGCAGTATGCGCTCGGCCAGCAGATCCGGCCCGAGAACGACTTCAACGTCGTCGGACCCGGGCTCGGCGGGATGCCGGGCAGCCCGATCGATCGCAACGTCCGGATCGACTTCGTCCAGCACGTCTGCTCGGCCATGATCCGGGCCTCGGAGTGGATCGACGAGCCTTAGTGATTCCGGCTGCTTCCCTGCTATGATACGGCCCCGGTGGGAGACGACAAGCGGACCAAGATGGGCCAGACCGGACCGGTGCGCGTGGGCACCGGCGGCACACCTGCACCTGCGTCGGCCACTCCGGCACCGCTGGCTGCATCGCAGCAACCGACGTCGATCCTCCCCGACCACGGCGCGAACGCGCACGCTCACTCGGCCAACGCAATGACATCGTACTTGCCAGCCGCGGTGGATCCGCTGCTGAACCAGACCCTTGCGGGCCGCTATCACGTCGTCAAGAAGCTCGGCGAAGGCGGCATGGGTGCGGTCTACCTCGCCACCCACAACCTGCTCGAGAAGCAGGTCGCGCTGAAGGTCCTGCACGGCGAGTTCGCTCGCAAGGCAGACCTCGTCGAGCGGTTCATGCAGGAGGCAAAGTCGGCATCGCGCATCCGGCACGAGAACGTGATCGACATCAGCGACTTCGGCACCACCAGCGAAGGTCTCGTGTTCTTCGCGATGGAGCTGCTGAAGGGTCACGATCTGCACGAGGAGATCGCGCGCGCGCGGCTCGCCGGGCAGCTGCTGCCGTGGGCGCGCAGCAAGAAGATCTTCCTGCAGATCTGCGCCGCGCTATCGGCCGCCCACGGCCACGGCATCGTCCACCGCGATCTCAAGCCAGAGAACGTCTACCTCGTGGAGTTCCTCGGCGAGCCCGACTTCGTGAAGCTGCTCGACTTCGGTATCGCGAAGCTGACCGAGGTCGACGAGGGCGGGCGCAAGCTGACGAAGACCGGCATGCTGTTCGGCACGCCCGAGTACATGTCGCCGGAGCAGGCGCGTGGTGAGAACGTCGATCACCGCGTCGATGTCTATGCGATGGGCTGCATCCTGTTCCAGCTGGTGACCGGACGCGTGCCATTCGAGGCCGAGAACTTCATGGGCGTGCTGAGCCTCCACCTGACCGAGCCGCCGCCGCAGATTCCGTTCGAGGTGTTCGATCGGATCGGTGCACCGCGCGAGCTGGCCGGCGTGATCGATCGCGCGCTGCTGAAAGATCGCAACGCACGATGGGGGACGATCGACGAGCTCGCGTACGCGATCCGCCGGGTGTGTGGTGATCCGATGCCGAGCGCCTCACCGGGCTCGGGTCCGGCGCCGATCACGGGTGTGCATGCGGGCGTGCAGGCGCCGTCGAGCACCACGCAGTCGCGCCAGCGAACGCAGTGGACCGGAAACCTCTCGGTACCTGAGGAGGACAGCAAGCCCCGGCAGAAGTCGAAGCTTCCGCTGATCCTCGGCGCGCTGATCGTGCTCGGCGGTGGCGCCGCCGCGGCGTTGTTCGCGATGAAGGGCAGAAGCACCGGCGCTGGATCCGGCAGCGATCTCGCGAGCAACGGAACGGCGGGCACGATCACGCCGGTGGGCAATGGTCCCGGCACGGCCACGGTCACGCCTCCGGATGCAGCGGTCGCCGCCATCGCGATCGACGCGGCTCCCGGCTTGCCGCCACCGCCGTCGATGATCACGTTCAAGATCGAATCGACGCCGCGCGGCGCCGAGGTCACGAACCTCGCCACCGGCAAGAAGTACGGCTCCACGCCGGTGACGCTGAACATCAAAGGGTCGCACGACACGCTGTCGTTCCAGCTGCACAAGAGTGGCTACGGCGATGCGATCGTCGACCTCACGCCCGATGCGGACGGCTCGTTCAACGCGAAGCTGGAGAAGGGCTCGAGCGGCACGGCGGTGCGGCAGACGGTCCCGACGAAGAACTCCCCCGCTGCCGGCAGCAACGGTGCGGTCACCACGCCCGAGACCGGCAGCGCGGCCACCGATGCGGGGGGCGCGGCGAAGCTGCGCGATCACCCCGGCAGCGCAGTGAAGCCGCCGCCCGACGAAGACGACTGCCCCGAGCTGCCGTGCACGAAGAAGGTCGTCCCCGGTCTGCGCGAGGGCAGCGGTAGCGGTAGCTGATGACGGCGCTCGCGACGCGCAGTGGCCGCGCGAGCGTTGGCCGTCCGCAGGGGCCCACCATCGAGCTCGCATACGACGTGTTCGGTGAGGGTGGCCGGCCGCTGGTGCTGATCATGGGCATCGGGGCGCAGCGTTGCTTCTGGGACGATGCGCTGTGCGCGCAGTTCGTGGCGGCGGGCTTCCACGTGGCGCGGTTCGATCATCGCGACATCGGCGAGTCGTCGCGTCTCGATCTGCCGGTGCCGAAGCCGGGCAGGGCACTCGCGATGCGAATGCTCGGCATGGTGCCGACGTCGCCGTACACGCTGTCCGATATGGCGAATGACGTCGCGCAGCTCATCAAGAGTCTCGGATGGACCAGCGCGCACGTCGTTGGCACCTCGCTCGGCGGGATGGTCGCCCAGCACCTCGCGATCGAGCATCCGGACCTCGTGCGATCGCTGACCTCGATCATGTCCACCCCGGGCGGGCGTCGCTACCTCCCACAGCCATACGCGCTGCAGGCGCTGTTCACACCGCCGCCGACGACGGCCGAGGAGGCGGGCATCTCCGTCCAGCGGATGTTCCGCGTGATCGGGAGCAAGGCATGGCCGCAGGACGGAGAGCGGCTACGCAGGATCGGCGAGCTCGCACATGCGCGTGGGCTGTCGCCGCGAGGGTTTCTCCGTCACTTCGCGGCTGTGCTGGGCACCGCAGATCGCCGCCACAAGCTGCGCAAGACCAAGGCGCCGACGCTGGTGATCCACGGCAGCCAAGACCCGATGTTCCCGCTGCGCGCAGGGCGTGACCTCGTGAAGATGATGCCCGATGCGACGTGGCTCCCGATCGCCGGGATGGGACACGACTTACCGTCGCCGCTATGGCCCGTGCTGGTGTCTGCGATCGCTCGTCATGCCGAGCGCGCGGATGCGCGTGCTAGGGTCTGAGCGCGAGCGCAGGTGCTGGAATGGTATACAGTGGCCGCTTAAAACGGCCTGAGCGAAAGCTCGTACGGGTTCAAGTCCCGTCCTGCGCACTCATCGTCTTCGTCGTTTTTGGTTGAGGCCGCGATGTGTCGGCTGTAGCGAGTGGCAGTTGGGACACGAGATGCGGAGGTTCTCGAGCCGGTTGTCATTGCGGTCGCCGTTGATGTGATCGAGCTCCACGGGGATCCGGCCATCGCTGGCTCGCTCCGTCCAGCCACACAGCTCACATTTCGGTGTCCTGAGGCCTTCGCGGCGCAGGCGCAGCTTCAGCGCGTGGGTGGTGGCCCATCGGCCCGCCACGAGGATCTCCGACAGTGGCAAGCGCGGCTGTGGGCAAAACGCCAGACCCACGTTCCAGCCCTTTCCGGTCATGTGAAACGTGTCGAGGCCGAGCTCGAGAACCCGTCGTTTGGCGTGCTCGAAGTTGCCGCCTGCAGGTACGCCCGAGTGCTCGAATCGCTATCGAGAAGCTACGTGCGCCCGCGACAGCAGCGCGCAGGTCGTCGTCCGTCCATCGTCGTTTTCGACTCCACCCCACCACCCTCGATAGCCTGCGGGTCTGACGTCGTACGTCGACCACGACGTCCGGTGGCCGGACAGACGCTCAGTGCGTGTGAATGACGTGTGCGATCAGCTCGCCGGCGAGGTAGTGCGTACCCTTCGCGGGCCAGCGGCGACCGTGGCGGAGGTACGTGTTGACCACCATGCCCTGCGCATCGCGCCTGGTTGCCGGCCGCGTCGGATCGATGAACCCACGGCGGACCACGCCGTTGCCGACGTAGATATACTCGGTGACGCCGCGGGCGTCGCGGGCGATCACGAGTGCGATCAGGTCGTACTCGGCATCGCTGGTCGCGCGATCGAAGATCACGAGGTCCCCGGGGACCGCCGCAGCGGTCGGCTCGGCGAGCCGGTTCGATGACTCCGCCCAGGCGACGAGCTCCGTCCCGGTCGTGCCCTCGGCCGTGCGTCCGAGCGCGTGGGTCCAGCCGAGCACGACGAGCGCTGGATCATTCTTGGTGCGGCGCCCGACCAGTCCACGCAGATCTGGCGCCTCGTGGATCGCGGGCAGCGGCGTGCCCGATGGCAGCTGATGTGGCGCGGGCAGGGCGGCCTGCGTCGACAGTCGCGGCAGCACTGCATCTGCCGCCGCGGCCGAGGCCTCGCGGATCTGCGGCGCGGAGACGACGCGGATCGGCCGCGCCTCGCGGTTCGCGAGCTCCGAGCGTGGCACGAGTGAGCGTGGAGGGCCCTGGAGTGGTGCGCGCGGTACCTCCGCCGTGCCGAGCATCGGAGACGCGAACCGATACGATGGCGCACGCGTGCCACACCCTCCGCCCGAAACGGCGGCGAGGGCGGCCACGACGAGCGCGAGTCGCATGCCGCGAGGATCCCGCGCGGCCCGGCACGGAGCCAGTTTTTCGGTCGGACCCCGTCGAGGCGCGTGCTAGAACGCTCCGGTGACGGTTTCGTTCCTGGATCTGTTCAAGAAGCGCGTGCTGCCGATCGCGTTCATCTGCGGCATGGCGGTGCTGATCCAGAACACCTGTAACAAGCAGACGCGTACCCACGCGACGATCGTGCTCGATCTCGGCGATGCCGCCGCCAAGGTCCGTTCCGTCGAGGCCGAGCTGCGCGTCGACGGCGACTCCAATGCAAAGCTGCACCGCAAGGCGCTTCCGGATCTGACGATCGGGCCGTGTCGGTTCGAGGTCTCGATGCCCGCGGATGACGGCGAGCTGACGATCGACGTCGAGCTGCCGACCGCGACAAAGCACTTCGTACGGCGCATCCACGCCACCGATGGCGCGACGATCACGATTCCGTTGGGTCCCGAGCTCAGGGAGTGACCGTCGTGCCGGCGGTACGGACCCGCGGCGCTGAGGGATGCGGCCGCCGCGGGGCACAACGGGAACCCCGACAGCGGACACGACGTTCCGGCGCCCCTGACATCACCGGTGGGACCATCGGATCGCGGCCCGTCACCGTTTCCGCCACCTGCCCCCTGCCGTCGCTGACGGGATCGAAGCTCACGCGGCCGCATGCCGCGAGCATCACCAGCGCGCCGAGCCACTTCATCGGCGCAACCGCACGAGGGTCTCGACCTGCGCCGTTCCGGGCATCAGGTCGAATGGCTCGATCACGTCGGGCGCGTATCCTGACGCCGCGAGCGCCACCAGATCCTTGCCGAGCGCCTCGGGGCCGCAGCTGACATAGATCACGACCGGGGCCGCGAGCGCATGCAACAGCTCGCGAGCGCCCTCGCAGAGTCCCTTGCGCGGCGGATTGACCACGACCACATCCGGCGCCGCACCGAGCTGCGCGCGAACCTCTTCGGAGAGGTCGCCGGCGTCGCCCGCGATCGCGGTCAGCGGCAGCCCGGCGCGCTCGGCGGCCCGCCGCAGCTGCGCGACCGCATCGCGATCGATCTCGACGGCGACCACCGTGGCACCCGCCCGCGCGAGATGCAGCCCGATGCCGCCGAGCCCTGCGAACAGATCCACCGCACGCGTGCCGGGCTTCGGGCTCGCGAGCTCCGCGACCCGCGCATACATCGCGCTGGCCTGCTCGCGATTGACCTGGACGAACTCGCCGGCGCCGACCTCGACACAGACCCCCGCGAGATCCTCGACCAGGTGACCGTGCCCCACGAGCACCTTCGCACTGGAGCCCGCGGGAACGATCGCACCATCGCGACGATCGTTCTCGATCGCCACGAGGCCGCGTACCGCCGGGTGGCTCGCGAGGCTGGTCGCCACCATCTCGAGCTTCGCGCGGGAGGTGCCGGAAGCGACCACGAGCGCGATCAGGACGTCACCGCGGGCTTCGCGAATGATCACGTAGCGCAGCTCGCCGGAGCGCGCCTGCTCGTCGTACGCGACGAGCTTCGCTGATTCCGCAGCACCGCGGACCCAGGTCGCGATTTCGTCGATCACCGGCGCCACCACGCGGCAGCCGAGCGTGTCGATCACGTGATGACTGCGCGGTGCATAGGCGCCGAGCACGAGCTTGTCGTCAGCGGTGCGCCCCGCGACGTACTTACCCTTGTTGCGGTAACCGATCGTGATCGGTGAGGGGTGCACGGCCGCGACGCGGGTGCCGAGCGTATCGATCGCGAGGATGTCGGCCAGTGCGAGCTCGACGCGCCGGCGCTTCGCGACCAGCTGCGCTGGATACGCCAGGTGTTGCCACGTGCACCCGCCACACCGCCCGAATGCGGGGCACTCCGGCGTGACCCGATCGCGGCTCGCGGGTCCGAGCCGGCGCACGATGTGGCCCCACGCATCCGGTTTGTGCGGGCTCTGATGATCGATGGCGACCTCCGCTCGTTCGCCCGGCAGCAGATCGGCGACGTGCACGACGCGGTTCGCCGTGGGGCCGACACCTGCGCCCGCATCGTCGAGCTCCTTGGCAGCGACCTCGCACCGGTTGCTCTTCATCGCGTTCCAGGGCATTACCACGAGAGACGTACCCTCCGTCGACACTAGGGCGAAACGGAACAAACACCGACACTTAACCGTGCCGGCGTGACACCAGACGACACGTTCCGTTACGTTCAAAGGGGGGATAAAAGGGGGGATGCTTCGCCTTAATCGACCCGAGAAAACTCGGTCGGTAACGTCGAGGTATGCCCAAGAAAAAATGTCTCCACCTTCGTATCGGTAGCTCAGGTCAGATCGGCAAGCCGGGGGCCTTCTGCCGCGATTGCGGCGAGCAGGTGCCGTGCGAGCACAGCGGCCGGATCGTCCGGCGTAACCATCTCAGCCATGGTGCCGAGCCGGGGAGGTGTGGACGCTGCGGCGTCTCGGTGCCCTGAGGCAGCTGCTAATCCCGGTCGCTGGTCCGCACGAGATCGAGCAGGCGGGACGCCGTCGGATGAGGTCAGGGTCTGGTGGGATGCGCGCAAGGGCGAACGCCGCGAGCGTGGAGCGGTCAGAGCCGAGTCCCCGTCCGGCTATCGATGAAGCGGTAGATCAACGGCCCGATCGCTTCATTGACCCGTGCTGCCTTCTGCACGATCGCATCGTCGACCTTGGCGCGGTTCCAGTCTCGCCCACGCTGAAACAGCAGAGCTTGGAGCGCCGCATCGGCGTAGTAGAAACGCGCGGTCTTCATCGTGCTGCCCGGTGAGTACATGGCTGCCGTGTTCGCGTCGCCCTGGTGCTCGGCGCGACCGTCACGGAAGTGATCGAGGTACCCGCGCGCGAGCCGCTTGCGATCGTAGTGAAACGAAGCGCTGTTACGGATGTCCTGCCAGAGATCGTGCGGACGATCGCGGCTCTGCCCGTCATCAACGAGCGACTCCGCGACCAACTCTTCCCACGCCTCCCGACGCTTGTCGGGGAGCTTGGCGACGAGTGCCGCCAGCTCTGGACTGACGAGCACCGATTTTCGTGCCTCGCGGATCCAGATCATCAGCTCTAGCATGACGCCGGCGATCCAACGGTGGATCTGAATGTGCGAGCCGCGCCACTGCCCGGCGTACTCCGAGACGACGTGCGGAAGCGGCCGACCCTTAGCGTCGAGGTATTGCTCAAACAGAGCCATGCCTTTGATGTCGTTAAACGCGGTTGCGAGTCCGAGAAAGAAGACGCCTAGCTCATCTTTCTCGTCGCGGAGCAGTAGGAGCGGATCAACTTCGATCCTCGGCACCAATCGCCAGTCCGCAACGCGGTCCGGCTCCGGCTCGCCGAACATCAGCAACGCCACCAACTCACGCCACACCAGCAATCGGAACATCCCACCAGGCTACCGGCTCGCCCTGACAGTCCTCACGTGCCCCGAGCCATCGATCGGCATCATCAACGTGCAGCCCAATGCGTCACCTCGTCGGCGAGCTGGGAGAGCAACCGGGGGGTCGGTGGTGAGGTCGCCGACCTTGGCACGTGCGATCGAGCGCGCACGGTCGGTGTTCCGCCATGGTCGCGACCGTCCGCATCGGCATGCAATGTCCATGGCCCAACACTCGCCACGGCAGGCGCGTTACCCGGGACTTAACCCCAGTACGCTATCCGCCGAGCACGCCTGCATGCGAACATCGGGCACATGGGTGGCGGGAAGGATTCGGAGCCTGACGTTCGCGCGGCTTCGGTGGCTGCACTCGCAGAGCCTACGGAGGGGCGAACGAAGGCATGCCCTTTTTGCGCCGAGACGATTAAGGTCCAGGCGGTTAAGTGCAAGCACTGCGGGGGGGCTTTGAATGACCCGTCACACGCATATCGTGCCCTTCAGGCCGCGCTCGACGCCCTGGATGCCGCACCTGATCCCTCGGCTGTAGCGAGTTCGGACCCCGCCGCCGTTGCGGCCTATGCGGCATATGACCGCAGCGACGAGGATGGCACCGACGGCCCGCTCTACCTCGTCTACTCGGCAGCGTACGACGCCGCGTACAACACCTCTGAGGCTACTCGCGCCCGGTTGGAGAGTGCACTGGCCGCGGCTCGCGCGGCCGTTGCTGAGAGCGAAAGCGAAGAGGCTGACCTCGCGCCGTTCGCCGCGGATATAGGTGCCCACAAGGCTCTGCCGCCCGGGTACGCCGCCAAAGTTCAGGCTCCAGCGTTGGCGGCACCTAGCCATGCGACCAAGCGCTGCCCTTACTGCGCTGAGGACGTCAGGGTCGAGGCGATCAAGTGCAAGCACTGCGGGTCAAGCCTCACAACCGCTAAGAACCCGTACACGGCTGGCGGCGACTCTCGTGGATTCATCACGGCAGGAGGGTCTGTGGCGTTAATGGCGTGCCCTGACTGCAAAGCAGGTGTCAGCGCGTCTGCTCGGACGTGCCCCAAATGTGGCTTCGTAATTCATGTCCCCAAACGGGGCATGTTCGGCAAGCTGTTCAAGTGGAGCTTCATCGCGTGGAACGCGCTGATGGTCTACTGGCTCGTAGCTGGGATGAACGCAGCGTCGAATGTGAAGGCCCCGACCGGGGCGCAACAAGCAGGAAGGGCCCTCGGCACGGCGCTCGGTGCGAGCATGATCGTTGGGATCTGGGTCGCGGGCTCGATCATTTTGGGATTGTTCGTGCTGTTCACGAGGCCGAAGTAGTCACATAACGTAATCTCCCCGCTGCCCCCCGTAGCGACTGGACGCCAAAGGTCCCGTCCACGGATCGAGGTTCAATCGCTTTACATCACGACGCGCTGGCGATCGGCAGCGAGGATCAGCAGCTGCCGATCCTCGACGAGATCGCACGGTGTGACGAGCACGGTGCCGCGTGCGATCGCGTCGTCGAGACCCGGCCAGACACCTCGGAGCCTCTCCAGGATCGCGAGAGGCCAGCGCACACCCGAGGCGCTCGCGCCGTTCGGAAGACTCGGGAGGCGATACGTGCCGCCGACCACGCCACCGATCGCGTAGCCGACCAATACCTTTGCGAACGCGGGCGTGATGCTCGCGCTCGGCTGGCCGTAGCCGGCCGGCTGCGAACCGGTGCATCGGATCCATCCGTGGCGTGGGATCAGGTCGTCGGACGTGATCGCAACGCGAACCTGTACGGCCAGCGATGGGGGGCACGGTGCGAGCAACCGATCGCGGAGTTTAGAATCTGCGGCGCACAAGATCTTGATCGCGGTGTCCTCGCCGATCATCTCGAACGTCTGGCGAACGTCGCCCGGCGGCATTGCCGCGAGGGCATCGAGCGCATCGGCAACGGGCATTGTGCCGACGGCGCGTAGCCGGCGAGCTTTCTCGTTGGCTCGACGAACCATCAGCGTTTGCTGTGCTGATGGGAGCGAGTGCACGAGCGTCCGCAACTCGATCAGCTCGGCGCGAAGCGCTTCCAATTTGGAATCGGTCATACGTCCTCGTCGGTGTTCAGATCAGATCGGAAGCTGGGCGAAGTGCCGAGCCGCGAATGCTGAAACGCAGCGGTGCGCCGCTCGGAGGCAGCGAGTAGAGCGGCGTCGCCAGCGTCCGAGTGATCAACTTCGTCGGTCGTGTCCGCGATCGGATTGGCTTCGACCGCACGAATCACGAATGTGTTGTCACCGGGCTGTCTGCCCCTGTGATCGAAGCGCACGCCAAAACTCCCCAGGATAATGCTCACGATTTTCTCCAGCGGTTCGCAGCGCGCTCGGCGGCGGATTCGCGGATCTCGTCCTCGGTCGGCTTGTGGTGACCATTGCGCTGGAGCGCCCGGCGAACCTCGGCGACAGACGCCCGAGCCGCGGCACGCTCGGCGGCTAGGCGCTCGCCGTCGGTGAGGCCCTTGGCGAAATCGATCTTGGCCCGTCGTTGTGCATCACCCCGAGCACGCTCGCGTTTCGTGGTGGCGATCCGGACCTCGGCGATGTTGGCGGCTGCTTCGCGCTCCCACCGCGCTCGACGTTCGGCGCGCCGAACGGCACCAGCGAACATGCCGGCGACGAACGTATCCCCTGCATCGGCGCGGATCGGATCTTCATTCGCGGCAACGAAGTCGAGCATCAACCGACGCTCGCCCCCCGTGAGCGGTTTGGGGCTTGAGTCACGGCGCACGGCCCCCGTGTCATCGTCGTAAAACTCGCGTGCACGAGCGAGTAGCTTCGCGTCGCTCACTTGCCCGCCTTCACGAGGGTGCTCACGTGGTTGCGCATCCATGTCTCGTACCCGAGCGTCGTCGTCGCTGCGGTGAGGTCGTCGGAGTCCGCGCCGGTCTCGCTCTGGATCTCGGCAAACGGCACCTGCTCGCGGTCTGCGATCGCGACGCGGACACGCTCGACCAGTTCGACCATACGGGTTTGCTCGTCGAGTCGTGCGAGTGCGGCGCAGACCTCCGCGGTCAGGTCTGTTACCGAGTGCCGGAGGGACCCAGCATCCCAGTCGGGGAGGTCGAGCGTTTGATCATAGAAGTCCTGGAGAGCGGTGCGGAGATTGTGGAGTGGTGTCATGTCGTGGTCCTTCGGTTTCAGAACGGCTTGCGGAATCCCGGTTGTGCATCGGCGCCGTGGCCGAGTTGCGACGTGCGCCAGCCGAGCTGGTGCAGGGCTTGAGTCACCCGGATTTGACCGGGGCGGCTGTAGACGCCGACGACGGCGCACGCATCGGCTAGCGTGATGGGTGCGGTGCGCTCGACCAGCGCATCGCGAAGCGCCTCGGTGGTGGTGTCGAGGAGTGCGGCCTCCTGGCGTTCGCGGATCGCGGCGTCGATCGTCCTCGCGAGATCGGCGGACTCGCGGCGAACGCGGAGTAGCTCGCGACTGTGGTCGCTCGTCGCGGCGGTGTCGCGGTCGAAGCGATCGATCGCCGCCAGTAGCTCGGCAAGGTGCGTTGTCGTGGTCATCGTGTCGCCCTCCGGAAACCGGGATACGCTCCGGCAACCCGCCACCCGATCCAGCCGAGCGATTCCATCGCCGTCGATACGGCTGCCTGATCGTCACGCTCGACGGCACCGACGAGTTCGCAGATCTCCGCGTGCGACACCTCGGAGCGATTGGCGATGGCGAGCACGAGCGCTGCACGTAGCTGATCTTGGTCGGCGATCACGGCTGGCGATCCCGCTCTGCGTTCTTGCGCTTCGCCGTGCGAGCGTCACGAGCACGACGCTCCGCATCGCGTTCGCGAGCGAGCGCGAGTACTGCCTCAACCGGGTACCGAAACTGGCGGCCCGTCGGGCCGTCGACAACCATCGGCACCAGTGAAAGCCTGGCGGCGACATGTTGGCCACTGCAGCCAAGCAGGCGACCTGCCTCCCGCGCCGTGCACGTCCCGGTGAGGTCGGGCCGGCCGGCGACGTAGGCATCGACCAGCCGGCCATCAAGGAACGTCACGCCACCGATGTCAATTGGCGAAAAGCTCGCTAGCATTCGATGCAGCCGACGGCGGCCGCAGCCGATGCGACGGCACGCGGTGCCTACCGTGATGAGATGTTGGAGATCGGCTGTCACTCTCCCGGTGGTGTGACAGCTGCGTGCGCCCGATGACGATTGGCCGGCGGTTGCGTGATCTGGTGTGGCTGCTATGTTGCTGCTTGGGTGATCGTGGATCGCCCACCGCTATAACTTGGGGGATGACCTCAGCTCGGGAGACCGAGCGTGCCAGTGCGGGGGCGTGATGCCCGAAGACGGAGGCCAGGTTGTCGGGGACGACGCAATCCGAGAAAGGAATTGCTGTGTCTCTATTTCCGACCTTGTCTACCTATGTTCCCACCACCGTCGCCGCGAAGATCCTCGGCGTCACCCCTGACACCATGCGCCGCTGGCGTCAGCGAGGTGACGGCCCCCCGTTCATTCGCGTAGGGCCAACCCTGTGCCGCTACTCCGTCGAGGCGCTGCGAGCTTGGCTCGACGCTCGAACCGGCGCGCGATCGGAGGTCGAGTAGTCATGGACGACCACGATCAGACTCCACGAAAGAACACCGAGGCGGCAACCTCGGTGCTCAACGATCAGACCCATGGCAGTTGTAGCACTGTCCGGAGTCCGGACAACCAACCAAATCCCTATTACGAAGCGATCGAGATTCCGGCCGGCGATCGTCGTCTCGGCTTCATCTGCTTCCAGCTCCAACTCGAGAATGATCGACCATGGACCCGACACGAGGTGATCAAGTACTTCGGCGAAGCGCTCGCGAAGCTCGGCTACACGAACCAATCGATCGCGGACACCGGATCGATCGACCTCGTGCGGATGCTCAACGCCGAGCTGGCGCTCGCCGAGCATCGACGCATGCACGAGAGCAAGGAGGGGTGCACCGTCGCTGACCTCGCAAAGTGCGAGCGCGAACGCGACAAGGTGCGCGCGTCGATCCCGACGCTGCGCCTCAACCTCGCGAAGCTGTCCGAGTCGCTCACGATCAGCGCGCCTGAAGCTGCGAAGGAAGCCAGCGAGCTACCAACGATCGTAGTGACCACAGACCAGAAGGCCGTGGTTGATGCCGCCGAGGGCGCGCTCGTTCAACGCGGCGGCATCTACGTTCGTGGTCGCCGGCTCGTGCACGTCATCCACGACAAGTCGTCCACCGATTGGCTCGCACGACCCGAGGGGATGCCGGTGGTCACCGAGCTAGCCGCCGCAACACTTCGCGAGATACTTGGTGCGTGCGCCCGGTGGGTCAAGCTCGACACCAAGGGCGTACCGAGTCCTGTGATGGTTCCACTGTGGGCCGTCGAAACCCTCATGTCGCGCGGAGAGTGGTCGCTCTCAGCGATTGAGGGCATCACTGACACGCCCGTGTTCCGTCCAGACGGTTCGATCCTCGACGTGCCCGGCTACGATCGCGCGACGCGTCTCATCTACGACCCGACCGGGACCGAGTATCCCGAGATTCCGTCAGAGCCAACGAAGCAGGACGCCCAACGGGCGTACCGAGCTCTACTCGATCCGTTCGTTGACGTCTGCTACGTCGGAGACAGCGACCGTGCTGCAACCGTTGCGCTGATCCTATCCATGATCGGTCGTGCCGCGATCAACGGACAGGTTCCGATGTTTGGAGCGACGGCACCGACACCGGGATCGGGCAAGGGGCTGGTCATGGAGTTGGTCTCCCTGATCACGACTGGCCGAACACCGGCGCTGATGTCTCACACCGACAACGATGACGAGACACGCAAGCGTCTGCTCGCGCTCGCCATCGAGGCGCCGAGTTTCGTGGTGATCGACAACGTCGAGGGCCAACTTGGGTCGCCGTCTCTCGCGATGGCGCTCACTACTGGCGAGATCCGCGATCGCGTGCTCGGCAAGACCCAGACGATCACGGCGTCGCTCCGTGCGGTATGGGGCTACACGGGCTGCAACGTCGTGCTGCGAGGCGACCTCGGTCGCCGCGTCGTTCCGATCGGCCTCGATCCGAAGGTCGAGCATCCCGAAGATCGGAAGGATTGGGTATATCCGGACATTCGAACGCACGTCCGCGCAATCCGACCGTCGCTTGTCGTCGCCGCGCTGACCTTGCTCCGTGCGTACGTAGTGGCCGGTCGGCCGGCGCACGCCAAGCCTCGCAAGGGTTCCTTCGAGCCGTGGGATGATCTGGTACGCGGCGCGATCGTGTGGGCCGCAGGTGTTGATCCGCTCGATGGTGTGCAGCGCATCCGGGACGACGGCGACAGCGACCTGGAGGACCTGCGCGCGCTTCTGAGCACCTGGTACACCACCCATGGCTCTACCCCGAAGACCGCGCGTGAGTTGGTCGGCGACACCTGCATGCGTGACGCGCTCGGCGCGTTCAAGTCGGCCAGGGTGCCCGAGTTGGACTCAACCGCCCTCGGCTACGTTCTCCGTAGACTGAAGGACCGGATCGCGGCTGGCCTTCGGTTGGAGAAGGCCGGCGAGACAAGGAAGGACGCAACGACGTGGCGCGTGGTGAAGACTTGACCGACGACCGCCGGTGATGCCGGTGATGCCGGTGATGCCGGACGGGCCGCGAGCCGCCGTGGCTGTCGTGGCCGAACCCACGGCGCCGATCCGCGTGACGCCGCGGCATGCGCATGTCGAACGGAGCCGCACAGCACCGGCGC
>JAYUVX010000474.1:0-8488 GCA_043753855.1 Myxococcales bacterium | reverse complement strand
GCGGCGCCGTTAGCTGGACCGTCTTCGCGACGCCAGCTGGCCCGCCTCCGCGACCAAGGCCGCGGTGATCCGGTCAACAATACCCGCCTCGCCGAGAGGTCGGCGCGAGACGACGTAGACTGACGATGCGGCGACCAGATCGACAGGGACTCGATGGAGGTCCGTGGTTGCGAGCAGATCGGGGAACACCCCGAGGGCGTGGCCTGCTCGACACAGCTCGAGACCGTGATGGAGCACGGAGACGACGTAGCCGACCCGCCGCGGGATCTGCGCGGGCCAGCCTTCGACCGGAATGCCCTCCGCGGACGACGGGGGCGCCACGAACGCGTGCGCGAGCAACTCGGCTTGTGTGACCACGCGGCGCCGCCACAGCGGGTGGCCGCGACCGCAGTACACGCTCGAGGTGAGGTCGGGGAGGCGGGTGACACGGAGAGCCCGCTGGGCGACTAGCCGCGTGGTGCACGCGAGATCCAGCTGACCGCACAGGAGGTCCGCGATCACGGTGGGGCTCGCCGGTTCGACTCGCGGGATCAGCGTCGGTTCGGCGGCGACGCACGCGGCAAGCACGGGGATCACCAGCGCGCTGCCAATGGTACCTGGTGTCGAGACTCGTACCTCTCCGACATGGGCTCCCCGGACCACTTGGAGGGTATCGTCCACGCCCCGCATCGCATCGCGGACCGAGCCGAGTAGCAGCCGACCTTGCTCGTTGATCTCGAGCCGTCGCCCGGTGCGATGAAATAGCTCGCAGCCGAGGCTCTGTTCGAGCAGCTTGAGCGTGCGCGACACCGACGACGCAGCCACGTGTAACCGCGCCGATGCGGCTCGGATGCTCTCGGCCTCTGCGACCGCGCGAAATGTCGGCAGCCAGTCCCAGAGATCCGCGATGCTGATCAAGCGATCCATGGTCGCGGACCGTAGCAGCTGTTCGGTTTATTCGCACAGCAATGGCGAATAGTGCGTGTTGCGACAACAGTCACGCGACCGTATACGAGCGGTCAGGTCGCGCTCTCGTGGACGTCGAAGCCCCCATCCTCTTCCCGTCACGTACGCGTCGTCACCGTGAGCTGCCGGCGCGCGGCTACCTCGTCGTGCTCGCGGTCGAAGCAGCCGTCGCGGTCGTGTCGGCAGTCACCGCCGCGCCGGGGCCCCGGCTGCCATTCGGAGAATTCGCCGGTTGGTGGGGCCTCGGCTCGATGGTCGCGATGCAGCTCTACTCGGTGCGTCGCCGCGTGCCGGCGCTGCGACGCCTCGGCGCGCTGCGCACCTGGTTGGACTGGCACATTTTCATGGGCGTCCAGGGCGGAATCTTCATCACCTACCACGGCTTTCGGGTCACCAACTGGAGCTCGGCCGCGGGCATCGGCCTCGCGCTGATGTGGCTCGTGCTGGGCTCGGGACTGTTCGGTCGTTACCTGTTCTCTCGAGTGCCTCGCACGCTCACCGGTGAGGTGCTCGCTGCGCGGGCTCTCGATCGCGAGCTCGCGGTGCTCGGCGAGGAGCTCGCGGCTCGCCTGCCTGAACCTCTCGACCTCGCGTTGCCGGAGCTCGCGCGCGACGCCGGCGTGGCAGCGACGCGGGCTCATGGTCGCGAGGTCCGCGCTCAGATCCGGCGCGTGAGCTGCGCGCTCGCTCACTTGCCTGATGCGGCCCACCTGATTGAGGTGGCACGCCGGCGCGCGCGCCTCGCGAGGCGACGACCGCGGATCGCCGCGGCCGAGCGGGTCCTGCGGGCGTGGCTCACGTTGCATCGGCCGATCACGATCGCGCTCGGCACGCTGGCGATGCTTCACGTGATCGCGCACTTCGCGTATCGAGCTCTGCCGTGACCGCGCGGCTCGCCGTCGTGATGATGCTCGGTTTCGCACCAGTTCCCGCATCGGCCGATCGCGGCAAGGATCGTGAGGTCGTGCTCGCTGCGAGCGACTTCTACGCCGCGACGGTCGGCGGTGCGACAGCGCTGGCGGCCGCGGATGTTGCTACCTCGCTGTTCTATGAAGGACACGGCCTGCGGATCGACGCGGTCGATCGTGAATCGGTGATCGGGGCGCCGGGGCGCCACGAGCTGCACGAGCTCAACTTCGTGCTCGGAGACCCGCACGATCTCGTCGCGTTCCGGGTCGGCCGGCAGCGCGTGGCGGGGGGGTTCTGGCTGCTCGTCGACGGCGTGGCCGTTCGTCGATCGCCGACCGAGGGGTTGACGTTCGAGCTGGTCGGAGGCGTACGCGCGTTCTCGAACGGACGCGCAGAGCTGATCCTCCGGCCGAAACCAAACCTCGTGCCACTGCTCGCGGTGACCGCCAGCTACCGGTCGCAGCGCGCTCAGCTCGCCGCATCGGTGGTGGGAACGCGCGACGTGCTGACCTTGCGTCGCGGCCTCGATCCACTGTCCGGTGCGTTCGGGGCCAATGGTGAGACTTCGGGCACACCGATCACGGTGACCCGGGAGCTGCCAGAGCTGTTCATCGATGCCTCGGGCGCAGTGCAAGCCTCGCAGGCGATCACCGCCTTCGGCGGGATGAGTGTGGGGAATCGCTACGAGGTCGAGCTCTCGCCGCGCCCCGAGCTCCTCGAGGCGGATCCGGCCCTGCGCTCGCGGCTGTTGCGCTCGCTGTCGGTGTTTGCAGCGATCGATCACCGCATGACCAGCCGCCATCGCGTGACGTGGTCGCTCGTCACGGTGCGCGCGAAGACAACGTTTCAGGTCACCGATGATGCCGTGAGGCGGCCGAGTGCCTCGTTCGTGGAGGTGGGTGCGCGCTACCGGTTCACGGCAAGCGCACGTGTCCGCTGGCTCGCTCACCTGAAGCTGCGCGAACGCGACGGAGGTCTGGTCGTGCACCCCACGGCCGGCCTCACCCTGGGACCGCGCAGTCGAGGCACGACGTTCGAGCTCGAGGTGGGTGCTGCGGTGCGGACCGGGGTCCCGCAGGCCGTTGGCTTTCAACCACGGCGCACGTGGGTGGTCGATGCCAGCTTGCGCCATCGCGCGGCACTCGGCGAGCTCCGGCTCGGTGTGCAGTACAGCGACGTCCTCCCGGGCGCCACGATCCCGGACCGCGATGATGCGCCCGTCGCGTTGCAGCTGTACCCCTACACGCTCGAGGCGCAGCAGTTCGCCTACGCACGGACGTTCGTCGAACGTGGCCACTGGTTTGCGGGAGCGGATCTCGAAGCCGCACTCGGGCACGCCCAGCTCCGCGCGTTCGTGCAGTTCGGATACGCGCGATGAGTCGCATCGCGATCATGCTCGTGCTCGCGCTCGCGACCCACGCGATTGCGGCCCCGACGTTCGTGTCACCCGGCCCGCTCGCGCGTCCGCACGCTATGCTCGAGGCCAGGTGCGACGCCTGCCACGTCCCCTACCGCGGGATCCCCGACGACCGATGCCTGCGCTGCCACGCGCCGATCGCTGACCAGGTGAAGGTGCGCAACGGCCTGCACGGCGACCTCCAGGGCGCGAGCTGCGCGAGCTGTCATCCCGATCATCTGGGACCGGCGCATGCGCTGTCACCGCCAGTGCCGGCGCGGATCGCGCACGATCGATTTCCGCTCGTCGGCAAGCATGCCGCGGTCGCCTGCGCGAGCTGCCATCCCCGTGGGTACGTGGGCACTCCCACGGCGTGTGTGCGCTGTCATGTCGATCGCCATCAGGGCGCGCTCGGCAGCGATTGCGCTGCGTGCCATTCCACGACGAGCTTCGTCCCGACCATCCATCCGCCGGGGGCTCATCGCACCCCGATGACCGGGGCGCATGCGCCGGTGGCGTGCGACGGGTGCCACAAGCGCGGGCGCAATCTGTCGGGCGCTGTAGCGTGTGCGACCTGCCATGACCGCGGTCACGGAGGAACGGACGGCCCGTGCGAGGCCTGTCATTCGACGCGCAGCTGGGCGCAGCTCGACTTCGATCACAAGTTCTGCAGCTGCATCTTGCCGGGCAAGCACCAGACCGCCCCGTGCCTGGCGTGCCACGCGGACTTCAAGTTCCAGAGCACGCCAACCACCTGCGCGGGATGTCACGAACGCGAGCGCAAGCACGACCCGCTCGGGGCGTGCGCTCGCTGTCACACGCCGCGCAAGTGGAAGCCCGCGACGTTCGACCACGATCGCAAGCCGGCGCGGTTCGCCCTCACCGGGCAACACGCGACCGTCGGCTGCGACAGCTGCCACACCCGGCCCGAGGTGTTCCGCGGCACCGCGACCGAATGCCGCGCGTGCCACGCGGTGCCGTCGCACGGAGAGTTCGGCGCGTGCGACCGCTGCCACACCACGCGGTCCTTCACGCCATCGTCGTTCTCGCACGCGACGACAAGCTTTCCAATCGATGGTCGCCACGCCGGCGTCGCCTGTGCGAGCTGCCACCTCAAGCTCCCGGCGGCGCCGATCACGTGCGCGAGCTGCCACGCGACGCCGCATTCACCCAAGGTGTCGGCCACCTGCACCCAGTGCCACGTGACGAGTGGCTGGAAGCCGTCGACGATCACTGCGGCTACACACGCAACGTTCGGCTTCCCACTCGTCAGCAAGCACGCCAGCGTGGCGTGCGCGGATTGTCACGCGAACGGTCAGCTGACGGGGCTGCCGACACGGTGCGCCGACTGTCACGCCGATCGACGCCATCGAGGACGGCTAGGCGATCGCTGCGAACGCTGTCACACGCCCGCCGGGTTCACCGCGCCACCCGACTTCGCGCATGCTCGCGAGACGGGGTTCGCATTGACCGTAGCGCACGCGACTGCTCCGTGTGCGAGTTGCCACGGCGCGGGCGGGCTCGCGCTGGTGTCGCGCACCACCGCCCCGACGTGCGCGACCTGTCATGTCGCCCGCATTCACGGTGAGCAGTTCGGTACGCGCTGCGAGCAGTGTCACTCACCGACGACGTTCGCGAACGTCAAGCCGTTCGAGCATGCGACAACGGACTTTCCGCTCGAACGCCGTCACCGCACACTGCAGTGCACGGCGTGTCACGACACGCGGGTGCGTCGGGTCGTCAACTCGGCTTGCGTGACCTGCCATGGCGATCCTCACCGCACGGCGAACGCGTTTGCGTGCGAGGACTGCCATCGCGCGGATCGCTGGCGCGTGATCCGGTTCGACCACGACCGCACGGACTTTCCGCTCACCGGCCGGCACGTGCTCGCCGCGTGCGGCGGTTGCCACACCAACCCGATCTGGACGGGCGTGTCGGGTGAGTGCCTCGCCTGTCACGCGCGCGACCGACCCAACACCCGCGATCACCTGCTGCGCAGCGAGTGCGCCGAATGCCACACCACCCGCTCGTGGAGGACCATCAAGTGACTCATCCTGGCCTGTCCGTCGTCGTCGTCGCGTCCTGTGCCGTGGCCTGCGTGGCGCCGGCCGAACCCGATCATTCGTCGCCGCCCTTGACAGGCGGTGCCGACGTCGAGCGCTGGCTCGCGGATGGCTGGTATCGCAGCTGGCACTGCGAGCGGGTCTCGACCGTGGGTGACGGACACGGCTCCAACCGGGTGTGCAGCAACGATCTCGTCATGCGCGCGGGACCGGGGGAGTTCCCCATCGACGCGGCCCAGGTCAAGGAGATGTGGAGCGCCGACGACCGAACGATCATCGGTTACGCCGTGAGTCGCCACACCCGCCCGGGTACCACGGGTGACACCTGGTACTGGTACGAGCGGGTGCCGACCGACAGCGCGCTTCCACACGACCCGGATGGGGTTGCTGCCGACGGTTGGGGCGATTACGAGAACGTGCGCGCGCGCTGCGTGACCTGTCACGCGCAGGCAGGCCGCGACGGTCACAGTGGCCACGACTTCATCTACACGGTGGCGCCGTGAGCGGAGATCCGATCCAGCTCCTCGCGCTCGTCGGTGCTGGTGCACTCGCGACGCGGCTAGCGTCGGTCGCGTACCGCGCTCGCCGCGCCCCGTCGGTGCCCTCCCCACGCGCGCTGCATCCGGCGTTCGACCTCGATGGCTGCATCTCGAGCGGCGCCTGCATCACGGCATGTCCCGAGGGCGACGTGATCGCGATGATCGGTGGGGTGCCTAGACTGGTCCAGCCTTCCGCCTGTGTGGGACACGCCGATTGCGTTCGGGCGTGCGCCGTCGGGGCCGTGCGACTGGAGCTCGGTACACCCGAGCTCGGGATCGAGGTGCCGCGCTTGAATGCAGAGCTCGAGTCGTCGTTGTCGCGGGTCTACGTCGCCGGTGAGCTCGGTGGCATCGGGCTCGTTCACAACGCCGTGGCGCAGGGAGCTCGTGCGATCAGCTCGATCGCTCGCGATGCGCGCCGCACCGCTGGAATCCTCGATGTCGTGATCGTCGGTGCCGGCCCGGCCGGGCTCGCGGCCGCGCTCCGTGCGCGCGAGCTCGGGCTGACGTTCGTCGTCGTCGACCGCGGCCAGCTCGGCGGCACGATCCGCACGTTCCCGCGACAGAAGATGGTCATGACCTCGCCCTTCGATCTGCCGCTACACGGTCGCGTGCGTCGCCGCGAGATCCAGAAGGAAGAGCTCCTCGCGTTGTGGCTCGACCTCGCCCGCCGCCACGAGCTGCCGATCCGCGAGCACGCTCCCGTCAGCGGTCTGTCATCGGTAAGCGACCACTACGAGGTTCGCGCCGGCAACGAGGTGCTGCGCGCAGGAGCCGTGGTCCTCGCCCTCGGGCGGCGAGGGACGCCGCGCATGCTCGGAATCCCGGGAGAGGATTCGATCCACGTGACAAGCGAGCTACTCGATCCGGAGCAGTACCGCGGACGTGCGTGCGCGGTCTTCGGAGGCGGGGACAGCGCGGTCGAAGCTGCCGTCGCGCTCGCCGCCGTCGATGGCACGCGCGTCATCCTGGTCCATCGTCGCGCCGAGCTCGCGGCCAAGCCCGAGAACCAGCGGCGGTTGCGCGCCAGCGCCGTCGAACTGCGCCTGGGCGACGTCCCGGTCGAGACCACGCCGGGACGGCTGATGTTGCGCGATGGCGGCGAGCTCGCGATCGATCAGCTATTCGTCATGATCGGCGGAGATCTCCCGTCGGCGTGGTTACGCTCGGTCGGTGTCGCGGTCGATACCGTGCACGGTCGGATCGTGGAGACGTGAGCGCGCGCCGGATTCCGTGGGGCGCCGTCGGCTTCGCCGCGACCCTCGTCGGGATGGCCGCGGTCGGCATCGCGTACCATCGCTCCCTGGTGGCCGCCGCAGATGACCCCGCCGAGGTTCACGGCGGGGCGACCGAGGTGTATCGGGTCGGGGATCTGATCGTGTCGTGGGAGACCGGAGAGCCTGTCCTGGTTGGCCGACACACGGCGCGCCCCGAGTGGCGTGCTCGTCTGCCTGGTGTACCGGTCTCGGTTCGCGACGGCGATCCGCTCGTCGTCGTCGTTCGCGACCCTGACAGTGTCCTCGCGCTGGATCGAGACACCGGTCGCCGTCACTGGGAGCTCGAGAGTACGTGTCTCCACCCGGTCGTCGCGGCGCTGGGGGACACCGTGGTTCTCGAGTGCGGACGCCAGCTACAGCTGGTGACCCTCGGTCGCGTGCGCTGGGTTCGCAGCCTCCCCGCACCGGCGAGCGCGCTGGCGCTGGGTGAGGCTGCCGTCGTCGCGATCGATGGTGACCACGCATCGGTCTTCGATCGCGAGTCTGGGGTCCTCGTCGCGGACCACCGGAACGCTCGCTTGGTCCAGCTCGGTGCGAGTCACGCACTCGTCACGGATCGTCAAGACGGGCTCCACGACCGCCTCGTCGTCGAGACCCTCGATCTGTCGCCGCGTCGGTGGGACCTCCCCGCCGACACCGTGGCGATCGGAGGCGACAACAGCGGACCGATCGTGGCGAGCTCGACCGCGATCACGCAAGGCGCGCACCGTGTGACCCTCGACCACGGCGGGGAGCTGGTGTGGTCCGGCGAGGGCGCTGCCCTCACCATCCCTCGCGAACATGGCGCGGGCGCATGCTCCGCGACGGTCAGCGACCTCCGGCTCGGCCGCGGCATCGCGGTCGGGCTGGTCGCCTGTGACCCGGACCGGGTCCTGGTCGCTGCCGGTCCCTGGACGATCGTGGTCGGCGAGCGCGGACGTTCCACGCTCACGGTGATCGACCGCCTGACCGGCACCGCACGCTCGCGCGGTCTTACCGACCCGGCCGGACAGGCGCTGCCGGTGGAGGGGATCGCGGCGCTGGACGGAACGTTGTGGGCTGCCACGGTGCTCGGAGTGCTCGCGACCGACCTTCACGCACCCGGCCAGGCCCTGGACCAGCGGTGAACAGACCGCTAGATCGCGGGTGCGAGACCGCGGAGCGCTCTCCGTGGACACATTCAATACGCTGTTGCGCGAGCTCGCGCACGATGCCGCGTCGTTGGACCGCGACGGACATCCTCGCCGTGACCGAATCTCGAGCGCGATGCTTCGATGCAGTTCGAAGTCGACCGCCCGTAGGGTGTGCGCATGCATCGCCAGGACCTCTCCGTACAGCTCCGCGATCAACCAGGAGCGCTCGCCGAGCTGGGAGAGACGC
>JAYUVX010000473.1:0-8497 GCA_043753855.1 Myxococcales bacterium | reverse complement strand
ATCCCGGTGCCATCCACCGAGCCCACGCCCGTTCCGAGCCAGGTGACGGTCAGCGTGACCAGCTTCAGCGTGAATGTCGCGCTCACGCTGCGCGCCATGTCCATCGTCACCGTGCAGGTGCAGGTGCCGGTGCCCGAGCACGCACCGCTCCACCCAGTGAACGTCGACGACACCGCCGGCGTCGTCGTCAGCGTGACCATCGTGTTGAAGACGAACGGCTGGGTGCAGTCGGCGCCGCAGTTGATGCCGGTGCCGGTGATCGTGCCCGCACCGTTGCCGGTTGGGGCCACGGTCAGCGTGAAGTTGTTCACCGTGAAGGCGGCGGTCACGTTGCGCGCCGCGGTCATCGTCACCGTGCAGGCACCGGTGCCGCTACACGAGCCGCTCCAGCCGGCGAACGACGAGCCCGTGCCGGGCGTCGCGGTGAGCGTGACCATCGTCCCGTAGTTGAACGTCTCGCTGCAGTCGGCTCCACAGTTGATCCCGGTGGCGATGATCGTCCCGTTGCCGGAGGTCGCGACCGTCAGGGGAAGGTATCGAGGGTGAAGGTCGCCGAGACGCTGCGCGCCATGGTCATGGTGACCGTGCACGCGCCCGTACCCGTGCAGTCACCGGTCCATCCGGTGAACGACGAGCCCGTGCTCGCGGCCGGGGTCAGCGTGACCAGCGTGACCAGCGTGACCAGCGTGCCGTAGTCGAGCAGCTGACTGCGGTGATCGTGCAGGTCGCTCCACACGCGAGCCCGTTGCTGGACACCGAGCCCGCGCCGGCGCCGGCTCGGGTCACCGTCACCGTGTAGCGCGCGAACCGGGCGGTCACCGTCGCCACGTTGGCGAGCGTGACGTCACAGGTCGGCAGCGTTCCGGTGCAGCCGCCCGACCATCCCGCAAACACCGAGCCGGTCGCCGGAGCCGCGGTCAGCGTGACCACCGTGTCCCTGGCAACGCTCGTAGTGCATTCGGCTCCGCACGAGATGCCAGCCGGCGACGAGGTCACCGTGCCCGAGCCAGCGCCGCCGATCGTCAGCTGCAGCTGGACGTCGTTGCTCCCGGGTGCGTCGGGCGCGGCGTCGGCGAGCGCGTCGGGTGCTGCGGGTGCATCCGCGAGGTGATGAATGCCGTCATCGCCGCAGGCGGCAACCAGCAGTGACAGGGCAACTAGAGATCGGGTCTTGCGAGCGCGCATCGGCATCAAGTACGCGATATGCGACAGAACCTTCGCTCGAAGAGCGTTTGAAGCTGCCTCGTGGCACGCGGGGCCAGCTGCCGTGGGCTGGCTGACGCCTCTATCACGCGATGTGCTAGCGGATCGTGGTTGCGGCCGCTTCGATCGCGGAGGCCATCGTCGCCGCGTCGGGATGGCGCTCGTGCTGGTGCTTCGCGAGCGCCTTGCGCATCACCTGGTCGAGGGCGGGCGGTACGACGGCGTCGACGGCGGGCGGGTCCTGCTGGAGCTGCGCCTCGATCAGCGCGAAGTCATCGACCTGCGCGAACGGTGGTGCGCCCATCAACAGCTCGTAGAGCATGATGCCGACCGAGTACAGATCGCTGCGGGCATCGATCGGCTCGCCGCGCAGCCGCTCGGGTGCGATGTAGCGCAGGCTGCCGACCACGGTGCCCTCGTGAGTGAGCTTCGAGCTGCCCTCGAAGCTCGCGAAGCCGAAATCGATCAGCACCACGCGCTCGATCGGACCGGGCGAGGGCTCGAGCATGATGTTCGCGGGCTTGAGGTCGCGATGCAAGATCCCCGCGCCGTGGACCGCGGAGAGCCCTTGCAGCATCTGCCACGCATAGCTCGCGGCGCGGCGCGGACCGACCCGGCCCTCGTCCTTGATCACGCCGCGCAGGGTCTTGCCGCGGAGCAGCTCGACGACCAGGTACGGCTGATCGGTCGGCGTGGTCCCGGTGGCGAGCAGGGCGGCGACGTTGGTGTGGCGCAGCCGGGCCTGGACCTCGGCCTCGCGGGTGAACCGCTGCTTGATCGCGGGATCTCCCGCGACGCTGGTCTTCAGGATCTTGAGCGCGACAAACGCCGCGGTCTGGAGATCGAGCGCGCGATAGACGTCCGCCATCGCTCCCTTGCCGATCCGGGCGTCGATCCGCCAGCGCTCGCCCAGGACCTGCCCTACGGCGGTGGGTTGTGCCGACACCAGTCCAACACTAGCACTTCGCTTCTGCTATACGAGTTGCGTGCCGCGCCACCTGGTGAGCATCGCCGATCTGGACGCCACCGAGATCATCGCGATCCTCGACCACGGCGAGCGTTACTGGCCGCTCGGAGACGAGCCGATCAAGAAGCTAACGTCGCTGCGCGGTCGCACGGTCATCAACCTGTTCTTCGAGAGCTCCACGCGGACGCGGACCTCGTTCGAGCTCGCGGCCAAGCGGCTGTCGGCCGAGGCGATCAACATCTCGGGCTCCGCGTCGTCGACGACCAAGGGCGAGACGCTGATCGATACGGCGCGCAACCTGATGTCGATGCATCCCGACGCGATCGTCGTACGCCACTCGTTCGGCGGCGCGGCGGCGGTGATCGCGAACAGCGTGAAGGCCGCGGTGATCAACGCCGGCGATGGCCAGCACGAGCATCCCACCCAGGCGCTGCTCGACGCCGCGACGATCCGCCGTCACAAGGGCAAGATCGCGGGCCTCGAGGTCGTGATCGTCGGTGACCTCGCACACTCGCGCGTGGCGCGCTCCAACATCCTCTGTCTGTCCAAGCTCGGCGCGCGGATCCGGCTGTGCGCACCGCGGACGCTGGTGCCACGCGGCATCGAGGAGATCGGAGGCGAGCTGACCCGCGAGCACGTGCGCGTGGTGCACCGGCTCGAGGATGGGCTCGAGAACGCGGACGTGATCATGATGCTGCGGGTCCAGAGCGAGCGGTTCGATGGCGAGGCGTGTCGGTTCCCGAACACCCGCGAGCTCTCGCGCACGTTCGGGCTCTCGGAGCGTACGCTCGGCTACGCCAAGCCCGATGCGATCGTGATGCACCCAGGGCCGATGAATCGCGGCGTCGAGATCTCGCCGCAGGTCGCCGACGGCCCGCGGGCGGTGATCCTCCAGCAGGTGTCGTGGGGCGTCGCGATCCGCATGGCGGTGCTCGAGCGTGCCGTCCTCGGGGAGGGCCCGCTGTCATGAGCCGCCCCGCACTCGCCATCGACGGCATCGTCAAGAAATTCGGAAATCACGTCGCCGTCGATCACATCTCGTTCGAGGTCCCGCGCGGCGTGGTCTACGGCATCCTCGGCCCGAACGGCGCCGGCAAGTCGACCACGCTGCGGATGATCAACGACATCATCGCGCCCGACGCCGGCACCATCACCATCCTCGACGGGCTGACGCCGGGCGGTGCCGCGGCGAGCAAGATCGGCTATTTGCCCGAGGAGCGCGGGCTGTATCCGAAGATGAAGGTCGTCGAGATGATCGAGTTCATGGGCGAGCTGCGCGGCCTCACGCGCGCGGAGTCGCGCAAGCGCGCCGGCCACTGGCTCGAGCGGCTCGGCCTCGGGAAGTGGATGAAGAACAAGGTCCAGGATCTCTCGAAGGGCATGCAGCAAAAGGTGCAGTTCGCCTCCGCGCTGCTCCACGAGCCCGAGATCGTGATTCTCGACGAGCCCTGGAGCGGTCTCGATCCGATCAACGCGGAGGTGCTGCGCGAGGTGGTCGAGGAGATCCGCGCCGCGGGCCGCACGGTGCTGTTCTCGACCCACCAGATGGAGCAGGCCGAGAAGGTCGTCGATGCGGTGTGCATCATCGCGCGCGGCAAGATGGTGCTGCAGGGCAAGCTCCGCGAGATCAAGCGCAGCTGGCAGGCCGACGGCTGGATCGCGCTCGCGTACGCCGATGATGCTGCCAGGGAGCGGGCGTCGAAGGTCCTCGCCGACACGGCGATGATCGCGGAGGAGCGGCCGGCGGCCGAGGACGTCGATGCCGATACCGAGGTGCGGCTCGCCGAGCGTGCGGACGCCCAGCAGCTGCTCCACACCCTGGTCACGGCGGGCGTCGCGCTGCGCCGGTTCGAGATCATCGTGCCGTCGCTGCACCAGATCTTCGTCGACAAGGTCGGGCCCGAGGCGGCGGTCGCCGAGCGTCGTGACGAAGCGGGAGATGCGGCATGAGTGGGTTTCGCGACACGTTCGTGATCGCGCGGCGCGAGCTGCTCGAGCGCGTCAAGACGAAGTGGTTCGTCGCGATGACCTTGCTCGGCCCGGTGTTCATGGTCGCGCTGGTGGTGATCCCGGCGCTGATCGCGAGCAAGAGCACGTCCGGGACGCGCATCGAGATCGTCGACAAGTCGGGCGCGCTCGGAGCTCCTCTGGCAGAGGCGTTCGCGCAGCTCGAGTGGAAGGCCAGCGTGGTCCCACCCGAGACCGCCGACGAGGTCGAGCTCACCCGGATCCGCGAGGACAAGATCAACGGCTTCCTCGTGATCCCCGCCGATGCACTTGACGGCGGCCTCCTGCTCTATCGGGGTGACAACGCATCCGGACAGGTGTTCGGCGTGGTGCTCCATCAGATCGTCCAGCGCGTCATGCTCGACACCCGCGCCCACCGGCTCTCGCTCACCGACGCGCAGATCAAGGGCATCACCGCGCCGATCAACCTGGCGACTCAGCACTCCACCGGCGAGGCGGAGGGCAGCTCCGGCGCGGGGGCGTTCCTGATCGCATACATCCTCGCGTTCATTCTCTACATGGTGATCACGCTCTACGGCGTCGCGGTCATGCGCTCGGTCGTCACCGAGAAGACCAGTCGCGTGATGGAGTTCTTGGTGGCGGCGGTCAAGCCGAGCGCGCTGATGGGCGGCAAGATCCTCGGCGTTGGCGGCGCGGCGCTGATCCAGATCGTGGTGTGGCTCGGGATCGGCGCGCTGTGCCTCGCCTATCGCGAGCAGGTGCTCGGTGTGTTCGGCATCCACGGTGCCGGTGGTGCCGCACTGCCACCGCTCAGGTTCACCGAGCTCGCCGTGGTCCTGACGTTCTTTTTGCTCGGCTACTTCTTCTACTCCGCGATGTATGCCGCGGTGGGCGCGATGGTCTCGTCGGAGCAGGACACCCAGCAGGTCCAGATGCCGGTGACCATGTTGCTGGTGATCGGCGTGATGTGCCTACAGCTGGTCTCCAACGCGCCGCGCGGCTCGACCACGGCGATCATGACGATGGTGCCGCTATGGTCGCCGATCCTGATGCCGATGCGGTTCGTCCTCGGTGGCGCGTCGCTCGGCGAGGTTGGCATCTCCCTGGCGATCCTGCTGGTCTCGACGGTGCTGGTCGTCCGCGCAGCTGCAAAAATCTACCGTGTTGGTGTTCTTCTGTATGGCAAGCGACCGTCGGTGAGAGAGCTGATCCGCTGGCTGCGCTATTGAAGTCACAGGACTGGCAATCAGCTACCGAAGCGCCCTACACTTTTCATTAATGCGTCGCTGGGGACTCGCATCATTCCTGGCCACCGTCGTGGTCTCGCCAGCGGCGTTGGCGGAGCCCGTCGATGTGGCGGCCAGCGCGGAGCGTGCAGGTGAGCCCGTCACTCCGCACGCGATCGGGTATGCAGCGATGCCCGGCGGGCTGCACGCTCCTTCGGCAGAGACCTTGCCCAAGGGTGCGGTCGAGGTGGCTCTGCTCGGCGGTTTCGGTCAGCGCAAAGGCCTGCTCGGCACCGACCACAAGCTGTCGCGCGGCATCGGCGATCTTGCCGTCGCATTCGCGCCCACGGATCTGATCACGATCGGCCTTTCCCTCGACGGCCGCGCCGACAAGCACTCCCCGAGCAAGGACGACGGCTACGTCGGCGATCCGCACCTGATGGTCCGCGCCGCCAAGCCCTCCGGCAACCTCCGGTTCGGTGGGCAGCTAGGGATCTGGGTGCCGGGCAAGGATGCACCTTCGGTCGCCGGTTCGGCGATCTCGGTGGATGCGCGGGGGTTGCTCTCGCTCAAGGCGGGTCCAGGCCTGCTGTCGTTCTCCGCCGGGTTCCGCCTCGACAATAGCGCGAACTCGGCCGATCCCGCGAAGCTCTCGCTCGCGGACCGGGTCTCGCTCGGCGTCTCGGAGTTCCACGCGCTCCTTGGAGGCGTGCACCTCGGGATCCCGAGCGGCAAGCTGGTGTTCGGCGTCGAGGCCAGCGCCGACTTCTTCGTCGGCCGCGGTAACACCCCGATGGGGGCCACCTCCGCCCACGCAGCGCCGAATGCGCTGATCCGGTTGGGCGGCAGCGTCGCGTATCACATCACCAACGAGTGGTCCGCGCTGGTGTTCCTCGAGGGCGCCAAGGTGCCTCGCATCTCCCCCGCGGAGATCGCGGCGAATGACATACGGTTGATCGCGTACGAGCCCACATTCACCGGGGGCGTCGGCATCAGTGCCCGGTTCGGTGGCCCGAAGCGCGACACCAGCAGCATCATCTCCCACGATCCGATCGACATCACGGTGGTCGAGACCGCGGACCTCAGCGGCGAGGTGGTGGACGAGGCCGGCAAGCCAGTCGTCGGCGCCAAGGTCGAGGTCAAGGCGAAGAACAACACCGGCACCGCGGTCACGGACGACAAGGGAGCGTTCTCGGTCAGCAAGCTGCCGATCGGCAAGACGGTGAAGGGCGTGACCACGCTCGATGACACCGGCGTCGAAGTCAGCGTGAACGTCGATGGCAAGAAGCCGGCGCGTACCTCGATGATCCTCGTGAAGGGCGGAAACGCGGTCCGCAAGATCGCGCTCGAGCCGATGCTGCCACCCGGTCAGCTCCGCGCGGTGGTGCGCTCGGTCGTCACCGGCAAGGCGCTGCCCGGTGCGAAGATCACGATCGAGCCAGGGGCCAAGCGCGCCACCTCGGATGCCGAGGGCAAGTTCGAGATCGACCTCGCGCCCGGCGCGTACAAGCTCAAGGTCAGCTCGCCTGGCCTCGCCGACCAGGACCTCGACGTCACGATCGATCCCAACGGTGTCGCGATCAAGAACATCGAGCTGCACAAGTAGGATCGTGCGACGCACCGTCCTGCTGCTCTTGCTCGCTGCGGTGGTCGCCGTCGGCGGCGGCGCTGGCTGCGGTGGCAAGAAGGACAGCGCGATCGCCAAGCTGACCAAGAAGCAAGGTCCGGTCGACCGCCAGCACGAAGAGGGCGAGTGGAAGGCAGGCGAGGTCGGCGCCGAGTTCTTCATCGGCGATGCCGCGCGCACCGCCGATGGTGACGCCGGCTTCGAGGTCGTGGGCGGCGCGCAGATCGAGATGCAGCCGCACACCATCCTCCGGTTCGGCGGCAAGCAGGGCACCAGCAAGCTCCTGGTCGAGTTCGGCGCCATCGACCTCATCGGCTCCGGGAACTACGCCCTCGATGGCGGTGACGTGAAGCTGTCCAAAGGCACCGTGCGGATCACCGCAAAGGGCGCCGGCAAGAACACGATCGAGCTGACGATCGGTGACGCGACGGTCTCGACGGTCGATGGCGGCACGATCAGCCTCGAGGTCGGCAAGATCGTCGAGCTCGGGATCGAGGTCTCGGTGACCACGATCGATGCCGGTGTGGCGGATGCTCCGGCCGCCGATGCGCCGGTCGACGCGTCCGAGCTAGCGCAGCGCGACGCGGGCACCATCGAGGTGGTCGGCACCAGGGCGGAGATCCAGGCGCCGGGCGAGACCACGTGGAAGCCGTTGCCCGCAGGCGCTGGCGCGCTGGCGAGGGGAACCAAGGTCCGGATTGGCACCGCCACCACGGCCAAGCTGACCTCGCGTGGCACGACGCTCGACATGGCCGGCGGTTCGCGTGCCGTGCTCGGCGAAGACCTGGTGTTCACCGTCGAGAATGGCACCGCGCGCGCGTCAACAGCGGCCAAGGGCACCGGCAAGGTCGGGGTGCCGGGCGGCTCGGTTGCGCTCGACGGCACGCCGAGCGGCTCCGAGGTCAAGGTCGACGTCAACACGCGCGAGAGCACGGTCTCCGCGAGCCGTGGCGGGGCCAAGCTCGACGGCAGCGGCGGCGGCGAGCTCGCGATAGCTCGCGGCGAGAGCGCGACGCTCGCCAAGAACGGGACGATCCGCGTGATCGAGGCGATCCCGAACTACTTCGACTTCAAGGTCGCGGTCGGCGAGACCGTGACGATCCACGATCCGAAGGGCGCGACCGCCGTGCAGTTCGTGTTCGGAGGCACGTGCACCGAGGGCGGCTTCATCGAGATGGATTACGACTCGCGGTTCCGCACGGCCAAGGTCTCGGGCGGCAAGCACAGCGCGAACCTCTCGGTCGGTCCGGGCAGCTGGGCGTACCGGCTGCGCTGCACCACGGCGAGCGGAGACAGCGCGGCGGTCGGCTCGGGGCGGATCGCGGTGCAGCGCGACGCCGGCAGCCGCGCGCTCCCCAAGCAGCCAGCGACCAACGACCTCGATGTCGATGGCCGCAACTACCGCGTGTCGTACCAGAGCGTGATCCCGACGATGGCGGTCCGCATCAAGGGCGAGGGCTCGCCGTTCACGCTCCACATGGCGTCTGGCGGCAAGGACGAGACGTT
>JAYUVX010000472.1:0-2781 GCA_043753855.1 Myxococcales bacterium | reverse complement strand
TCACCGACCACGACTGCGGCCGGACGTGCCTCAACCTTCGGCGTCGCCCGAACGCCCTTCGGCTTCTTCGTCTTGGTGCTCGCCATGTTCCTACCCCCTTCCACAGGCCGCAGGTCCTTACTGTAGTAGGAGGCCCTGTCATCCGTCGAGGCGGGTCGGCCGGTATGCCTTGGCCGTCTCTCGAACCGGTCCTCATCGCTCCACGCGGACGTAACACTTGACGCCGGAAGAAGTTTCGATCCGGATCTCGAACGGAAGCTAGCCCGATAACGAGTCTAGCTGTTTCGAGAACTGGCGAAACTGACGGGCTCCGCCGAGGAGCGTCGTCGCCTCCTCCTCGTTGATCTGTCCATGGGTGGCAAGGTGCCGGAAGACACCTCGAACACTGGTCGGTAGGTCAGCGGCAATTCGTTCGACCGCGCAGGCCGAAAGCGCCGCATGGGGTGTCGGTCTTCTTCGACGGGTGTGATGGCGTTCGGCCGTCGGGACCATCCGTCGTGACCTCCTCGACTCAATCGAGCGGTTCGGTCTCTGCTACATCCCGTGCGAGCAGCAGAGGAAGGACTCTCTCGAGCAGAACTGATTTCGCACTTCCCATACGCTCTCCAGCGGCAGCCTCGTCGTCGCCAACAGTTCTATGTCGTAGGTTCACAACGAAACCTTCCTTGACCGCATAGATCCGCGCCACGGTATGTTCGGCCAACCTCTTCGCGAGGTAGTCCCCATGATATTCCGAGTCCCCCTCTGTCCACGGTTGGTCAGAAGCGGCGTTGAGGCGATCCTGCATTTCCTTCCAGGTCAGATGCGACTGGAACGACCACGCAAGGGTCATAATGCTCACGGTGCCTGCCTTGGAAGCAGACGGTTTTCCACCTCGGCAGCAACCATCGCGACCAGGTCAGCTTCCCCAGTCACGCTCAGTCCGACATAGGTTTCCGCCTCGACAAGCAACGAACGCCCGCCGATGACGACTTCCAGCGACTCGAAGTGTTGAGACCCCGCGACACCGCGCACGGCCTGTTGATTGTCAGCGCCGAGGCTAATCAGCGCTTCGCGAAGCGCGTCGCGCGCGACCTCGTCGTACTCGTTTCCGAGAACTTTCGTTACAGTCGTCATCACAGCCCCGAGGGCAACAGCACGGCCATCGTCCCGACAACGCTCGCGTCGCTCTTGAGCGTGCCATCGACGACGATCATCGATCCTCTCGCGCTCTCAGCGTCAGTCATCCCAGTTGTACCTCGTGATCGAGAGAACCGCGGTCCGCATGCATCGTGGCCGAGAATACCTTGACCCCACTAACATGTACCCGTTCACGGGGAGGATTACGCAGCGGCGATCAGCGACGGAGTCTTGCGACCGCGTAGCGCCGCGTGAATGGCGGAGTTGAGATAGGTGAGGACGTGACGGTGCTGCTTGCGGCAGGTGTGGATCACCGACTTGAGATTCGCGGCAAACAGATCGCCGCGGTCGCTGCGGCTTCCGCCGGTGGACCGACGCCAGCAGACGAGGCCGCGCAGCTCGCGCTCGGCGTGATTGTTCGTTGGATCGACGCCGGGCTCGAACGCAAAGCGCCAGAGCGCCTCGCGGTGTTCGAGGATATTGCGACACGCGCCTTGGAAGCCCTTGATAGGCAAACCTGCGCCCTCGTCGAGCAGCTGTTCCATCAGCGCTCGGAGATTGGTGGCGACCGCCTTGAGGTCGGCGCGTGTCCCCGTGCCGTCTCGAACGCGGTGCCACGAATGCAGCAGCACCTGCGACCACATCAGCAAGTTCGCGCCGATCTCTCCGGGGCGACCTCGCAGCTCGCTGAACGATGCGAACTTTCTGATCAGATGCGCCCAGCAAATCTGGCGGCGTTCCATCGCCCAGAAGCCGAACTGCGAGCCGCGGTCGGTGACCAGCACGCCGCGGATCCGATCGATCCACAGGCGGAGTGTTTCGCGCGTGCCGTCGGCGACGATCGCGAATACGGTCACGCTGACGGTCGCGAGCGTCCACAGGCTGCGATAGGCGCCGGCCTGGTACCAGGTCGTAGCATCGACGTACTTGACCTTCTCCGCGAGCGCGTGGATCCGCGCCTCCTCGACCGCTGGCGCCACGGCGTCGCTGACGATCTGCTCGGACTCGCTCAGCGTGCCGAGCGAGACCTCGAGGCTAAATACGGCCGCGAGCAAGCTCTGCACTTTGCGGCGACTCATGTGACCGTCCGCGGTCAGCACGGCGATCAACGCCAGCACCTGCACGCCCAGCATCCCCGGCGGCACGCCGATGGGCAGCGTGCCGCACGTGGTCTCGCCGCACGAGCACGTTACCCGGTGCAGCCAGTAGTCGTCCGCGGCCGGCTCGATCTTCGGGATATCGACGACCTGATGCCGAACGGGATCGGCGTCTCGTCGCTTCGGCAGCGTGTCGCCACACCGGCGGCACTGCGGCGGAAAGCAGTCCGTCGACGACCGCACTCGATTCGCAGGCAGAAACGTCCGCTTGTGTCCCTTGTGGCCGCGCTGACCACCCCGCGGATTGCCGCTCGGTGCATCCTTCGGCCGGTCGCGGCGATCGGCAGGCGAGTCGCTCGACGGCGGCTTGCTCGAGTTCGAGGAGTTCTCGCCGAGCCGACGTTTCAGCTCGGCGTTCTCCCCCTGTGCCAGGGTAGTTGTCGCATGACGCTGGCGGCCTGAGCGCTCGCGTTCTTACCACCGTTCGCACACGGGGGACCGAGGACCCATTGTCTCTCTACTCTGAAGGATTCCGAAACCGGTTGGTCTAACGACTCTCCGGACC
>JAYUVX010000471.1:0-8556 GCA_043753855.1 Myxococcales bacterium | reverse complement strand
AATGCAGCTGCAAGGTGCGGTGCGGCCTCTCGCTCGACCGCTGCAATCGTTTCGAGCAACTCGCCTTGCTCTCCGGGTGCCCTCTCCGCGCCGGAACGTGCAGTCGCGAGCCACAAACGAACGTTGTCCGCCGCTCTGCGCGAGCGGTGCGCATCGCGCGATCCGTTCGCCGCGACGAGTGCCGCCAGCTCTTCTCGCGCACGCTCGAGCTGCCGCTCGACCTCCACGGCGGCGCTACGTGCGGTCCCCGGAACCGCGGCCGGTCCGAAGCGGAGCGTCTGCACGGCCGTCGACTTGCCAGGCGCCACGGAATCATCAGCGGCATGCTCGCCACTTCCGGGCTTCCGTTGGCTCCGTTGTTCACGCCCGTCGCCCACTACAACTCCTCGGCACGAATCGCGTCGCGCGCCCGTACAAGCGCGTCCCGGCGACGGAACCACGTTCCACTCCAGTCGTCGCCTGCATCATCTTGCGGCAGCTCAACCCATTGGATTGCCTGCCAGGTCGCTGTCTCCGTCACGAATGCCGTCCTTGAGAGCGCACAGCTGGAAGCTCGGGCACGCGGTCAGCGCGGAAACCTTGCGGAAGGATGCCCAGGGCGAACATCAACGTGCGAGATGAATGCCTCACGTGTCAGTTGTACGACCTCGGCGAGGCGAATCCCGCCATGCGTGCGAGTCGCACCGTCGAATGTGACGTCGACCTGAAAGTCGCCGGAGTAGTCACGGGACAATGTTTGTATCCCACCTCACGCGCGAAGCGCACCCTGCCGTGCGGCATGCCAAGCGGCGGTGCCCAGACCTCGGCCGGCCCGCGGCCAAGGAGGGCTCGGCACAAGAGGATCGCATGGCCCTGCGGACCTCGAGTGACTTGCCCTCGGGACGCGGAGTGGGAATTCGCAGCCATCGGCCGCAATCCCGAGCTGGCCCACTCTGGACGCTGCGATGGGAGCCGGCCGAGGGGTTTCGCGTAACGTGCGCCAGCCATAGCGATACGTAGCCGTCGGTCTCCATGATCACTGCCTCCTCTGCCCTCGGTCACTCGTATCCCTCGGCGCTTGCCAGGATGCGGTTGAGCGTCTCGACGGAGATCTCGTGGATCGATCGATGAGACCGAACGGCGCGTTGTCGGGAAACTCGAATATCTTCAAAATCTCATGGCTTGTGCAGGAACGCCTGCACCTTGGCGAAGGGTGCATCCATGTTTATACACAGTTGCTGCACGTGCTCGCGGTTGCGGACACGGGCGAGACTCCCGGGAAAATCCGCGAAATGCACCTCGCGATCGTACAAGCTTTCCGAGTTCATGTATCGGGCATGCGGATTCACCGAATTCTACGTGCTCGATCCCGAGTCCATCATTGCGGACGGGAAACATGTGATCGCGGTAAACCCGCCGGACAAGGAAGCGCCCTATCGCTGATCGAGTTGATCGAACTACGTCGGGATCTTGCGACGTCGCAGGTAGCGCGACAAAGCGCCGTGCGTGATTCCCAACCGCTCCGAGCCGCCGGTCACGCCGAAGTTCCGCTCAGCGACCACACGCAACATCACCTCTTCGGCGTCCGCGTGCGTCTTCCCGCCGCTTGCTCGAACCCACTTGAGATCATGGGGTCGAAGTCCGGGGCTCGACGCGTGGAGTTGAACCGCAGCGTCCGCACCGTAGGATTCGAGTAGCTGATGAAAATCTTCCTCGCGCTCGGCGAGCGGAGGGATCGTGACGGTTGCGACCGACGGAACCAGCGCGGCGAATTCGGACGCACCCTCTGCGCTATTGGCGGCGACCACCAGCCGGACCGCAGCGTCGGGGAGGCGAAGCCCCATGACGACTTCTCGGATGTCGATCGGAAGTCGTTCCGCTTCGAGAAACAACATGCCGTTCAGAGCACGCGCGAATGCTGTGAGGCCCGCTTCGTCCGCGGCTCTGACGCTCATCGCGCGGTCTGGCCCGAGCACGACTTGGTGAATACGCCGAGCGATTCCGAGGAGGCAACCTTCGCCACGGATGACCAAGCTGGCGCGAAGGTTCGCCATGTCGCGAACCGCTTGAATCGCTCCATCGATCTCGGGGAGTCGCGAAGGTGGCCAGCCGATCATGCGAGTGAGCAGCGTGCGCAATTCGATCGAATGAGCGCTCTCGGCGACCAGCTTCAGGCCGCCGATACCGAGCTCGACGGCTGGAGTCAACGTGAACGAGCTGCGCCGCTCCCCGTCCTGACGGATGCCGTTCGTGCTCTCGAGATCTCTGATGATCCACTCGGCGCCGTTCCGCTCGACGACGGCGTGTTTGCGTGAGACGCGTCCCGAATTGTCGTCGAGTCGGATGGCGCATTCCGCAGCAGCTCCGATCAGAAGCGGCGAGCTGCCGTCGAGCGAGAATACCGTCTGCCGACCCACCAACCGGAGCTGGACGACCGCATCGCGGATCGCCCATCCGGTCGCTCCAGGGTCCGCGTTCGTCGCCACACCACACGGTACCCAACCTCGTCTCCGAGCTGGTTCAGATGGGTGTCGCGCAATGCGGCACCCCGGCGTTCGTGCACTCGACGCCTGTTTTCAGGGTCCACGTCACGATCGACACGACGGCGTGAAGGTTGCTGGCCACGGCGACGTAAGAATGAGTATCCAGGCGCGCATCGAAGTGGTGAGCGCAAAGTCCCAACAGTTCTCGGCAACTGGCCGCTCGTCCGGCAGCGTGACTACTTCCACATCCAGTCTGTTCGGCCTTGGAGTCCTGTCGGCTTTGAGTGATCATGACCGCGCATTTCCCGGGGGAGTTCATGCGTTTGCTTTCATGCTTCATTGCTTGCGTGTTGCCCGTGCTCGTCGGCTGTCCTGCGAACAAGGACGTCCCATGCACCGAGGATAGCGATTGCGATCTCACCACCGGTGGTAAGTGCACGCTCGCCTCCAACAACAAGTGGTGCGCGTACCCTGACTCCACCTGCGCGAGCGGGCTGCGGTTCAGCGACCAGGGTGTCGGGGACAATGTCGGCAACACCTGCACCTCGGGAACCCAGATCGCGAAGTACAGGCTCACCGTCGCGATGGGGGGAAGCGGTACTGGCGGGGTGACCGCCGCGCCTACTGGCCTCTCTTGCACGGGCAACACCTGCACCGGCGAGTTCGACGACGGAACCGTCGTTCAGCTTTCCGCCACCGCGACGTCGGGGCAGTTCCTCGGTTGGTCGAACGCGTGTAACGGGCAGGGCATGTGCTCCGTAACGATGAGCCGCGATCAGGTGGTCGGCGCTCTTTTCGGCACGCCTGGTCAGGCGTTATGGGCGAAGCAGCTCGGCAGCACAGGTCGCGACTACGGCCACGGAATCGCAGTCGACGCGAACGACGATGTGATCGCTGTCGGCGAGTTCAGCAACACCGTGATGGCTGGGACGACTGCACTCCCCAGTGGGGGCGGCACTGATATCTACGTGGTCAAGCTAGCCAGCGCGACGGGCAACGTGATCTGGGCCAAGCGCTTCGGCGGAAGCCTCGATGACGTCGCACTCGATGTTGCCGTCGATGCCGCGAACAACGTGTACGTGACCGGCCGTTTCCAAGGGACCGTCGATTTCGGCAGCGGTCCGTTGGTGGGCGGCAGCGGTTACAACGCGTTCGCGTTGAAGCTGGGAAGCGATGGGGCGTTCGGTTGGGCACGCAAGATCAGCGGCGCCACTGGGAGCGTCGGGAACGGGATCGCGACACGTGGAACCGCCCTCGTTGTCGTCGGTGTGTACAGCGGATCGATGACGGTGGACGCCACCACGCTCACCAGCGTCGCGGGCTCCGCCGACATCTTCGTGATGAGCATGACCGCCGCGGCCGGTGCCACGAGCTGGATCAAGTCCTTCGGCGGGACAAGCGGCGATGTAGCCACAGATGTGGCTATCGACACCGCCGATAACGTGGTGCTCACCGGATTCTACGCGGGCACGGTCAACTTCGGCGGAGGACCGACCTCCACGCCGGGCAACTTCAACGACGTGCTTCTCCTGAAGCTCGCTGGCGCGACCGGCGCGCATCTGTTCTCCCAACACTTCGGCGGGAGCACCCACGACTACGGCTATGCGGTCACCGTCGACGCGTCGAACAACATCTTCCTCGCGGGTGACTTCGGGAACACCGCGGACTTTACGTGCGCCAGCTCGCTCACAGCCTCACAGGCTAACCTCAGCGATGCGTTCCTCGTGAAGTTCACCCAGGCCGGCTCGTGTGCGTGGGCCAAGGGCTTCGGCGGCAGCGGCGCGTTCGATCGCAACGCGCGCGGCGTTACCGTGAACGCGGCCGGCGACGTCGCATTGACCGGAAGCTTCTGCGGCACGCTCTCCCTGGGTGGGACGACGCTGACCGCTGCTGGTACCTGCGGCAATCAAGACCTGTTCGCAGCGCGGTTCTCAACGACGGGTACCCACCTAAACTCGGTGCGCGCAGGCGGCGTGGGCGCGGAGCTTGGGATGGGCGTCGCACAGAGCGCCGACGGGCGATTCTTCGTCACCGGCGGATTCGAAGGGTTCGCCGAGTTCGGCGGCACGGCGTTTACCTCAGCGGGCAACGATGACTCCTTCATCCTAGGTCTCGAAGCGCTGTGATTCGCATACGACACGGTGTGCTCGCGAGTCACCTGGGCGTGTCGCGGTCAGCACTCTGGGTCTTCTCTTTGGTCGTACTCGCTGTGTTGGCCCAAACACTGCCCGCCGCCGCCGACGACGAGATCGCGAAGCCCGTCTCGGCTGAAGCCCGCGATCGCCTCGCCGCAGGAACGCGACTGTATCGCGTGCGCGAGTTCGAGAAGGCGACCGAGGAGTACAAGGCTGGCGCAATCAAGGAAGATGCGCCGGTCTTCTACTACAACCTCGGCCAGTGTTATCGGCAGCTCGGACGGTACCAGGATGCGATCTGGCACTACCAGCGGTTCCTTGATCGCGCGAATCCGCTGCCGGCGAAGTACCGGCAAGCAGTCGAGGGCTTCATCCGCGACATGAAAGCGGAGCTCGACAAGAAGGCGATGACGAAGCAACCCACCGAGCCCGCACCGGACTCGAGGCCGCCGCCGAACACGCCACCCGTGACCGAACCCTTGCCGGGGATCGTCACCATGGAGGACCGTGCCGAGCCCTGGTACGTCGACGGACTAGGCTGGGGTCTGACCGGGACAGGCGTCGTCGCATCGGGCGTTTCGCTGTGGCTGCTGCTCGATGCTGCCGGCTTGGCGGACGACGCGAACCACGAATCGAGCCAGGAGAAGCAGGCGGCGCTTCGCAACCGGGCCGGCGATCGAAGACTCGCAGGAACAATCGTCGGTGTCGTCGGCGCAGCCGCGCTCCTCACGGGCATCGTCAAGTTAGCCATCGCACCGAAAGATCGGCCGCGCACGGTGACTGCCACGGATCTTTCGCTGGGTGTGACCGGGACCGGCTTTGTGGTGACAGGGCGGTTCTGACCGATGATCGGCGAAAAAGTCGGTCACTACACGATCAAGCAGAAACTCGGCGAGGGTGGGATGGGTGTGGTCTACGTCGGCGAGCACGACGTGATGCGGAAGCGAGCCGCGATCAAGGTGTTGCTTCCGCAATGGACGCAGAATGCGATGATCGTGCAACGCTTCACCAACGAGGCGATCGCGATGGGAGCGCTCGACCATCCCAACATCGTCAACGTGCACGACTGCGGACAGCTGCCGAACGGATCCTGGTACATCGCCATGGAGCACCTGGAGGGCGGTACGCTCGGAAGCTTCTGCTCATCGCAGGGTGGTCCGCTCTCGATCCATATCGCACTCCAAATTCTTGCCCAGGTTGCGGCGGGTCTTGAAGCGGCCCACAAGCGCGGCATCGTGCATCGTGACCTGAAGCCGGAGAACATCTTCCTCATCGCGAGAAAAGGAAATCAGCACTTCGCCAAGATCCTGGACTGGGGCATCTCGAAGCTCGGCGAGCTCCCCGGTGGAGCCGTCACGAGCACCGGCATGATCGCCGGCACGCCGGCGTACATGGCGCCCGAACAAATGCGGGACTTCCGCACCGTCGATCGACGCACCGACGTCTACGCGTTGGGCGTGATCGCATACCAGATGGTTACCGGCGGTTGGCTTCCGTTCCAGAGAGCAGATCGGCCCCACGAGTTCGCCAATCTCAGCGCTCCGGCGATCCATCATCTCCAACTCAGCGAGGATCCGATCGACCCGCGGCAGCGCGTACCGGCGCTCGACGAGCGCTGGGCGAACGCGATCCTCGCTGCCATCCACCGCGATGCCGCCCGTCGGCCCCAGAGCGCGCGGGCGTTCATCTTGATGCTCGCTGCGGCAACGCCCGCCGATGCGTATCAGCGGTCAGGCACGGACATCGTCAACACGTACGCCGACGAGTTGCTCGAGATCAGCAATCTCGACGAAACAGTCCGAGCGTTGAAACCGACCGACGCGATCAAGCGTCCGCCCTCGCGTTATCGGTTCGGTGACCAGCTCGGCGCGGGCGGGATGGCAGAGGTGTTCCGGGCGACGCAGGTCGGTGCCGAGGGGTTCTCTCGCGCGGTTGCGGTCAAGCGGGTGCTGCCGGGCTTCTCCACGGTGCCACAGTTCGCGTCGATGTTCGTGCAGGAGGCCAAGCTCGCATCGCTGCTCGATCACCCGAACATCGTGTCGGTGCTGGACTTCGACCGAGACGACGAGGGCCGGCTCTTTCTCGCAATGGAGTTCGTGGATGGCCGCGACCTCGCGAGCATCGCAGCGACCGGGCGCCTCCCGCTGCCCGCGATCATCTTCATCATCACCGAGGTCCTGCGAGGTCTCGGCTACGCGCACGACCTGCCGACCGCCGAGGGCCCGCGCGGCCTTATCCACCGCGATGTATCGCCCCACAACGTCCTGCTGTCGTGGGAAGGCGCGGTCAAGGTGTCGGACTTCGGAATCGCCAAGGCGCGCGATGCGAGCGCCGCCACCGCATCGACGATGATCAAGGGCAAGCCCCAGTACATGTCCCCCGAGCAAGCGAACGGAGAGCCCCTCGATGGGCGTTCGGACCTGTTCGCGGTCGGCATCATGCTGTGGGAGTTACTGACCGGGCGCCGGTTGTTCGACGGCAGCACGCACGAGAGCCTGGCTCGTATCGTGTACGGAAACATTGATCCTCCGAGTAGCGTGCAGCGCGACATTCCCCCGGAGCTCGATGCGATCACGATGCGCCTCCTCGCGCGCAACAAGGTCGATCGATACGCGAGCGCCGAGCCGGCCATCGAGGATCTCGCTCGTTGCGTCGATGCTCCCCGCAATGGCCGTGGCGATCTGGGCCGGCTACTCGCCGAACGATTTCCAGATGCCATCGCTGCCCGTACCTCCCGACCGCAGCTGGCTGCACTGCCCTCGGCGAGCCCTGGATCGCAAGAGCGAGTCACCGTTCGCGAGAATCCGCAGGTGGCGAGACGCGGCGATGTGGCGCCGCAACCAACGCCGATAGTCCCGTGGCCTTCGAGGACGACGCTTGGAAGTGCAGCCAGCCAGTCGGCTGCGCCCGTACGGCCACCGCGGAGTCGCGCACCCCTAATCGGGATCGTCATCGGTCTCGCGGCCCTCGGAGGAACCATCGTGCTCATCGGCTCGGGGAAGCACAGTGAGGGCACGGCACCCGTACCTGCGGCCTCTCCTAGTCCGAACGGTGGGTCAGCCTCAGCGACGTCTCCTAGAGAGACCACCCTGACGGTCGTGACGGTTCCGGTAGGCTCCCATGTTCAACTGGACGGCACCGAACGAGGGATTGCCCCCCTAACAGTCGTAGTCGCGCGCGGTCAGGTGAGGGTCGACGCCACACAGGAGGGGTACGAGCCGGCGAGTCAGCTCGTCAAGGTCGACAAGAATGCCGAGACGATCACGCTGACATTGCGTGCGCTTCCAACGTCTATACCCGTTGATGCAGGCACGACCAATCCGGCATCCCCGCCAGTCGACGCGCGACCGGCGACGCGCCCGACTAAACCGCCTCGCAAGCCGGGAGACGCCAGCAAGCCTTCGAGCACTACGAAGTTCAACCCGGACGACGCGGTCGGCGACTGATGGATCCTCGGGCCAACTACCTTCGCGACCCTGCGCATCGACGGTCGTTCCTTCGAGCGGCGATGTTCCTGATGGGACTTGCGGACGCGTCTCCGACGACAATGGATCGACGCGGTCTGCGAGCGGTTCTCGAGATGCTCGCGGCATCGAGTCCGATCGACACCCGGGCCTGAGCGACGCAGCGCCGTTACTTCATCGTCGCATTCGAGCCGTCGCGGTAGGAACGACCCTTCGTCCGTCGACTTGGGTCGCCCCCCGCACAGATCCGAGCGGGCGCTGCTAACGCACTCGGCTCTACCTTGGGTGGTTGGCGTGAAAGCGGTCTTCGGGATACGGGTGCTGAATCCTAGCCGGAGGTAGCCAGCGGTTCGCCAGACGATTCATCCGCTGCCAGTTGAGGCGATGCCGCTGGCTGCGCTGGCACAGGTGCCGACGCCAGTGGCGGATGATCTCCGAACGGAACCGGGTCATGACCTGACTGTTCGTCGGGACCGCGAAGTACTGGAAGTACCC
>JAYUVX010000470.1:0-64988 GCA_043753855.1 Myxococcales bacterium | reverse complement strand
CGCCCAGATGGACTACTTCGCGGACCTCTACCAGCGGTTCGGCGACTGGCACATCGCACTCGCGGCATTCAACGTGGGTTACGGCGCGATGCTGCGCTCGATCGCGCGCTACAACACCAACGACTACTACAAGCTCTGCGAGTACGAGAACGCGGTCCCGTGGGAGACCTGCCTGTACACGCCCAAGGTCCTCGCGACCGCGATCGTCGGCCACAACCGCGCGCTGTACGGAATGAACAAGCTGAAGGTGCTCCCCGCCGAGAGCTGGGAGGAAGTCAGCGTGCCCGCGTCGATGTCGCTCGGTGTGATCGCACGTGCGGCGGGAGCCAGCGAGGCCGACGTCAAGCGGCTCAACCCCCAGCTCCGCCGCGGCCGCACGCCGCCGGGAGAGACCGGCTATGTCGTGCGCGTCCCGGTCGGCACCAAGACCGAGACCCAGCGGCGGATCGTGGAGCTGCAGACCGAGTGGGATAACTACGATGCGTACGTCGTCGCGCACGGCGAGCGGTTCGAGGACGTCGCGACCACGTTCGGGATCTCTACGTCGGCGCTACGCAAGCTCAACGGCGTCGAGCACGAGTCCGAGATCACCGGAGGCACCGTGCTCGTCGTGCCGCGGATCTCCGCCGAGCAGCGCGCGAAGAACCAGGCCAAGGCGCGCTCGAAGCTGCTCGGCTCTGGTATTGACCAGAAGGATGGCGAGGCGCTGATCGTGCCGGTGCCCGACAAGGACTTCGTGCTCGAGGGCAAGCAGCGCGTGTTCTATCGCGTGGTCACCTCGGACTCGCTGCGCACGGTCGCGAAGGCGTTCGGCGTGACCACCGAGCAGCTCCGGCAGTGGAACGGGCTCGACGAGGACGCGAAGGTCCATCCCAAGATGGTGCTGGTCGCGTGGGTCGCGCCCACGTTCGACGCCGACGCGCACAAGATCGCCCTGCTCGACGAATCGCAGCTCGTCGTCGTGACCCGCGGATCGCCGGAGCACCTCGACCTCGCGGAATCACGCACCGGCCGCGTACGCGTCGAGTACGTCGCGCAGGGTAAGGAGAAGCTCGCGGACGTGGCCAGGCGCTACGGCATGGGCAGCCACGATCTCGCTCGGATCAACCGGATCTCCTACGACACCACGCTCGCGAAGGGCGACAAGGTCATCGTCTACCAGGTCGCTGACCCGAAGCGCTCCAAGCGCGCCGAGGAGCAGTGGCAAAAGACGCCGCGCGCCCGCCGCGGCAAGGTCAGCGGCCAGCGTGCGCAGACCACCGCGAGCAAGCCCGATCCGGAGGCCGAGCCCCACGCCGACGAGGACAGGGACGAGACCTCCAACCGCGACGACGCCAAGAACAAGCCGAGCAAACCTTTGAAATCGCCAGTGAACAAGGCCGGCCCGGTCACGCGGCCCGAATAAATGCGACCTGCGTGCCCGGCGCGCCTCGAACACCCAAGGAGCCTCCCATGACGATGACTCGCAAGCAGTTTCTCCGCACGCTCGTAGGTGCCGGCATCGGTGCGGCCGGTGTGGTCGCGATCGCCAGCTGCAGTGGCAGCGACGGCGGTAGTGGGCCCGACGCGGCGGGCACCTGCACCACCCCGAACACGGCGATCGGTTCCAACCATGGTCATGTCATGATGGTCGCGCTAGCCGACGTCACCGCACGTGCGGCGAAGAGCTACGACATCATGGGGACGTCGCTCCACACCCACACCGTGATGGTCTCGGCGGCAGACTTCGCGAAGCTCTCCACCGGCGGTACGGTCACGCTGACGTCGTCGAGTGCCTCCTCGCACTCGCACTCGGTGACCGTGATGTGCGCCTAGTAGAAGTCGAAGCCCGCGGACAGCGCGATCGTGCGCTGTGACGGCGAGCTGTCCTTCGCATCGCAGTTCGACGTGGTCGAGCTCGGCATGCACGCGTCGGTGGTACCGCTGCGATCATCGACGGACTTGCCGGCGAGCGCGAACTGCGCCTCGACCGTGAACTGCAGCACGTAGTACTGGAACTTCGCACCGACCAGGATCCGGTGGCGATAGATGTTGTCCTGATCGCGGAACACGAAGTTCAAGGTGCTGTCGGTCTCGTTGCCGGGCTTTAGCGAATCGATGTTCGGCGTGGGATCGATCACCTCGCTGCGCGGGATGATCATCAGCAGGTTCCAGCCGGCATACGGATCGACGTGCCAGGTCCCGCCGATGCCGATGCGCTTGGAGATCGTGACGTCGAGCGACGCCACCGTCAGATCGAGCTCGTGCTGCGTCATCATCCGCGACACCGCGCCGCGCACCGCGAGGCTCGGTAGCGGGAGCTGGTGATAGCCCTCGTGGAGGCCGACCTTCGCGTAGAACTGACCGGTCCAGGTGTGCGAATCGATCAGGTGGATCGCACCGGCGCCGATCTCGAAGGACGGGATCGGAAACCACATGCCCTTGCGCACGAACATGCCGACGGTGTTGAGCGCACTCGGTCCATGCGCGACGCCGGCGGTCCCGGCGGGATCCGGACTGCCGGTGCGCGCGCGCCAGTACGCACCGTTGGGATCGATCGTGGTGGTGGCGTAGTCGACCGTGACCTGGAACCCACCGAACCCGAGGGTGTCGGCCGGGGTCAGGAGGTGCGGCGCGAGGACCACGCCCATCTGGGACGCGAGCGAGCGGAACTCGAGGTTCTGGCCGACCACGCCGGTCAGCACGCCCATGTTGTTGTTGATCCGGGTGCCGAGCCGGCTCAGCACGATGTCGTTGCCATCGGCGGCCGCCAGCCCCGGGACGACGAGGCCCAGCGCGAGCGAGCACGCGACGACGCGGCGGACCATGCAGGAAGCGTAGGCCCCGGTGCGACCGGGAGTCAACGCTTGGCCCGGCGCTGATGATACATACGGAGGGATGAGCGAGTACGCGACGATCCTCGTCGAGGAGCAGGGACCGCTGGCGCGGGTGACGTTGAACCGGCCCGACAAACGCAATCCGATCGGACCGGCCACCTGTGGCGAGCTCGTCCATGCGCTCGCGCGGATCAAGGTCAGTGGTGGGGTCCGCGTCGTGGTGCTGACCGGCGCGGGCACGGTGTTCTCCGCCGGCGGTGACCTCGCTGCGATGCAGCCGGCCGCCGGTGGCCCTCCGCCTGCGACGCTGGTTGAGCTGCTGATCGCGATGCACGAGCTCGGCAAGCCGGTCGTGGCGATGGTGAACGGCCCCGCCCTCGCAGGCGGGCTCGGGCTGATGGTCGCGTGCGATCTCGTGGTCGCGGCCGACACCGCGGTGTTCGGCACCACCGAGATCGCCGTGGGCCTGTGGCCGATGATGATCACCGCGGAGATCACGCGATCGGTCGGCCGCAAGAAGACGCTCGAGATGATGCTGACCGGGCGCAAGCTGGACGCCGCCGAGGCGCTGGCGTGTGGCCTCGTCAACCGCGTGGTGCCGCCCGCGGATCTCGAGCACGCCACCAAGGCGCTCGCTTACGAGCTCGCGGATCGCAGCCCGGCGGCGATGTCGCTCGGGCTCCACGCGTTCTATCGCTCGCAGGACATGGAGTTCGAGCCGCAGCTGCGCTATTTGCAGGCCGAGCTCGGCCGCGTGCTCGCGCTGGAGGATGCCGCCGAGGGCATCGCGGCGTTTCTCGGCAAGCGCAAGCCGGTGTGGAAGGGTCGCTGAGCGGCCGGGTGCCGGCGGCTCGCGGGCTCGTGATCGTCGCCGCGCTGCTCGTGGCGTGCGGCGCGGCGGATCGGCAGGTCTTGGCACCGGTAGATCCGCATCCGCGGCTGCAGCTGCTCCGCTGCACGCCAGCACCGCGACCACCGGTGCTCGCCGATGATGGTGTGAGCTTTGGTGGCCTTACGAAGGCCGAGAACCTCGAGCTCGAGCGTAGTGGACGCACGAGCACCGCGGCCGCGCTGAAGGTCATCCCCGGATCTCCAACGGTGATCGGGGTCTACGATCGCGCGGTGCTCGCTCGCGCGATCAGCACGGAGCTGAAGGGCTTCTCGATCTGCTACGCGCGCGAGATCGCGAGGAATCCGAACCTGGTGGCGCGGCTCGAGGTCGCGTTCACCGTCGAGGCCGATGGTCGGGTCAGCAAGGTCTCCGCGGGGCGGGCGGCCCCGGGGCTCTCGGTGTGCGTCACCCGGATCGTCGGCGGGCTCTCGCTGCTCGCTCCCCCCGCCGGAGCCGTGCGGGTCTCGTATCCATTCACGTTCGATCACGCGGGTGCGCCGGTGCCGGATGGACAAGCCGCCGTCGAGCCGGTGCCCGCACCCGTGCCGTGGACGCCGTTCTCGCTCGAGACCTCGCCCCCGATCGATACCGCACCGGCGATCGCCCGCGCGACCGAGATCGCGATCCGGCGGCGGCTCGACCCGATCGGCGCATGCTTCAGCGGTCCGGCGCCGACCGGCTCGTTGCGCCTGATGCTCGATCTCGATCCCGCGGGCGGGCTGCGCGCCGTGCGTGTCGGTGGGCTCGGCGATCCCGCGAGCGAGGTCTGTATCCGCCGCACCCTCGACGGGCTGGACGTCGCGAGCCCCACGCTCGATAGCGCGGAGATCGCGTGTGATCTGTCGCGCGGCGATGCGCAGCGCTGGAGGATCAACGTCGCCGACTACGAGGTGATCACGACGACTCGCACCTCGATCGCGCACGCGGGGATCACGTTCGAGCTCGACGCTGGCGAGCCCGATCCGCTGCCGCCAAACCACAGCTACGTGATCCTCGTGCAGCGCGACACGCCGGGAACCGTGCTCGAGCTCGCCGTGGGGTGGGTGTTCGAGGGCGACGCGACGCTGATCGCGACGCAGCGTGGATCATCTGCGCCGGTGCTCGTGGGCGTCGCACGATCGACGTTCGCGCTGGGCGATGCGCACGACGATCCCGGTGCCGTCGAGGTCTCGCTCGAGGTCACGCGTGGTCGAGTCGCGGCCTGCGTGGCATCGGTGGGCGAGGATGCTGCGCTCGCCGATCCGAAGGCGGTCGATGCGCTGCTCGCGAGGCTGGCCGCGCGGTGCCGCCGGGTGAGCTGCGTCTCGACGATCGGCCTCGCGGTCGAGAGCGGTGCGACCGCGAGCGGGCTCGTCGAGGTCGCAGATGCCGCGCGCCGCGCCGGCTTCGAGCGCGTGTTGATCGACGGCGGCACGGGCTGTCGCGTCGCGCACTCGAACACCTGGACCGCGCCGCTGCACACGGGAGGGGCGGTCGAACCGCAGTAGCTGCCCGAGTGGTAGGCGTCGAGGCACGACTGGAACGTCTGCGGGTTTGCGGTCGCAGGGCGATTGCATGTGCCTGCGGAGTTGCAGCACTCGTTGACAACAGCGGTCTTGCAGCTCGCATCCGAGGGCGCGCAGGTGTTGCAGGCCGCGTCGGCGAGCGACATACAGTAGCCGCCGAGCGAGCTGGTCACCTGGAACGTGAACGACGCGGTCGAGCCCGAGCTCGCGATCACCACCGTCGTCGCCGCGGTCTGCTGGAGCGAGCCTCTTGGTAAGTGACAAGCTCGTGGCCGCGGATCCGGAGGATCCGGGGCTGCAGCGCGACCTGGTGGTCAGCCACTCGACGCTCGGCGGGATCTACGCCGCGGCGAAGGATGGAACGAACGCGGTCGCGGAGTACCGGATCGCGATCACAGAGAAGCTCGTCGCACGCACGCCACCTCTGGCCTCGGCGAAGTCGGATCTCGCCGACGTCCGCGGCAGCCTCGCTGCGCTCCTCGTGAAGCAGGGCGATCGGACCGCGGCACTCGTCGAGTATCGCGCCGCGCTCGCGCTGACCGAGGCACTCGCCGCGGCCGATCCGTCGAATCAGCAGCTGCGCGGCGCACGCGACGATCTCTCGCGCACCGCCTCCACCTGCTGCCGCTAATCGCGGCGGTACATCGTCATCACGCAGGCGCCGCCGAGGCCGAGGTTGTGCTGCAGCGCGACCTTGGCGCCTTCGACCTGACGCTGCTCTGCCGTGCCGCGGAGGTGCCAGACGAGCTCGGTGCACTGGGCGAGGCCCGTGGCACCCAGCGGGTGGCCCTTGGAGAGCAGACCGCCTGACGGGTTGGTGACGAACTTGCCGCCGTAGGTGTTGTCACCGTCCCAGATGAACTTCTCCGCCTCGCCTTCCTTGCACAGGCCGATCGCCTCGTAGGTGAGGAGCTCGTTGGCGGTGAAGCAGTCATGAAGCTCGACGACCTGGATGTCCTTGGGTCCGATGCCGGCCTGCTCGTAGACCTTGGCCGCGCACGCCTTGGCCATATCGTAGCCGACCATCTTGATCATCGAATGCTCCTCGAAGCTCGACGGATAGTCCGTGGTCATCGCCTGGGCGGCGATGTAGACCGGCCTCGAGATGTTGTGCTTCGCGGCGAACTCGTCGGAGCACAGCACCGCGGCGGCCGCGCCACAGGTCGGCGGGCAGCACTGATAGCGGGTCAATGGATCGAACACCTCGGGGGACGCCATGATCTCCTCGACCGACAGCACCTCCTTGAACAGCGCGTACGGGTTCTTCGACGCGTGCTGGCGCGCCTTCGCGCTGATCTTCGCGAACGTCTCCTTCTTGGTGCCGTACTTCCAGCGGTACTCGCGGCCGGCGCCACCGAACATCTGTGCGGCGGGCGGTGCGGAGTTGAAGCCCTGCTCCTCGTTCATCACGTTGACGAACTTGTCGAGCGGGTTCGCGCGATCGGTCCACTTCGCGGCGAGCGCGCCGGCCTCCATCTGCTCGAAGCCGACGACGATCACGCACTCGGCCATCCCGCCTGCGACGGCCTGCGCGCCGAGCATCAGCGCGGAGCTACCTGTCGAGCAGTTATTGTTCACGTTGAACACCGGGATGCCGGTCTGGCCGAGCTGGTAGATCGCGCGCTGGCCACAGGTCGAGTCGCCGTACACGTAGCCGGCGAACGCCTGTTGCACGTCGGTGAATGGGATCTTGGCGTCGGCGAGCGCGGCCTCTCCGGCCTTGCGCGCCATCACGTGATACTCCTCGCTCTTGCCGGGCTTGGCGAAGGGAACCATTCCGACGCCGATGACATTTACTTTGCGTGGCATGTGAGTTGCTCCTTCGCTTTCAAATGAGAGATTTCAAGAAGCCGAGGCGATGGGCAACGGAGACATCTCCCTCGACCTTCAGCTGGCCGTGCTGGTAGAGCGACTTCGCGGTGGTCTCGCCGGTGATTAGCGACACCAGATCGGCATCGGTGATCATCAGCGTGGCATCGACCTTGTTCGGATCGGCGCCACCGAGCGCGAACAGCTGCTCGGCGCCGTCGACGACGAACTTCAAGGTCGCGCGGACCTCCTGCGCGAGCCCCGGGTTCTCCGCGATGCGCCGGGTGAGCGCTGCGAAGATCTTCGGTGCCTGCGCATCGGACTTCGGAGCCGCGGCGGCTGCGGGTGCCGCCGCCGGTGCTCCCGCTGCGCCGCGGCGCTTGGCGATCACCTCCGCGGCCTTGCTCGGATCGAGCTTGCTGAGGAAGCTCAGCTTCTGCGACGCCATCACGTTGCCGGCGATCTTGAGCTTGCCGGTCGTGAACAGCTTCATCGCATCGGCCTTGCCCTGGGTCAGTGCGAGGAAGTCCTCCTCGGTGAGCTCGAGCGTGCACTCGCCCGAATCGCCACCCTGCTTGACGCTACCGGCGCCCTTCAGGTCGAGGGTCCAGGTATGCGCGCCGATCTTCCACAGATACGTGGTGTTGACCTTGCCGGCGAGCTCCGGGTTCTGCTTCAAGTACTCCTCGATCACGGCGAACACGTCATCGACGCTCGGGACGTAGTCCGCCGGGACACCCGCCTGCGCCGCGGTCGGGGGCACGCCGGCACCTGCGCCGCCGCTGCGCTTCGCCGTCTCGGTGAGCACCATCTCCGGCGTCAGCTTCTTCAGGAAGCCGAGCTTCTGGGACGCCATCACATCGCCGGCGATCTTGAGCTTGCCACTCGAGAACAGCTTCATCGCATCGGCGGCACCGGTGGCCATCGCCATGAAGTCCGCATCGCTCATCTCGAGCGTGCAGGCCGCCTTGCCGACGGCGCCCTCGCTGACCGTGCCGGGCGGCGTGGTCAGATCGATCGTCCAGCTCGAGGCCGGGCTCGACAGGTTGAACAGGAAGTTGGTCTTCGCCTTCTCGGCGGTTGCGGGGTTGCCAGCGACGAACGTGCCGATCGCGCGGAAGATGTCGGCGCTGGTCGGCACGGGCTTGCCTCCACCCGATACCGTCGCGGCGGGCTTCGCGCGCTCTTTCGGCCTCGGTAGCTCGGTCCACAGCTCGACGGCCGCGTTCGAGATGCACACCTCGTTGCGCTCCTTCACCTTGGTGCGGAACACGATCCTGGTGTCGGACTCCTTCCACATCTCGGTGACCAGCGTGTCGCCGGGCAGCACGCTGGACGCGAACCGCGCGCGGATCGACTTCACAAAGCTCGGATCGCCGTTCGGCGCGAACGCCTTCGCGACGTGGCGCGTGGCGAACCCGAACGAGCACAGGCCGTGGAGGATCGGCTTGGCGAACCCGAATGCCTTCGCGAACGACGGATCCGCGTGCAGCGGGTTCCAGTCGCCCGAGAGTCGATAGAGCAGGGCCTGGTTGTCGGAGGTCTTGTCCTCGATCACCTGGTCGGGAGCGCGATCCGGCGGGACGTTGACGTCGGCGCTCGGGCCCCGCTCGCCGCCCCAGCCACCTGCGCCGCGTACGAGCGTGGTCAGCTCGTTGCGGATCAGCTCGTCGCCGTTCTCGTCGTACGTGATCATCTCGTTGACGACGAGCGCGTTCTTGCCCTTGTCGTAGATGTTCTTGATCGTGGCCTTGGTCGTCAGCTTGCCCTTGGTGGGCAGCGGGCGCTTGACCTCGGTGTACTGCTCCCCGTGGAGGACGCGGTCGAGACCGAACGACAGGCCGGGGGCCTGGATGCCGCTCTTGGCCTGCGCGAACACCATCGTGATCGCCGGGACCACGCCGAAGCTCGGCAGCACCTTCATGCCCTTGCCGCTCATCTCGTAGACCAGCGCGAGGTCGCCCTCGTCAGTCGGATCCTTCGCGGCGCCGACGCCGAGCGCGTACAGCGAGACGTCGCGCTCGTCGTAGCTCTGTTGGAACTCGGGGAACTTGTAGCCGAGCGCCTGATCGACATCGATGAGCTGGTTACCGCCCTTGCTCGGGCCGGCCTCGACGTTCGCCATGATCGGCTGCATCGACTCGGCCACCGAGCCAGGATGCGTGGTCTTCTCGAACTGCGTGATGTCCTTCCACGCGGCGTCGACGTCTTCGGGGGTGATGTTGCGGCCGAGCCGGAACGTCTTGCCCTCGGAGCGCTCCCAGCGCAGCTTCGCGAAGAAGCCGCCGCCGACCTCGTAGAGCCCGCCGGTGTCCTCGGTGGTCTCGTGCGCGAGCTTGGCGACGAGCGCCGAGACGAACTCGGGCTTGAGAGCATCGAGCAGCTCCTTGGGCAGCACGGTCTCGGTCATCCGCGAGCCGGCGATCGGCGCGATCGTGTTGACGATGACGTTGCGCTTGCGGCCCTCGGCGGCGAGCGTCTGCGTGAAGCCGTGGATGCCGAGCTTCGCCATCGCGTAGTTTGCCTGGCCGAAGTTGCCGTAGATGCCGGCGGCGCTGGCGGTGTTGATGATCCGGCCGTAGCCCTGATCGTTCATCAACGCCCACGCCGCGTGGGTGACCTTCATCGCGCCGAGGACGTGGACCTTGTAGACCAGGTCCCAGTCGGCCTGGGTCATCTTCTTGAACGAGACATCGCGGAGGATGCCGGCGTTGTTGATGATGATGTCGATGCGGCCGAACGCGTCGACGGCGGTCTTGATGATCTTGTCGCCGTCCTCGACCGAGTCGTAGCTGGACACGGCGGCGCCGCCGGCCTCCTTGATCTCGGCGACGACCTTGTCAGCCGCCGACGACGACTTGCCATCGCCGGTGAAGCTGCCGCCGAGGTCATTGACGACCACCTTGGCGCCGCGCGACGCGAGCAGGAGCGCGTGGGAGCGACCGAGGCCACCGCCCGCGCCGGTTACCAGTGCGACTTTGCCATCGAAACGTAGGTCCTTACTCATGGTTCACCTCTTGGTCGCCTTCGGTCGTTTGGTTACAGCCGTGTCGGCGGTTGCGAGCACGGTCGGGAACAGGGCCTTCCAGTCATCGATCAAATCGTCCATCAGCTGGCCCTCCTTGTGGAGGACCGAGGACATCGCGGCGCCGATCATCAGCTGCAGCGTGAGATCCAGCGCGCGCTCGAGCCCGGGATGCTCGGCGACATCCTTGCCAAACAGCGTGCGGGACTGCGCGAGGATCCGATCGCGGAGCTGCCGCTCGGCGACCACCAGCACCGGCCGCAGCTCGGCATCCGTGCGCGCCGCGGTGCGCAGCTCCATCGTCACCTGAAAGAAAGATCCGGAGAAGCACTGCCAGAGCAGGCCGATCACGGCATCCGTGCGGGCCCGGCCGGCACGCTCCTCGGGCAACACGGATGCGAGCTGCTTGAGCTCGCGCGCGCGCATCTCGGCGAGGTGATCCACCGCCGCGACCAGCAGCTCGGCCTTCGACGGGAAGTGGTGGAGCAGGGCACCGCGGCTGACCTCGGCGCGCCGCTGGACCTCGAGCGTGGTGGTCCGCGCGAAGCCGACCTCGATCAGGCTCTCGACGGCGGCATCGAGCAGGGCACGCCGCGTCTCTTCGCGGCGCTGCTGCTGCGTACGAGGAACGCGCAAAGCCTCCGGCATCCACCGGCGGTGTACCGCCCGAAAAACAGTCAGTCAAGACTGTTTGTAAGTTTCCGTACCATTTCGTTCGGTTGGCCGCTCCGGATCGCGGGAATCGATCCCGGGTCGACACGGTTTGGAGATCGGAGCGGCACAAGGCACTCTCCCTCACCTCGTGCGTTACGAAGCTCGCATCGGCTGGCGCTACCTCTACGGAGGGAAGCGCGATCCCATGATGCTCGGCATGGCGGCCGGCTCGCTGGTGGTCACGATCATCGGCCTGGTCGCGCTGCTGGTCGGCGGCGCGGGCAACACCGCTGGCGTGCTCGCGTTCGTCGTCGGTCTGATCTCGACCGCCGTGTTCGGACTGCTCAGCGTGTTCAGCGTGTTCACCAGCGTGTCGGTGCTCGGCGTCGCACTCGGTGTGGCGGCGCTCACCATCGTGCTCGCCGTGACCACGGGGTTTCAGAAGCAGTTCCGCGACAAGGTGCTCGGCGTCAATGCGCACGTGATCGTGCTGAAATCGCAGGCGACGTTCGCGGAGTACCGCGACGTGATGGAGACGGCCAAGAACATCGATCCCGACGTGCTGGCGGTGCAGCCGTTCATCTTCGCCGAGATGCTGGTCACCCGCGGCAAGGGCGAGCTCTCCGGCGTTGCGATCAAGGGCATCGACCCGACGCTGGTCGGCGGCGTGCTGGATCTCGAGAAGCACATGATCAAGGGTTCGGTCGACACGCTCGCCAAGGTGCCCGGGCCCGGCGAGCTGCCACCGATCATCATGGGCAAGGAGCTCGCACACAAGCTCAAGGCCAAGGTCGGCGACGTGGTCACCGTCGTGGTGCCGCTGTCGAACATCGACTTCGATACCTGGCGTGCGAAGTCGAGCGCGCCGCGCACGCGGAAGTTCCTCGTCACCGGCATCTTCTACAGCGGGTTCGACGAGTACGACCGCCGCCTGATGTACACGGCGCTGAAGGACACCCAGGAGCTGGTGGGACGCGGCGACCAGGTGATGGGCGTCGAGCTCAAGGTCAAGGATGTCGACCGCGCCGAGGACATCGCGGCGCGGCTCGAGAAGGCGCTCGGAGGGCCGCCCTATCAGGTACAGGACTGGTACGAGCTGAACCACAACCTGTTCACGGCGCTGAACCTTCAGAAGCTCGCCCTCGTCATCATCCTGACGCTGATCATCGTGGTCGCTGCGGTCAACATGGTCTCCGCGCTGACGATGATGGTCACCGACAAGACGCGCGAGATCGCGATCCTCAAGTCGATGGGCGGAACGTCGGGCTCGGTCGCGCAGGTGTTCCAGGTCGTCGGCCTCGCGATCGGCGGGGTGGGAACCTTGATCGGCGTCGGCGTCGGGCTCGCGATCTGCTACGTGATGAGCTCGTACGGCTATCAGCTCGATCCCAAGGTCTATCTGATCGATCGCCTGCCGATCGAGGTGCGCCCACTCGAGGTGCTGCTCGTCGCCGGGATCACGATGGTGATCAGCGTGTTCGCGACCGTGGTTCCCGCCTCGGCGGCGTCGAGCCTGCGCCCCGTCGAGGGGCTACGCTACGACTGAGCGGCCGGGATGATCCTCGCGCGCGGGCCCGGCAGGGTCTTCAAAATCGCCTCGCGAGCAGTCGTAGAAGGTCAGAGCATCCACAACTTCATCGGCCAGTGCGGCGTCGACGTCGCGTCGCGCGTCCCCTGGCCTTCCTGCAGGTAGAGAGCTATCCTCCTCGGTAGATAGCCAACCTACTAGAAGGTAGTCCCGAAAATCTATCCGTGCCAGTGGGCACTCCTGGGGACAAGCTGCCAACTCGTCGCTCGGACGGTGCGCCAGTTACTTCTTCGCGGTCGTGCCGCCGGTGCTGGTGCCGGTGGAGCCGGTGGAGCCGGTGGTGCCCGACGTGCCCGACTTCGTTCCGGTTCCGGTTCCGTTCGACGTACCCGCCTTCGAACCCGCCGAGCCGGTGGTGCCGGTGCCCGACGTCGCCGCACTCGGCGACTGGCTCGAGAGGTCGCGCGCGGTATCCGCATGGCGCTGCAGCACCGGGCGCAGGTCCTTCATACGCATCGACAGGTCGGTATCCTTGATCGACGGGAGCGCAGCATCGAGCCGCGCGATCTCTTTATCGTGATCCGCGGTCATCATCGTGAGGAACTGGCGGTCGAACTCGGAGGCCTTCAGTTTCTTGAGATCCGCCATCTTCGTCATCGTGGCCTTCATGTCCTGCTTCTCTGTATCCGTCATCGGGACATCGGCAGGGATCTTCGCAACACCCTTGGTCTTGGCGAACGCGGTGAGGTCCTTGTCGCCGGTGGTGTGATCCTTGACGAGGGTCTGTCCGTACTGCTTGACGGAGGTCGTACCGCGCTGCTGCGCGAGCTTGCCCATGTCGACCTCCATCATGTTGACGTGGTGGACATGGGCGACGAGCTTGAGGTCGTCGTCGGCGAGCTTCGACGCGGACTTGGTCTTGTCCGTGGTCTTGTCCGTGGTCTTGTCCATCGTCTTGTCAATGGACTTCGTGTCGTCCGCGATCGCGAGCGACGGGAGTGCGAGGGTAGTGATCAGAGCAAGTAGTGTGGACTTCATGGTGGAGGCTCCTGGTTGAACGCATCCGGCGCTGCAACCTCGGGACCCTCCTCGATGCCATGTGATTCTAGTGACGTGGCGCGCTGAGCAGTGTTCGCGTTCGCGCGCCTACGTCACGCTGGAGACATCTCGCACGGCGTCGACTACATCGTCGGGATCCGGGAAGCCACGCCACGTCTTCTCGGCGACCTTCTGGTCATCGACCCAGACGGTAAACTCGCCCGAGCTCCCGACGACGAGCTCCGCGGTCATGCCGAGATCTTGCTTCAGCTGAGCCGCCACCCGGGCGGCCTTGGGCTTGTAGCCTCACGAGTTGCAGTAGCGGATCGTGATCTTCACGTGTTCACCGTAGCATGCTGCTCGGGTGTGGCTCGCGCATGTGCTCACGCTGTCCCGGCTCCCGATCGCGGTGGGCCTGGTCTTCGCGTACGGGCACGTCGCGTGGGCGACCGGGCTCGTGATCGCTGCTGCGATCACGGATGCCGCCGATGGCACGGTCGCGCGGGCGATGCAGCGGCGCGGCAGGACCACGCCCGACATCGGTGGCTGGCTCGATCCACTGGTCGACAAGGTGTTCGTCGTGATCGTGCTCGCGACCATCGGGTGGCACACGCGGGAGCTCTCCGTGATCGCGTTGATCGCCGCACGCGAGATCGCACTGGTTCCGCTGATCGCGATCTACCTGCTCCGGCGTCGGCCCACGGGGCACCTGCACGCACGCGCGATCGGCAAGGCCGCGACGATCGCGCAGTTCATCGCGTGCGGCGTGGCGATCGCGCTGCCGGCGCATGCACTGCCGGTGGCAGTCGGCGCGGCGGTGCTCGGCGTCGCCGCCGTGGTCGACTACGTAGTCCACGAGCTCAGGAGTCGATAGAGGGGCGCGAGGCGCGGCGCTTGCCATCCGGGCGGGTCGCCGGTGCGTCGGGATCGATCGTGGGATCGACCCTGGCCGCCAGCGGACGCGAGTTGTCGCGATCGATCGGCCAGCTGCCCGTCCAGGTCATTCCGACCTTGACCAGCTCGTGCACGAGCTCGTCGACCGACTCGAACCTGCGCGACGGATCGGAATCAAGCGCGCGGACCAGCACGTCATCGAGAGCGCCGGGCACGCCGGCGATCAGCTCGGAGACCGGCGCGTGGTTCGCGTCCTTCGGCGAGGATCCGGTGACCGAGAAGTAGATCGCGGCGGCGAAGCCATAGATGTCGGAGCGGATGTTGCCCGGCGCCCCGGCGAGCACCTCGGGAGCCATGAAGCCCGGCGTGCCCATGACCGCGCCGGCCTGCGTGAGCTCGGCATCGTCACCGATCGTCGCGATCCCGAAGTCGAGCAGCTCGAGCCGCTGCGGTTCGCGGTCGGGTGCGACGACGAACATGTTGCCCGGCTTGAGATCGCGGTGCACCACGCCCACCCGATGCGCCTCGGCGAGGCCGCGCGCCGCGGGGGTGAACAGCTCGATCGCGAGCGCCGGTGGCAACGGTCCCGCGTGCTTCACCACCGAGCCGAGGTCAGCGCCTTCGAGCAGATCCATCGCGTAGTACCAGACGCCGTCGTCGGTGACGCCCCAGTCGTGGATCCGCACGACATTGGGATGCGAGATCGAGGCGGTCGCCTGGATCTCGCGCTCGAACCGCGCCACGCGTGATGGCTTGCGGCCGTGCTCGGGTGACAGGATCTTCAGCGCGACGCTCCGCCGCAGCGCGCGATCCTCGGCCCGCCAGACCTCGCCCATCCCACCCCGACCGATCCGGCGGAGCAGGCGATAGCGGCCGAGCTTCCTGCTCTCGAACACGCTCTGCCGCAGCGACCACGTGACGTGGCCACCCCACACCGCGACGATCGCACCGGCACCCACGACCCCGACATAGATCCCGAACACCGCGAGGCTCGCTCCATCGTGGAGCTGCGCCGCCATCCGATCGTCGAACCGGGTCGCGATCAAGAGGCCGATCGGATAGATCAGCGAGGACAGTGCGGCCCACACCGCCCCGCGCTGCCACGGCATCGGCCACGAGATCGTATGGCCCATGACGATCACGAACACCGCCGTCACGTACGGCGAGGTCAGCCCTCCCTGATGGGTGGCGATCAGCATCAGCGCCAGCGAGGTCACCGGGAACACCGAGGCCGCGAGCGCGAACGCGACCTTCGGGTCGGGGAGCGGCGAGCGAAACAGCGGGGCGACCATCGCGATGTGGAACACCGACGTCGCAAACCGGATCGCGAGCACGAAGCCGAGCGAGCCGGTGCCGATCTGATCATGGGTCGCGATGTCGAGCACGGCGCCGCAGAACACCCACAAGGTGCACGCGGCGACCAGCACGCTGCGCGCCCGCAGGATCTCCGAGGCGTGCTGGTGGCGATGGATCCGTTCCTGGGCCGCTGGCCCCAGGGAAGACGTCCCCTTCGCACCCGTCGTCGTCACCTCCCCATAGTACGCCCGTCGCCCACCCCTGGATCGCCCCTGCCCGGCGCTATAGTCGCCCGCCTATGAAGCTTGCTATCGCGCTGTTCGGCGTCGCTCTCGCCACCGGGCCCGTCGCTGCAAAAGGCCTCACCATCGAAGACATGCTGGCGATGCAACGGGTCGCGGACCCGCAGGTCTCCCCCGATGGGAAGCTGATCGTGTTCTCCGTGCGCGACACCGACATCGAGGCGAACCGGGGCCGGTTCGATCTGTGGGTGGTAGGCGCGGATGGCTCCGGGCAGCGGCGGCTGACCTCGCATCCCGAGAACGACACCGATCCGCGGTGGTCGCCCGACGGCAAGTACATCTACTTCCTGTCGGCGCGCTCCGGCACGTCGCAGGTGTGGCGGATCGCGGTCGCGGGGGGCGAGGCAGAGCAGGTCACCAAGCTGCCGATCGATCTGAACGGCTACACGCTGTTCCCCGACGGCCGCCGGATGATCGTCGCGATCGATGTCTATCCCGACGCCAAGACGCTCGCCGAGACGGTGAAGAAGGACGAGGCCAAGGACAAGTCCCCGGTCAAGGCGCAGGCCTACGACAGCCTGCTGTTCCGCCACTGGGACCAGTGGGAAGACGGCAAGTACTCGCACGTGTTCGTGTGGGATCCCGCGAAGCCCACCGAGGCCAAGGATCTGACGCCGGGGCAGGGCACCGATTCGCCGACGCATCCATTCGGCGGCATGGAGGAGATCGACGTCTCGCCCGACGGCAAGCAGGTCGCGTTCGTCGCGCGGGTCTCCGGCAAGCAGAACGCGTGGCAGACCAACACCGACGTGTTCCTCGTTGGATCAGACGGGCGGAGTAAGCCGGTCGACCTCACCTCGGGGAGCCCGGGCTACGACTTCAGTCCGTCCTTCTCGCCCGACGGCAAGTCGCTCGCGCTCACCCAGATGAAGCGGGCCGGATACGAGGGGGATCGCCAGCGGCTCGGCGTGATCGAACTCGCCAGCCGCCGGGCACGCGTGGTGACCGAGGCCTGGGACCGGTCGGTGGGCGACGTGACATGGTCCGCGGACGGCAAGACGATCTACACCGACAGCGACAACCTCGGAAATCACTCGCTGTTCGCGATCGAGGTCGCGAGCGGCACCGTCAAGACGATTGTTGAGAAGGGCACCACCGGCGCGCCGCGGATCGCCGGCAACCGGATCGTGTTCACGCGCGACATGCTGACCCAGCCCGGCGAGCTGTTCTCCGTGAAGCCCGATGGCAGCGAGCTGCGCCAGCTCACGCACCTCAACGACGAGCGGGTCAAGAACATCGCGTGGGGCAGTTACGAGCAGTTTTCGTTCAAGGGCGCGAAGGGCGACACCGTCTATGGGTACGCGATGAAGCCCGCGGGCTTCACCGGCGGCAAGGTGCCGGTCGCATTCCTGATCCACGGTGGACCGCAGGGAAGCTTCGGCGATCACTTCCACTACCGCTGGAACCCCGAGGTATTCGCGGGCGCCGGGTTCGGCACCGTGTTCATCGACTTCCACGGCTCCACCGGCTACGGCCAGGCGTTCACCGACGCGATCAACGGCGACTGGGGCGGCGCTCCCTACGATGACCTGATGCTCGGCCTCGATGCTGCGCTCGCGAAGTTCCCGTGGCTCGATGGCTCGCGCGCGGCTGCGCTAGGTGCGTCGTACGGCGGCTACATGATCAACTGGATCAACGGCCACACCGACCGATTCAAGGCGCTGGTGTGCCACGACGGCAACCTCGACGAGCGGATGGCGTACTTCGACACCGAGGAGCTCTGGTTCCCGGAGTGGGAGCACGGCGGCACGCCATGGGAGAAGCCCGAGGGCTACCTCAAGCACAACCCGGTGGACTTCGTGAAGAACTGGAAGACGCCGACGCTCGTCGTTCACGGCGGCAAGGATTTTCGCGTGGTCGACACGCAGGGCATTGGCACGTTCACCGCGCTGCAACGCAAGGGCATCCCGTCGCGGTTCCTCCACTTCCCCGACGAGAACCACTGGGTGCTGAAGCCGAAAAACTCCAAGCTGTGGCACGACGAGGTGCTGAGCTGGATCGCACGCTGGACTAAGAAGTAGCGCACGGCTAGCTATCCACATGCGCAGATACACCGCGGTGCTGCTCGATGTGGATGGAACGCTGGTCGACAGCAACGACGCTCACGCGCACGCGTGGGCGGAGGTGCTCGCGAAGCACGACCTGAACGTTCCGTATGCGCGAGTACGCCGAATGATCGGCATGGGCGGTGACCTGCTAATCGAGCAGGTTGGTGGCCCGGCCCGCGGAACGCGCGCGAACCAAAAGCTCGGAGAGCAGCGCTCGGAGCTGTTCCGCAAGCACTGGCTGCCCAAGGTCAAGCCGCTGACCGGCGCACGCGAGCTGGTGCTCCGACTCGGCGCCGAGGGCTATCACTTCGCGATCGCGAGTGCCGCGAAGGCCGACGAGCTGACGCCGCTGCTCGAGCTCGCCGATATCCTGGATCTGTGTCCGATCCAGACCTCGTCGGATGACGTCGAAGAGTCGAAGCCGTCGCCGGAGATCGTCGACGCCGCGCTCGCGCGGGTTCCGGCGGAGCGCTCGCGCACCGTGATGATGGGGGACACCGAGTACGATGTGATGGCGTGTCGCGCGGCGGGTGTCGACATCATCGGCACCACCACCGGCGGCTGGAGCGTGCAGGACCTCACGGGCGCGATCGCCGTGTTCGATGGTCCCGCGGATCTGCTCGCGTGCTGGGCATCGTCGCCGCTCGCCTAGGAGCTCACGCTGAGAGCTTCGCGGCGCGAGCCTTCGCCTTGGCGCGGCAAGCCTTCGACTTCGACTTGGTCCTCGCCTTGTGCGGGGCCTCCGCTGCCATCGGCTCCGCTGCGGTCAGCTCGGTTGCGGTCAGCTCCGTTGCGGTCGGCTTCCCGGCTGATTCCGCCTCGACGAGCTTCGACATGCGCGGTTTCGTCCCGACCGGGGCGTTCTTGCTGCCCTTCATCTGATACGCGACAACGGCGACGGCGGTGAGCGCCAGCTTCTTGAGAGTGGACCTGGGCGCGCGGTGATGCGCGCCTCGGGCCGGGTCGCCCGGGGCGTCACCGATCGCGCTGGATCGGATTCAGGATCGCAGGTGCAGCGGGAGCTTCGCGTGCGTCGTCGGTCACCGCGGGGCTCCGATCAACGACGGGTTGCTCGAGCGGAGAGAGGTCGTGCGCCGAGGGACCGTTGAGCACGCGACCATACGGATCGAAGCGCGAGCCGTGACACGGGCAGTCCCACGTCTTCTCCGCGCTGTTCCAGTGCACCGCTCCGCGCAGATGCGGGCAGGTCGCGGAGCGCAGATGATGCTCCCCACGCTCGTCGCAATACGCCGCGATCAGGTGCAGACCGCGCCGGATGATCTTGCCCTCCCCGCGCGGCACGTCCCCGAGGTCGCGTACGTCGCCGCCTCGCAGCCAGTCCGTGTACGGCGCGGAGGACTGAACTGCCTCTTTGAGCAGCGTGCCCGCGCTGTGCAGGTGGCTCCGCTTGGGGTCGTAGACCCGCGCCCAGCGCGGATGCTTGCCGTGCATCATCTCGGGGATCATCAGTCCTGCAATCGTGCCGTGGGTGAGGCCGTCGCCCGAGTCGCCGCTGACCACGTAGACGTGCTCGAGGTCCGGGCTCGGCCCGATGTGCGCGAGCCGATCAGCCGGCTCGAGAATCTGCCCCGACCAGCGCTCCACCACCGGGCCGACCGCCGGGATCCAGTTCCGGGTCCAGCGCTCGAGATCGTCCCACTGCTCGAGCGGCTCGCCCTGGCCGACGCGGTGATCGTTGCCACCGACGATCAGCACCTCGCCACCGTGGAGGCCGCGAGCGACCCGGATGTAATGGTACGGGTCGTGGGTATCCCAGAACAGCGCGTGCGGGATCAGGTCGTTCGGGACCTCGAACGCGACCACGTAGCTACGATACGCCGCCTGGCGCAGCGGCAGGTGGAGCCGGCTCGTGAACGCACCGTTGCTCGCATCGATTGCCACCCGCGCGAGCATCGTGCGATCATGCGAGAGTTGGATTCGAAGCGGACGGCCTGGCTCGATCGAGAGCACGCGGACCCCGGTGTGGATCTTCGCGCCCATCTCGAGCACGCCCTCGGCGAGTCCGCGCAGGTACTTCAGCGGATGAAACTCCGCCTGGCGTGCGAACCGCAGTGCGGGACCGGTATCGAACGGCAGCGGCGCCTTGTTCACCATCTCGCACTCGAGACCGGCGCGCTGCGCGGCGGCGAGCTCGCGTTCCAGCGTGCGGTCACCGTCGGAGCGCTTGTCGGGCGGCTGGATCAGATAGCCATCGACGCGGCGGAAATCGCAATCGATGTTCCGCGCATGGACCATCGCCTCGATGTAATTGATCGCCGTCGAGTGGCTCTCCGCTACGAGCTTTGCGCCGCCGGTTCCAAACAGCTGCTCGAGCTTGTAGTAGTGGTCATCGACGGCCGAGGTGAGGTGCGCCGTGGTTCGGCCCGTCTCTCCGCCTCCAATCGGACCGTCGTCGAGCACCGTGAGGCGGACGCCGCGGCGCGCGAGCTCGAAGGCCGTCGTGAGTCCGGCGATCCCCGCGCCGATGATGCAGACATCGGTCTCGTGCTCGGGGCTGCTGTCGCAATCAGGCAGGTCCGTGTCAGCCCACACAGAGACCGAGCTGCCGCCGTCCATCGATTTGGTACGCATTGCCATCCTCCACGTGCGGGTTGTTCAAGCGATGTGCCAACGGTGCGTGCGCCTGCGCACATGCGCGCGCTCGGCACGTCGTTTGCGAAGCCGGCCGTCATGCCTCGGCTCCTTGCTCTCGTCGCCCTACTCGCTGCCTGCGGTGGATCGGGCTCGACGCCATCTGATGATGCGTCAACCGGGGACGATGCCGGCAGCGGGTCCGGCGAGCACGATGGCGAGGCACCGCGCCTGACCGGCATCTCGCCGCCTCCGGGTTCCAGCGCCTGGCTCCACGAGCCGATCCGATACACCTTCAACGAACCGGTCGTCGCGCCAGCGCTCACGGTGACGGCCACGCTCGGTGGCGAGCCGGTCGCGACCACCGTGACTACCGACCGGGACTCGCTGGTGGTCTCGCTCGTGCCGACCACGCGCGGTGTAGGCAAGCTCGAGATCGCGGTCGCAGGCCATGTGGTCGACCTCGCCGGAAACGCGAGCCTCGATGACCTGGCGGTTGCGTACTCGATCGCGCCGTGGAGCGCGCCGGTCCTGAATCGTGGCGTCGCATCTGGCGCGCCCGCCCTCGCGGTCACCCGGAGCGGCGAGGCGATCGCCGCGTGGCTCATCGGTCCGAGCGGGTCGCGGCGCGCCGTGGTCGAGCGCGCATCCGGTGTGGCGCTGGGCGCCGAGCTTGGCACCGGAGATGTCGCCGCGGTCGCGCTCGCGCTCGATGCCGATGATCGCCCGCTGCTCGCGTACATCGACGATGGTCAGGTCATCGTGCTCGGCTGGGAGGGCAACGCGTGGATCCCCCTGCTCGCGCCCGCTGCGGGGACGCAGGTCGCCCTCGCATCCGCGGCGTCGCCGGTGCTGGCGGTCGTGCACGGTAGCAGCGTCACCGTACGCACGCTGACCACGGGGACCTGGGAGTCCGTCGGTGGGGACCTGCCGTGCACAGCGGTCAGCGAGCTCGCGGTCGCCCCCGGCGTGGTCGGCTGGATCGATGGCAGCGGTGCCCGGGTGTTCCAGTTCTCCGGCACCTGGACCGCACTCGATCCGGTTCCGGGCGCCATGCATCTGGGTCTCGCGACCCACGATCAGCAGCTCGCGATCGCGTGGGATCAGTGGAGCGGCTCGCTCGGCGTGTACGCGGCGATCGCGGCGGGCACCGGATGGACGCGACTTGGCGGCGTGCTCGATGTCGATGCCGGCGGTGATGCGCGGACCCCCGCGATCGCGATCGACGCGAGTGGCGCACCGTTGATCGCATGGCAGGAGACGATCGAGGGCGTGCAGCGCGGCGTGACCGCGACCTGGACCGGCAGCGCATGGGCGATCCTCGGTGGCAGGAGCTGGCTCGCGAGCACGGAACAACCCAGCCGGCCGCAGCTCGCCCTTGCTGCCGGTCACGCCCCGGCAGTCGCGTTCACCGCCGACGGTGCGCTCGGGTTGGCGCGCTTCAACGGACCACGTGACGCTGCACTCGGCCGGCCGGCGCGTGCGCCGATCGCTGGCTGCACGTTCTCCGCGGCGAACCCACCGGCCACCGCGCTCGGTAGCGGCTGCCTCTCGCTCGCTGCCCCCGGCAAGGTCACCCCGCACCCCGGCCTGGTTCCCTACGACCTGATCTCCGAGCTATGGACCGATGGCGTGAAGAAGCGCCGGTGGATCGCGCTGCCCGATGGCGCGGGGATGACCGTGTCGTCGACGGGCGCGTGGGACGCACCGATCGGCACCGTGATCATCAAGGAGTTCGCGCTCGAGACCACGCCGGGAAGCCCGGCGACCCGCCGCGCGGTCGAGACCCGGTTCCTGGTGCACGCGTCGGGCGGCTGGATGGGGTTCTCGTATCGCTGGCGCGCGGACGGCAGCGATGCGGATCTGTTGACCGATGGTCAGGTCATCGCGAGCTGGCCGCTCGATACCGGTGGTTCGTACACGCACTACTACCCGAGTCGCAGCCAGTGCCTGAGCTGTCACGAGAGCTCGTTCGGCCCGTTGCTCGGCCTGCGCCCCGAGCAGCTGCAGCGCTGGTACGACTACGATGGTGTGATCGCCGAGCAGCTCCCGACGCTCGTCCACCTTGGTGTGGGCCCGACCTCGACGATCGCACCGCTGCCAGCGCCCCATGATGCATCGCAGACCGTGGAGCGCCGCACCCGGGGCTACATGGCCGCGAACTGCGCGCACTGCCACAATCCAGATCACATCGCGATCAAGGATTTGCGGATCACCACGCCGCTCGCGGACACGCGGCTGTGCGACGCGATCACGCCGGGAGTCCCGGCGAATTCTCGCGTCTACCAGCTCGTCACCCAGCGCCCGGGAATGCCAGCGCTCGGATCGCTGGTCCCCGATCTCCTGATCGGCTCGCTGGTCTCGACGTGGATCAGCGGGATGACGAGCTGCCCGTAGCCACGATCAGAAATAGAACCGCAGGCCGCCGCCGCCCTGCACGTCGAGCCGGTCGAAGTTGTCGTTGTCATCGAGCAGGGTGAGGAGCAGCGCGATCTCGCCGTAGATCTCGAGCGGCGTCCTGCGGAACAGCAGGCCCACCTCGAGCGGAACGCGCACGCCGAGGTTCACGTCATTACTGTTCCCGTACACCGCGCCACCGATGCCGAGCCGCAGTGGCACGCGTACTGACTGGCCCTGACCGATGAACGGCGTGACGAGATAGGTCAGGTGCGCGTACGTCGGTCCACCGCGCTCGCGAAACGTGTAAAGGCCGAGCACGATGTCGAGGGCGGACCGGCGCTGCAGGTCGACCTTGAGGTCGAGGCCTGTGGGTTTGCCAAGGAAGAATCCGATCCCGAAGCCCTCGGCACGAGCCTTGGGGGTCGAGAGCGCGATCAGCAGCAGCGCGAACGCGAGCTTTCGCATGCCGTACTCTATCGCGCTACTTGCGCGATGATATTTGGCGCCTGGTCGGGGCTGGCGGGCGGATCGTCAATGCCTGGCGGTTGCGGGTCGCCGGGAGCGGACGGCTCCACCGGCGGATCGTACCGTGGTGGCTCCGGGCTCGGCGGGTCACGCTCCGGCGGCGGCTGCTGCGGCGGAACGTCACCCGGCGGCGGATCCTCGATCGGCGCTGGGACCTCGGTGGGGTTGATCGCGCTGGGCGTCATCATGATCATTCGGAGATGCAAACACGTGGCCGGCGTCACGCACGGGCCGAAAACTGCCCGGGGGGAGAATCGCCCGCACGCACACGCTCGATCGGGCGATTATGCTCGTCATGACGCGGTGCTCGCAGCTGCGAAGCGTGCTGAGACTGGCACGCCCGATGCTGTACCTGCACTCATGGACATTTTGACCTGGCTGATTGTTGGACTCGTTGCCGGTGTGCTCGCCTCGCTGATCGTCGGCGGCACAGGTTACGGAATCGTCGGCGACATCGTCGTCGGCATCGTCGGCGCGTTCGTCGGTGGCTACCTGTTCCGGTCGGCCGGCTGGTCGGTCCCGTTCCAGGGCATCGCAGGAACCATCTTCGTGGCCTTCATCGGAGCCGTCGTGCTGCTGGTGATCATCCACCTGGTCCAGCGGACCACGTCGCGACGCAACCAATGAACCACCGGGCTCTCGTCATCGCGACGTAGAGTAGTCGCCGCTCCTCCTCGACCTGATGCGCCTCCGCCGCATCATATCGCTCGACGAGCAACGGCTCGTAGAACCTGCGGATCTTCTCGAGCTGGCCGGCCCACGCCGCCGCCGCCGCGGCGAGCTCGGTCATCAGGGCGCACAGCGCCGGCCATAGCTCACGCGCGGCTGCAGGAGGTTTGATATTCGCGAGGGCGAGCAGCGACGGCGGCGCGACGCTGGTGATCGCATCGACCGCGCGCCGCGCGAACGCGGGTCCCACGCCCGGAAGCAGCTGGACCACGCGAAACCCGGCGATCGGATCGATCGGATCGATCGGATTCTCCGCCCAGCGCAGGAACGCCATCAGATCCTTCACGTGACCGGCCTCGAGGAACTTGAGCCCCCCATACTTCACGTACGGGATCCGCCGGCGACCGAGCTCGAGCTCGAGTAGATCGGAGTGATGTGCGGCCCGCACCAGCACCGCCTGATCGCGCAGCGCCAGCCCCGCCTCGCGGTACGCGAGCACCTGTTCGACCACGTAGTCGACCTCTCCGAGCTCGTCCTCGACCAGCGCGAGCGTGGGCCGCTCCTGCGAGGTCCGGCTCGACCACAACGTCTTGGCGTGACGCTGCTTGGCGCGCTCGATCACCGCGTTCGCCGCGGCGACGATCGGCACGGTGGACCGGTAGTTCTCCTCGAGCGCGACCAGCCGTGCGGGCACCTCGAACTTGCCGGGAAACTCGAGGATGTTATGCACGGTCGCTGCGCGGAACGAATAGATCGCCTGCGCGTCATCGCCCACCGCCGTGACGCCGCGGCCGCTCGGCGCGAGGTTGATCAGGATCTCGGCCTGCAATGCGTTGATGTCCTGATACTCGTCGACCAGCACGTGATCGAACCGGGCGCGCACATTGCTGGCGATCTCCGGTGCGGCCATCGCGTGCCACCACCACAGCAGCAGGTCGTCGTAGTCGAGCAGGTGGCGCTCGAGCTTGCGCTCGACATACGCACCGAACAGCGCCCGCAGCGCCACCGCGTGCTCGCGGCACCATGGATACGCCTCGGCGAGCACCGCCTCGAGCGTGGTGCGCGCATTCACCGTGCGCGAATAGATCGCGAGGCAGGTGTCCTAGCGCGGGAACCGCTTGTCGGTTCCCTTGGCAAAGCTCCCATCCGCGCGCACGAGGTCCATCAAGTCCGCCGCGTCCCCGCGATCGAGCACGGTGAACGCCGGGTCGAGGCCGAGTGCATGCGCGTGCAGCCGCAGCAGCCGGCTGCCGACCGCATGGAACGTCCCCGCCCACGGCAGGTGGGGCCCGGGCGCCACCCGCTGCGCCCGGCGGATCATCTCCTGCGCGGCCCGCCGGCTGAAGGTCAGCAGCAAGATCCGGCGCGGGTCGGCGCCATCGAGCACGAGCTTGGCGATCCGATGCGCGAGGGTGGTGGTCTTGCCGGTCCCGGCACCGGCGATGATCAGCAGCGGAGCGTCGCTTCCGGCCGTTACCGCTTCGCGCTGAGATCGATTGAGCGACGCGAACGGGTCCGGTTGCATACTGGTCATTTGAACAGTATGGAATCGCAACCATATACACAACTTCCGGGCACCGGAGCTGCCAGCACGCCCCGCGATCCGGACCGACCCGGGTCGATCCACGCAGCAGGTGTCACCGGCATCGCAGTGGGTCCCGACAGCATCGGGCACGATACCTCGTTCACCGACGGGCGCTACCTCAACATCACCTCGCGCCGCGTCGGCCGTGATCCCGCGCTCCGCGCCTCCGACCCTCGCCCCGCATCGCGCCGAGTCAGCGCGTGAGCTGGTCGCGGATCTCTCGGCCTCCGATCCGAAGATCCGCCGCGCGGCCGTGCGCGAGGTCGGCCGAGATCGCGATGCCGATCCACCGGTGCTGCTCGCTGCGTCTCGCGATCCGGATCTCGAGGTCGGGTGCTGGCCACCGAGGGGCTCGGCCGGCTGCACGCGGCAGGCGCGCTACAGCACCGCACCACCACGGCGCGCTGCTACGAGTGCGAGCAGGACATGGTGGCACCTCACCGGCGCCGGCGAGGTCGAGTACACTGGTGCGAAGGTTGCGAGGGTTGTTCTTCGATCGCGGCGATCACCGTATTCGATGCGTTCGTCGACGCGTGAAGTGCAGCCCACCGTGAGGTCCGCGGCAGGAGCCCTGGCGTCTCGTGGGCGTTCGACTAGCATGGCCCGCTGATGGGGCAGCTCGACGACAAGACGTTTGGCGAGAAGATCTCCGGCTGTGCGAACTGCGATCGTAAGGCCTTCGAGGTCTCGAGCTACATCACGCGCGAGATCGCCGTGATGCTGTCGGAGCCGAACGCCGATGGTCGCTGGATCCACGACGAGGCGACGTTCGTCTCCGGCGTCTACCGGATCCGCTGCCTGGGCTGCGGCACGGATGCGCACGCCACCGATGCCTGTCCCCGCTGCGATCGCCCGGAGGGTCTCGCCGAGGCGCTCGCCACCTCGTCGAGGTTGAGCGTCCCGAGAATGTGTCCGAAGTGCAAGATCGCCGCGCTCACGGTGACCGCGTCTGCACCTGCGCGCGTGCGCACCGGCGCCGGTCAGAACACCGCGCCCACGCCGATCGCGCGGTTTGGCGAGCCCGGCTTCCACGTCGTCCAGATCCTGTGCGACGCGTGCGACTGGAGCCTGCTCGCCGAGGGCTGCCCGGTGTGCGCGGGTCCCGCTACTCCACGTAGGTGATCTGCCACTCGTGAATGTCACCGTCGACGGTGACATCCACGACATCACCGGTGCGCTTGCCGATCACCGCCTTGCCGATCGGCGACACCGGCGTCACCACCGACAGGTGCCCATCGCCGCCCGGCCCGGTCAGCGTCACGCCCGCGCCGACGGGTGCGAGGAAGAACGTGCGGCCCTCACCCGACTCGGCGTCCTCGATCTCGACGATCGCACCCAGCGCGATCCGTCCGGAGAGCTTGCCGGGCCGGAACGTCGCGAGCGTGTCGGCATCGGCGAGTGCCTGCTGTGCACGGCCCTGCGAGGCGCGGCCGAAGCTGTGGAGCTGATGCGCGGCCCGGGCATCCTCGCGCTTCTCGTCGGGCGTGGCGCCCTCTCGCGCCTCGGCGGCGGCGGCATCCCGCGCGGCGAGCGCGGCCCGGGCGGAGGACTGGAGCTGATTGACCAGCTGGTCGACGAGCGTGCGCTTGTCCATTCCCGGGAGGATCGCCTCGCCGGGCGGACCATGCAAATTTTCAGGGCGTGGCGAGCGACGTGTGGTCGTGGATGATCCGCCAGCCCTCCGGGCGGCGCTCGAACACCAGCGAGAACACGCCGCTCCCGGGGTGCTCGCTCGCGGTCAGGGTCCAGGTCCCGAGCACCACCGCGGCAACGGCGCCGACCGGGTCGATCTGGGTGATGCCGAACACCAGGTGTCCCATCGCCTTGGCGTCGATGCCGTACTTCGCCTTGTAGTGATCGAACGCGTCCTGCCAGCCCTTGCGGACGTGGCCGCCTGACGTGAACACGAGGTTGTCGATCTTCGCGTAGCTGTCCATGAAGCCCGCAAGGTCACCGCGATTCCACGCGGCGGCCTGACGCTCGATCACGGCGGTCACGGCGGTGGTGTCCATCGGGCCGAAGCGTCGCACTACCGGTGTGCTCGCGCACGCAGCGATCAGGATCAAGAGGAGGAGACGCATCGGCCGCCGAGCATGTCAGATCGGGGAGAGCGAGAACACCACGCGGATCCGGGCGCTGTCTCCGGTGAGGGTGACGGTAGCCTCCTTGCGCCACCCGGTCTCGAACGGATTGGACACCAGCTCGTTCCCGAGGTCGTCGTCGGGGTTGAGGAAGTCATCGACGTCCCGCAGGTTCGCGTGCAGCCGGATGGTCTGCCCGGCCCTGGGGGCGACGTCGATCACGGCCTCGGCGAGCGGCGCGCCGGCGCCGAACTGCTGGCCCTCGCGGACGCCCACGTAGTTGTCGCGGTTCTTGTCGAACATCACGGCGGAGCCGCCGGCGGAGCTCTCGATCCAGATCCGGCCATAGAGCTCGAGGTCGGAGCCGGCATCGCCACCGGCATCGTCGACCGCGATCGCGTTGAGCGTGACGCGCACCTTCTGCGAGACGCGGACGCAGTCCTTGACCTCGTAGTCGGTGGTGAACGACATCCGCGCCGGCGAGTTGTCCTTCAGGTAGTTCAGCTTGTACGCGATCGGTGCGCCGGGAGACTCGCGCGAGTAGTTGCCGCCGCTCTTGATGAAGCCGATCAGCGCCTCGTAGCTGTCGATGGTCTTGACGGCGTTGCCGGCATCGCCACCGAGGATGAACGCGGTGATCTTCGACTTCGAGATCATGTCCTTGTAGGTGACCGAGACATCACCCTTCACGTCGACGCCGCCGGAGTACGCGAACTCGAGGGCCGCGCCCATCTCCTGCGCGGAGTACTCGGACTCGAACGTGAACAGCACCATCCGGCCGTAGGTCACCGACGACACGTAGACCGGCGGGCGGGTCTCATCCATCTTGGCCTGGACGTCGGAGAGCTGCACCGTCGGAGCGAGCAGCGCGCTCGGCGATTGCGGTGCATCGAGATCCACCGTGTAGTACGCCTGCGTATACTTCACGACGTAGCGCGAGCGGGTCTCCTGCTTGGACCAGTCGAAGCTGGTCTTCAGGCTCGCCACGCCGAGGCCCCAGCTCGCCTGGACGCCGAGCGCCATGTCGAGCTGCTCCTTGGAGTGAACCTCCTCGATCTCCGAGGCAAGGTTGGCGGGTGTCGACCCGGTGATCTCCTGCTGGAGCACGCCGGTCAGCGCTTCGCGGTACGAGGACAAGGTCGGGCGCTCGATCACCGCGCTCTTCTTGCCACCGAGGTTCTCGAGGCTGACCGAGATGGTCTCGGGCGCGCGGTCGAGCACCTGCTGGGTGAACAGCCCGGTGAGTACGCTATCGGCGCTGATGATCGCGCCCGGGAACATCGAGTCGGAGTTCGCGGCGTACGCGACGATCCGATCGTACTGGCGGGTCTCCTTCAGGTTCTGCCGCGTGCACGAGTAGTCGCCCTCGCGCGCCTCGGCGGAGCGCTGACCTTGATCGACCTGCGGTGCGGCGACCGGGAGGTACGGCAGCGAGGCAATGTACGCGTCGATCCCCGGACCCTCGGGCTCGGTGATCTCGGTGGTGCAGGCTCCGGTGAGCAAGGTCGCGAGGGAAATCCAGAACAGGCGCATGCGGCTCCACCAAGCAAACGTGCGGCCACCATGCTCGTGATGTGCAAACACCAACTTGCGCATGGCGTGGGTACGGCGGTGTCCAGGCCTTTCGTTCCCAGTGCGGACCTTGGACCTGGCCACTCGACGAGCCACCGCGGTACGTTCGCGCCGCTCATGACCGTAGGAAAAGTCAGCATCGAACGCCGCGGCCACGTCCTCCTGATCGGTCTCGACCGCGCGGCCAAGCGCAATGCGTTCGATCTACCGCTGTGGAACGAGCTCTGCCTCGCCTATGGCGAGCTCGCGCGCGATCCCGAGCTGCGCGTCGGCGTGCTCCACGCCGCCGGAGACCACTTCACCGGCGGGCTGGACCTCGTGCAGTGGACCAGCGTGTTCCAGGCCGGAGCGTTCCCGATTCCCGACGGTGGCATCGATCCACTGGGGTTGACCGGCCCTCAGCTTCACAAACCAATCGTGTGCGCCGTGCAGGGCATCTGCCTCACGATCGGCATCGAGCTCATGCTGGCGGCCGACCTGCGAATCGCGGCGAGCTCCACGCGGTTCGGGCAGATCGAGATCAAGCGCGGGATCTATCCGGTCGGCGGTGCGACGCTGCGGTTCCCGCGCGAGGTTGGCTGGGCGAACGCGATGCGCTGGCTGCTCACGGGTGACGAGTTCGATGCCGCCGAGGCGCTGCGGATCGGTCTCGTGCAGGAGGTCGTCGAGCCCGGCGAGCAGCTCGCTCGCGCCACCGCGCTCGCCACGCAGATCTCCGCGCAGGCTCCGCTCGGCGTCTACGCGACGCTCGCCTCGTCGCGCCTGTCCCTCGCCGAAGCCGAGGGACAGGCGGCCGCGCGGCTGCTTCTGGATCTCCAGCCGCTGATGGCAAGCGAGGACGTGCAGGAAGGTCTGCGCGCGTTCGTCGAGCGGCGGCCGGGAAGCTTCCGTGGCCGCTGATCGACGGATCCTCGATCAGAGCGTCGCGGATCTGTATGCCAGGGCGCTCGTCGCGATCGCGCGCGCGGATGGCGAGATCGCGCTCGAGGAAGGCGCGCGGCTTCAGGAGAAGATCGAGCTCCGCTCCGGGCAGCCAGCGAACCTCGTTGATCTGCTGCTCACCGAGCCGCTCGATCCCGAGACGCTGGCGAATGCGCTGCGCGATGCGAGCGAGCCGTTTCGCGGCAGTGGTGGCCTGCATCCCGGTGAGCTCGCGCAGCTGATCGTCGTCGACGCGATCGCGGTGGTGCTCGCGAAGGGCCACGTGTCCGAGGAAGAAGCGCAGCAGATCGTGCGCTACGCCACCGCGCTCGGCTGCACGCTCGACGAGATCCGCCGGATGAGCGCGCACCTCTCGCCGTGGTTCTCGGCGAACGTCCGTTAGAGACCCTGGATCGACATCCCTCCGTCGACGGCGAGGCACTGGCCCGTGATGTACGACGCCGCCGGCAACGCGAGGAACACGATCGCGGCCGCGACCTCGTCGGGCTCTGCCACCCGGGAAAGCGGCGTGCGCGCGAGGATCGCGCCGAGCTTCTGCGGATCTCCGAGCACCGGAGCGACCAGCTCGGTCCGCGTGTACCAGGGCGCCACGGTGTTGACCCGGATGTTCGCGCGCGCCCACTCGAGCGCAAGCGTGCGCGTGGCCTGGGCCAGGCCCGCCTTCGCAGCGCCGTAGGCAACGCCGGTCGGCAGGGCGACGAAGCCGGCCACCGATCCGACATGGATCACGCTGGCGGCGCCTGCCGCGACCAGTCGGCCGTGGAGCTCGCGCGAGAGTGACAGCGGCGCGAGCAAGTTGAGCTCGACGATCTGCGCGAGCATCTCGTCGGTGTACTCGCTCAGCGGCTTGCGGATGTTGCCGCCCGCGTTGTGCACGAGCACGTCGAGCTTTGCCGGCGTGGCGGCGACGATCCGCGCTCGGTCCGCCGCGCGGGTGACATCCGCGGCGACGCCGGTGACCACACCGGGATGCGCGCCGATCGTCTCGTCGAGTCCCGCCTGACTACGCGCCACCACGACCACGCGCGCACCGAACGAGACCAGCGCGTCGACCACGGCCCGGCCGATGCCCTTGCTACCTCCGGTGACCAGCGCGGTCTTGCCATCCAGCCGCCATGCTGCGGGTTTCATGCGGCGTGGTCTCCAACCAGCGCGATGTACTGCTCCATCGCAACGTCCCTGGTGAGTCCTCTGTGCTTGGCCCACGCGTCGTACTTCGCGCGACCGCGAACATCGAGCATGCCGGGGCGGTCACCGGTGGCATCGCCGGCGGTGGCCTGCTTGTACAGCGCGTACAGCGCGAGCATCACATCGGTGCCAACGCTGACCGGCTTGATCCGTGCCTGGGCGTCGGCGAACCGTCGAGCGAGGTCAGACATTGGCGAAGCCTATCAGCGCGGCGAGCACACCGTGGCGGTCGCGGCGGCGGCTCCGCTCGATCCAACGAACCGCGGCGCGTCCTTCTTGACCGTCTGGGCGAGCGAGACGCACTGGTTGTTCTGGGTCGCGGCCTTGCTGAGGCAGATGCCGGTGACTGCCGACGCGGTGAGCGGGTCGGCGATGCAGAACGTCGAAGCGGAGCCTGCCTGGTCGGGGCACCCACCGGCGCACGACTGCGTGCAGAAGCCAGCGGCGTGGCAGCGGCCGCCGGTGAACGCGCACTGTGGATCGTTGGTGCACGCCGTGCCGATGAACGGCGAGGGGGCCGGGGTCACGCCGTTCAGCCGCGGGAACGCGCTCGTGTTGTCGAGCCGCACGAACGTGTACCCCTCCTGCTCGAGCGCGGCCAGGATCGCGTCGAGGTGATCCGCGGTCGACGCGTGGATGTCGTGGAACAGGATGATGCCGCCGTTGTTCGAGCGGACCTGGGAGAGCACGTACGCCTTCATGTCGCTGCGCAGCTCGTCGGGGACGTACTTGAACGTCGACTTCTTGCACACGCCACCGCCGGCCGCGTAGCACCAGTCCGCGCTGTCGATGTGCCAGCCGGTGACCAGGTAGCCACGGTCGCGCGCTTGCTTCATGGTCGCGCAGGTCGAGCTTCCGAACGGGAACCGCAGGTACTTCGGGGTCTCGCCCGCGGCGCGGATCAGCGCGTCGGTGGCGTCGATCTCGGAGGCGACCTTGGCCGCGGTCTCCAGCGCGAGGTTCAGGTGGTGCTGCGTGTGATTCGCCAGGATGTAGTCGGGATCCGCTGCGATCTGAGCCGCGAGCTCCTTGGCGCCGGCCACGGCGTAGCGCACGCCGTTGTTGAAGAACGTCGCCGGCGCGTGGTGCGCCTTCAGCACCGAGATCACTTTCGGCGTGGTCGCCGGGTTCGGACCATCGTCGAAGGTCAGCGCGATCCGCTTGTTGAAGCCACTGCGGTCGGGGACACGAACACCGGAGCAGTCGGTCCCATCCTCCTTGCCGGGCTGCAGGCCCTCGTCGTGGGCCTGTTCGAACATCTCCGACTCCTCCGCCGACTCGTCGTCGACGCACGAGACGCTGGTAGCGGCGAGGGACGCGAGGACAGCCAGGATCATGGGAGAGCGCATTGGTGCGTCCCTGTCGAGCAAGTGGTGCGCCATGCGCCCACGACCGGAGCGCGCGTGGATCGAGCCACTTGCGCGAGCGCGAGCTGGCTACTCGAGTAGCGAGGCTACTGACCTAGCAGGGTCTTCGCGTGGGCAACCCCGATCGCGACCGCCATGGCGTGATCCTCGATGACGCCGACCTCGGCGCCCACGCCGTTAAACGCGATATACGCGACCTCGGCGGCCGTCCCGCCGGTGTGCGGATCGGGATTGATGGTCAACAGCTCCGCCATTCGATACGACGCCTCGCCGATCACCGCCACCGGGCCGACATCACCGAGCACGCCGTACTCCAGGTGGTCGCCGTAGACCACCGCCACCACCGAGCCCATCGCGAGACCCGCCGCACGGTAGCTCCATCGCGCGCTGACCCCGGGAACCACCACGTACGGCAGCGCGGCGGCATCGAGCGGCAGGCCGTGCGAGTCGCTCGCCGCGGTCTGACTCATGTAGTCCGGATCGGTCATCAGGTTGCACTTGGCGGTCAGCTTGCCGTCGCAGTCGACGTCGAGATCCGCCTTCCAATACACCGCGCCGGTGAGGCCGCAGATGTTGACGATGGGTGTGCCGCCGCTGTTCATCGCGTACTTGCCACCGATCACGTTGCACGTCGTGATCGCGCCGAGCAGCTGAGCCGCCGTGGGGTTGCCTGCCGCGTCGAGACCCGCGTCTGGACCCGGGTCGATCCCATCCTCGTCGCACGCGGCGAGCAGGACGAGCAGCAATCCGATTCGCCGCATGCAGCGGCCATGGTATCAGGCCAGGGCGCGGGCGAGGGCAGGCAATACGTCTCCGGCGCGGGCATCGACGCGAATCACCGCGTAGTCATCCCCGCGGGTGGGACCGCGATTGAGGATCGCGACCGGCACGGCGCGCTCGGCGGCGCGGCGCACGAACCGGTAGCCCGAGAACACGGTGAGCGACGAACCCACCACCAGCAGCAGCTCGCCGCGATCGAACGCCGCCCACGCCGCATCGAGCGTCTCGCGTGGCACGTTTCCGCCGAAGAACACGACATCGGGCATCACCACGCCGTCGCAGGTCGCGCACGCGACGACCTCGAAGTCTCGGACCAGCGCATCCGGCAGCTCGGCATCGCCATCGGGCGCGATCGCCACCGCATGCGCGCGCGACAACCAGCTCGGGTTGCTGACCTCGAGTCGCTCCTGCAGCGCGGCGCGCGAGGTGCGCTCGCCACACGCGAGGCAGCGCACGCGGCTGATCGCTCCGTGCAGCTCGACCACGTTCCGACTCCCGGCTACCTGATGCAGACCATCCACGTTCTGGGTGATCAGGCCGGCGACCACGCCGGCGCTCTCGAGTGCGACCAGCGCGTGATGCGCCGGGTTCGGCTTCGCCTCGGCGAGCCGCGGCCAGCCGAGCGTCGAGCGCGCCCAGTAGCGACGGCGCATCTCGGGCCTGTCGATGAACTCGCGGTGCTGGATCGGTGGACGCACGCGCGGAGGCGTGTCGACGCCGCGGTAGTCCGGGATCCCTGACTCCGTCGAGCATCCGGCACCCGTCAGCACGACGATCCGTCGACCGCGGGTCAGCTGCGTCAGGCGCTCGACGGCGGGATCCACGCCGGTAGTGTACGCTGGGACGTGGCCCTGACGCAGAACGAGCTCGACACCTACGAGTACAAGCTCCGCAAGCGCGGCTGGCGTCGCGACGATCTGTTCCTCCACGATTGCCCCGACTGCACCGCCAAGCAAACGGTGCTCACCTACGTGATCGCGGGACGCTCCGGCGGCAGTGACATCCGGTTGTGTGTCGAGTGTGGGAAGGCGCGGCGGTTCCGCAGCTCTGCCGGGCTCGAGGGTCGCGAGGAGATCGACGGATTCGATCTCACGGCGTTTCTCGCGTAGCGCACGATCCGCTACGCTGCGGGCCCATGAAGACGCGCGCAGCCGTTGCATACAAGGCAGGTGACCCGCTCGTGATCGAGGAGGTCGAACTCGAAGGCCCGCGCGCAGGGGAGGTGCTCGTCGAGATCAAGGCGACCGGCGTCTGCCACACCGACGAGTTCACCCGCTCGGGCGGCGATCCCGAGGGCCTGTTCCCGGTGATCTTCGGTCACGAGGGCGCGGGCATCGTGCGCGAGGTCGGTCCCTGCGTGACCTCGCTGAAGCCGGGCGATCACGTGATCCCGCTCTACACGCCCGAGTGTCGCACCTGCAAGTCGTGCCTCTCGCGCAAGACCAACCTGTGCACCGCGATCCGCGCGACGCAGGGCAAGGGCATGATGCCTGATGGCACCAGCCGGTTCTCGATCAAGGGCAAGCCGATCCATCACTACATGGGCTGCTCGACGTTCGCGAACCACACGGTGCTCCCCGAGATCGCGCTCGCGAAGGTCCGCGCGGACGCTCCGTTCGACAAGATCTGCTACATCGGCTGCGGTGTCACCACCGGCATCGGCGCCGTGCTCTACTCCGCAAAGGTCGAGGCCGGCGCCAACGTCGTGGTGTTCGGCCTCGGCGGCATCGGGCTCAACGTCGTGCAAGGCGCGAAGCTCGTCGGCGCCGACAAGATTATCGGCGTCGACATCAATCCCGCGCGCGAGGCGCTCGGCCGCTCGTTCGGGATGACGCACTTCGTGAATCCCACCGAGATCAAGGGCGATGTGGTCGCGCACATCGTCGAGCTCACCGGCGGCGGCGCGGACTACTCGTTCGAGTGCGTCGGCAACACCACGCTGATGCGCCAGGCGCTCGAGTGCTGCCACCGCGGCTGGGGCGTCAGCGTGATCATCGGCGTCGCCGGCGCGGGCCAGGAGATCGCCACGCGTCCGTTCCAGCTGGTCACCGGCCGGGTCTGGAAGGGCACCGCGTTCGGCGGCGCGCGCGGCCGCACCGACGTGCCGCGGATCGTCGACTGGTACATGGATGGCAAGATCGAGATCGATCGCCTGATCACTCACAAGCTCCCGCTCGAGCGGATCAACGAGGCGTTCGACCTGATGCATGAGGGCACCTCGATTCGCACCGTGATCGAGTTCTGACGTGACCAGGGACCGGAAACACCCTGACGACGAGCTCGCGGTGCAGCTCGGCAAGTCCCTGACCGATGCCACCAATCCCGCTCTCGACGAGAACGTCCAGAAATTTCGACGCGGTCAGGAGCTGATGCACGCCAGGTTTGCCGGAGCCTTCCGTAAGCTCGCGGAGTGACCGTCGGTTTCTCGGCGTCGACGAGGGGCTGGCGCTTCACAGCGATCAGATCGAGCGGTATGGCGGCAAGGATGGCGTCCGCGACCTCGGTCTGCTCGAGTCCGCGGTAGCCGTGCCGGAGGCATCGTTCGGGGGCGACTACCTGCACGGGGCACTGCCGGAGATGGCGGCGCACGTCTCGCCTGTCTGAGTCAGTTCGGATCGTCAGGCACGATCCGGAACCACAGCGAGCGCGGGGTGCCGCACTGCCGGCATGTGACATCCACGCGGCGCAGCGCCGGCGCCGGGGCTTCGTGCTCGCGGACGCGGTATTGACCTCCGCACTGCGGGCACGGCAGGTTCTCGACGCGGACCTCGATCACCGCGGAGGACGTGATCTCGATCGGCCGCTCTCGCGAGCCGCCGGCGGAGAGCAGCGCCAGCTTCTCGCGGTCCTGCACGAGCTTCTTCATCGCGCGCTCGGCCTCGCGGCGCGCGGTCCGCGGACGCTTGCCGCTCACCGGGGTCGCTCCACGCTGCGCGCCGCGGGATGCCAGCGCCACAGCACGGTGAGGGCGAGCGAGAGATTGCCTCCGCTGACGCAGAACATCCGGTACTCCGGGAACTGCGTGCCGATCAGGAACGCGATGAAGTAGCCGACGCTGCTCGTGCCGATCCACGGATCGGTGTGCACGGCGAACATCCCGCACAACGACGCCCACATGAACAGGTTGAGCGTCTGGGTGTCCGCGACGTTCAGACCCATCTGCCAGCAGCCGATGGCGAGCAGCGTCTGTGCGAGGAAGATCAGCGCGGCGGCGGCGAACACCCGGCGGTTGATCCGGGTCATCGGTGATCGACTGACCCACAGCCACAGCGCCCACACCGTGAGCAGGCAGCCGAACGGCCACAGGATCGTCATCGCGTGGTTGCGCAGTCCCATGTCCGACCGCACGCCCGCGAGTAGCGGGAGCACCACGAACACACCGGTGAGCACGAAGACGATCGTCCGCGTGCGCGCATCGAGCGTGAGGTCCGCGTCCTGGCCGATCTGCTCGAGCTGACGCTGGCGCTGTGCCTCGGCGTTGGCTGCGAGCTGTGCCTTCGCGAGAACTGCGGGCCTGTCGGCGAGCTCGCTCAGCAGCGTCACCGCCGCGCGCGGATCTCCGCACGCGAGCTCGTACTCGGCGACTGCAGTGGTCGCCCGTGCGAGACCATCGCGCGCCTCGTCGTTCTCTCGCCAAAGTGAGAGCGCCTCGTGGAACGCGAACCGGCAGATCGCGAGGCGGCGATAGATCTCCTCGCGCTGCGCCGGTACAGCGGCCCCGGCGAGCGTGAGCAGCTCGACCAGCTGCGCACTGGCACCGCTCGCGAGCCGCAGCGATCCGCGATGCTCGAGGTAGCGCTGCACGGCATGCTGAAGCGCCTCGACGCTTTCGTAGCGATCGGTCGGATCCGGCTGCATCGCGCGCAGGCAGATCTGCGCCAGCTCCGCCGGAGCGTCGGGCGGGAGCACCGGCGTGCTCATGATCACGCTCGTGATGATCGCAACGGCGTTGGCACCGCGGTGTGGTGGATACCCGGTGATCAGCTCGTAGAGCACGGCACCCGCGAGATAGACATCGGTGCGCTCGGAGATCGGCGGCGAGTCCTCGCGGCCGAGCATCTCGGGTGCCATGTAGGACGGCGTGCCGGCGAGATCGCTACTCTCCGAGATGTGGGGGAACCGACCGCTGGGATCCTCGTCGAGGCTCGCCGCGATGCCCCAGTCGAGCAGATAGACCTCGCCGAACTGGCCGATCATCACGTTGCTCGGCTTGAGGTCGCGATGGATCACGCGGCGCGAGTGCGCGAACCGCAGCGCATTCAGCACCTGGTTCAGGATGCCGAGGTTCCACGCGAGCAGGTCGCTGGCTCCGAACCGGTTCGTGACCTCCGCCGCGTTGCCGAACAGCTGATGCCACTCGACACCATCCACGCGCTTCAGGATCAGCAGCGGGCGCAGGTCATCATCGATCTCCAGGTGATGAACCGGGACGATGTTCGGATGCTCGAGCGCACCGGTGATCCACGCCTCGCGGAGCAGATCGCTGGCGGCGCCCTGGTCGGCGCGACCGGGCTTGAGCGTCTTGACCGCGACCACCCGGCCGAGTGCGACCTGCTCGGCCTCGCGCACCACTCCCATCCCGCCTTCGCCGATCACCTTGCCGGTGCGCAGCTCCACCGGCATCCCGCGCGCCGCCAGCTGGTTCAAGAACGCGTTGGCGCGTCGCACGCTCTCGTCGCGGCGGCCCGCCGGCACGATCGTCGCGGTCGGCATCGACTGCAGCGTGGTGGCACGACTGGCATCGATCGTCTCGAGCCAGGCTTCGACCTGCTGCTCGGCCGAGGCGGGTTGCCGCACCCCGCCATGGTAGGTCAGTTCAGCTCGGTGCGCAGCACGCGGAACCAGAACGAACGCGGCGCGCTGCACTGGCGGCACATGACATCGACGCGGCGCAACGCCGGGGCGGGCGCTTCGTGGTCGAGCAGCCGGTACTCACCGCCGCAGTGCGGGCAGTGGCGAGCCTTGACGCGCGGTTCGATCACCGCCGTCGTGGTCACCGGCATCGGGCGGTCGCGCGATCCAACGGGGGACAGCGTGGCGGTCATACCTCAGCGTAGGTTCCACGCCGGTCGCGCGAAACTCACCATGCGGGTAGTGCCCCCTAGCACCAGCGCAGCGACTGACAGGTCAGCGAGCCGTCGGCCTTGCAGACCTCCGTCGTCGGCACCGCCCACACCGCGCGACCGGCGGCATCGAGCGCCGCGAGCGTGCGCGGATACTCCTCGGCCACGATCACGTGGTCGCGTAGCGCCACCGCGTTGGCGGCGTAGGTCTCCTCGTGAGGCACCCGCACGATCTCGAGGCCGGCGAACAGCTCGTGCGCGAGGCTGCCATCGGCGAGCAGGATGGTGTCGTCATCGAGCGGCGACACCACGCACTTGAGGTGCAGCACGCCGGGCGGCAGATCGATCGCGACCACGCCCTTCCGGCCGAACGTGTGCGCGAGCGTCGCGATCCCCGCGGCATTGGTGCGTGCGGAGCGGCCGACGTAGATCCGGGATCCGACGCACATCACATCGCCCCCATCGAGCGTGGCCGGCGATTGCATGTGAACGAGGTCGAGGTACGGCGCGAGCGCCTTGGCGATCGGCTCCGTCTCCGGCTGTCGTGAGGCAGCACCGGGCCGCGTGATCAGCGCGGTGCCGCCGATGATCACCGCGGTGTCCTCGACGAACACGCAGTCGGGGCAGTCCTCGTCCGCCGGAACCACGATCGCGTGATATCCCGACGCGGCGAATGCGCTGCGGTACGCGGCGTGCTGCTGGCGGGCGAGCCACACCTCGATCGGCGAGCTCGGCGCGTGCCTCGACAGCGCCTGCGGGAAGCTGTTCGCGATCTCGCGGATCAGGACGCGTCCCGTCACGACAGCCAGCGGCGCTTCAGCGGGTGCAGCTGATACCGCGCGCGCACGTCCTCGAGGGAGGTCTGCCACTGATCCTCCCAGATCGCGCCGAGCAGCGGCGTTGCATCACGCCCCGCGCGATACGCCTCGAGCAGCGAGTGACGCAGCGCTCCCCAGCGCCGCTCGGCGACCAGGTGCTTCATCGTCCCGAACACCATGATCAGCGCCGATACCGGGAGGTGAAGCTGGCCGTAGGAGAACCAGTGAATGATCACCTCCTCGTGCCCGGTGATCCCGAGGCCGAGCAGCGCGTGCCAGACATCGTGGGTCTGCCGGAACCGGCGCATGAGATACGCCAGGTCGGGATCGTCGACATGGCGGGTGGCCGCGGCCTGGTAGTCGGCGGTGAGGCGGTTGTCGTCGAGGTGACGAACATACGCACCGCCCAGCGTATCGGGTGGAAGCTTGCGGAGCGCGGCGTAGTCGACATGCTCGCTCGACAGCTCGGGGCGCTCGGCGAGCAGGCGCTGTCCCTCCGGGGTCGCTTGCAGCTCCGCGAGTAACCGACGGTACCGCGGCCTGCCCGTGATCTCCTCGACGCGGTGGATCTCGTGAGTCTTCGTCGAATCGCCGAGGACCCGCACCACCGCCTGTGCCACCCGGTAGGTATCCCGAAACAGACCCGGCTCCGTCATCTCCCCAGCGTGCAGCCGGGATGCGGAGCCGTCAACGGCCGGTCGAGGCGTGATTTTCTTCGCGCGGACCGATGTGCGTGGTTCGTGCCGCGGGTCCCACAGTGTGGCTGCGCGACGACGCAAAACCCGGGAGAGCTCGGCAGGCGCCGGCACCCGCGGGCATCGGTGGGGTGGTGTGCTGCTTGCTGCAGGGGAGGGCGGAGGATCCATGGAAGCAACCACGCAACGCTCGCAGCTCTCGAACCTGATGACGCTGACCTGTCGAGGGGAGCTCGCACATCCGCTGACCCGCGCGAACCAGATCGCGCTGACGATCGCTGCGCTGGTCGCGGGGCTCGTATTGTCTTCGGTGTGGGGACTCGCAGTCGGTAGCTCGTCGGCACAGCTCGCGATCGCCAATGCCTACAAGGTGCCGATGGTGATCCTGCTGTCGGCGCTCGCCGCGCTGCCCGCGGGCCTCGTCGCGCTCCGGCTCGCGAATGCACGGCTCGCGGCAATCGACCTGGTGTCGGCGTTCATGACCTCGTTGTTCGGCGGCACGCTCGTGCTCGCGACGCTCGCGCCGCTAGTCGCGGTCTACTACCACACGAGCTCGAAGGCCGGCGTTCCACTCGCGCTCGGCTCCGTGTTCGTCTCGCTGGCCACGGCCACCTTGCTGTTCGGGCGCGCGGTGAAGCGCAAGGTCGGCAACGCGCCCGGGCGCACGGTTTCGCTGATCCCGGTCGTGATCCTGGTCGCGCTGTTCAGCGCAGCGCTCATGCAGTTCGTGGCGCTCGCGGCGCCGATCATCGGCGAGCTGACGCGGTGGAGTGGCGGCGTCGACGCGGTGTTCGCGCGATGAATGGGCTGGCGGGCCACAGCGTGGACTACACGCATGCGGTGTGGCTGATCGCGTCGCTGATCGGGATCGCGCTGCTCGCGGTACTCGGCGTGGTCTACCGGCGGGCGCGGGCCGCGACGGAGCTCGAGGACGCCGAGCGCATGATCGCCGAGTCGTTCGCGGAAGAATCACGGGATCCGTCCGCGCGTTGATCCCAGCGTGAAGCGCCGCGACGCCATCCTCGATGCCGCGGGCATCGCCTTCGGCATCGCGGTGCTGCTCTATCGTGGCCCGGGACGACCATTCATCCGGGGGCACCTCGGAGATGTCGGCGATGGCGGTGGCCACGGCGATCGAGCTCGGTCAGCTGTTCTGGTCCGGTGGCCTGGTGCTGGGTAGCGTGTTCGATCCGTGGGATCTGGCGGCATATCTTGCTGCTGTGGTCGTCGGCCTCGCTTACATTCGCGGCCATGATGACCTCCGACATGCGGGCCCGAGTCCGTGAAGCCGAGTGGGACTCGCCGGTGAATGGCTATCACGACTACGAGGCGTGGTCAGCGCTGTTGCGCGAGCTCGAGCGGCTGTCCCCGGGCTACGCACCGTGACCGAACCGTTCCGCTACCTGCTTCGCGTTCGCTACGGCGAGTGCGACGCGCAAGGGATCGTGTTCAACGCGCGGTGGGGTGAGTACGTCGATCTCGCGGCCGGCGAGTACACGCGTGCGCTGTTCGGCGCGGCCGATCCCGTGGCTACCGACTTCGATGTTCGGCTGGTGAAGCAGGTCATGGAGTGGCGCGCGTCGGCACGGTTCGACGAGGTGCTCGAGCTCCGCGTCCGTACGCTGCGGATCGGCACCACCTCGTACGCGACGGCGACCGAGGTCCACCGGTTCTCCGATCGGCGCCACCTGGCCGACTGCGAGACGATCTACGTGTCGGTCGAGCTGGGCAGCGCGACCAAGCGATCGATCCCGCCGCGTCACCGAGCGCTGCTCGAGGCCGGGGCACGGGGGGTCGTCGTCGATCATGCCGGAGCGTTGCCGCGGGAATCCGTGGCATGATGGGAGCTCGATGTGGGCCGAGCTGTGGATCGAGAACGAGACCGCTGCGGATGTGCTCGCGGCGGCGGTGGGCAAGGCGCATGGAGAGGTCGGTGACGACGTGGTCGTGGTCGATGGCATCGCGGCCGAGGCATCGCGCGACGCAGCCGTGACGGTGAACCGCACGCGCGGCGGCGGTCAGTTCGCGACGCGGATCCAGCTCGATGGCAGGGTGCCCGCGGATCGCAGCGTGTTCTGTGCGCGGCTCGCCAGTGCGCTCGGCTGCAAGGTGCTCGGTGATGACGGCAAGATCAACCCGCTGACGTTCATGCTCTACGAGCCGGGGAACGCCTGGCGGGTGTCTCTCGATGCCGTGGAGCTCGAGCAGCAGCACGCGGTGGTCGTCGGTCCGTTCGACGATCGCGACGAGGATGACGACTTCCGGCCGACGCGACCGGTGCGCCGGGTCACCGAGGCCAGAGAGCACCGGGCGACGCGCGGCGGGCAGGTCGCGCACATCGTGCTCGACTGCATGGTCGAAGGCCTGCCGCGCCCGCCGCGCGAGCCCTGGGGTGCCGAGGTCACGGAGACCTACGTGAACCTCCAGCGCCTGCTCGGAACGCTGGCTTACCGGAAGGCCAGTGACGAGGAGCTCCAGTCGGTGAGGACGTGGAGCGATACCTTGCGGGGAACGTTCGCCGACCTCGAGCAGGCCGGCTGGTTCGTCGTGGAGGTCATCGAGGCCTCCAACATTGTGCTCACGGAACTGTGGGATCCGGAGCAACCCGCGATCGAGTGTTAAGGAGAGTCGTCCGTCGGAACGAGCGACGGCTGGTTGTCTTGAGTCTCATCCGTGGTCGCCGGCGGCAGGGCTTCATCCCAGGCAATTTCCGGACCCTTGGTGGCCCGTGGCGATGCTTGACGTGCGGTTTTACGCTCCTGCTTCTGGCGGGCGTGATCTTTCAGATCCGATTCGCGCTGACGTTTTGCGAATGTGGCTTTCCGATTCATAGGACCTCGTGAGGAAAGTAGTCTGACAAGATACCTCAAGACCGAGCCCAACGCTCGTAAAGAGATCCCTTGCTAGAGCGCGCCGTTATGCTGCGATGGCATCGATGTTTGCAAGCGCGGCTGCGGTGAATATCACGGCCGCCAGTGCTTACCGATCAGGCAGTGGTCGGTTCAGCGGCGCGGTTGCACCAGATGATATCGGAGACGCGAGCCGAGATAAAACCGGCGGCCGCTCAGTAGTGCGGCGGCTTCTCGGTCTGCGCGCCGAGCGGCAGCTCGCCGCCGGTACGGATCGTCTCCTTGATCTCGACGAGCTCGCGCTCGGTCGCAACCAGACGATCCCCGAGCTCGCGCACGTGGGCATCGAGCTCGCGGATCAGCCGTTCCTGATACGCGAGCTTGATCTCAAGATCGAGTAGCTGATCGGCGGGGGCGCTCACGACGGTACCGTAGCCGATCCGCTAGCATTCTGTTCGCATGAAGGTCCTGGTCGTCAACGTCGGTTCCACCTCCGTCAAGTACAACCTCTACGAGATGGACACCGAGGCGCGCCTCGCGGTGGGACGCGCGGAGCGGATGGGCACGCCCGATGCCGTTCATATCTTCGAGGACGGTCAGGTCAAGGTCGATGGCAGAAGCGTCGCCACCGCGCTGCGCGCGATCCTCGAGCACCTGACCCGATCGGGAGGACCACTACCGGATCCAGGAGTGCTCGGCGCGGTCGGGCATCGCGTGGTCCACGGCGGCGAGCAGCTGATCGCGCCCACCCGGATCGATGACAAGGCGCTCGCCGTGATCGACGAGTGCGCGAAGTTCGCACCGCTGCACAACCCGGCGAACGCCGCCGGGATCCGCGCTGCGCGCGAGGTGTTTCCGGACGTGCCGCATGTCGCGGTGTTCGATACCGCGTTCCATGCGCAGCTTCCGCCGCACGCGTTCACCTACGCGGTGCCGACCGAGCTCTACACCAAGCGCGGCGTGCGCCGGTACGGCTTCCATGGCCCCAGCCACCAGTTCATGGCGCTGTCGGCGGCCGAGCATTTGAGGACCGATCTCTCGCGACTCAAGCTCGTGACCTGTCACCTCGGCGGCGGTGCGAGCGTCGCGGCGATCGAGGGCGGAGTTTCGGTCGAGACCTCGATGGGGATGACGCCGCTGGAGGGGCTCGTGATGGGGACTCGCTCGGGCGATCTCGATCCCGCGATCCCGCTGCTGCTCGCTCGCGACGGGATGTCGTTCGACGAGATCGATGAGCTGCTGAACCGCCAGTCGGGTCTCGCCGGTTTGTCGGGACGCGGCGCCGACTTCCGCGACATCCAGACCGCTTCGGAGAGCGGCGACATGCGCGCGCGGCTCGCCGTCGACGTGTTCATCCACCGGATCCGCAAGTACATCGGCGCGTATGCCGCGGTGCTCGGTGGCGCGGATGCGATCGTGTTCACCGGTGGCATCGGCGAGAACGCGGCGAGCGTGCGCGCACGCGTGTGCGATGGACTGACCTACATGGGTGTCGATCTCGACGAGGAAGCGAATCACTCGCGGCGCGCAGCCGACCACGGTGGCATCGTGGAGGTGTCGACCCCGCGATCGCCCACGAAGGTCCTCGTGGTGCGTACGGACGAGGAGCGGATGATCGCGCGCGAGGCGATGCGCTGCGTTGCGGGCGCCACCGGTGCGATCCGCAGCGTCCGCGCACGGCCGATTCCGGTCGGCGTCAGCGTGCGCCACGTTCACCTCAGCCGCGCGGATGCGGATGCGCTGTTCGGCGCTGGCTACGAGCTGACCAAGAAGCGGGATGTCACGCAGCCCGGTCAGTACGTCACCCGCGAGACCGTGGACGTGATCGGCCCGAAGGGCGAGATCCGCAACGTCGCCATCATCGTCCCGCTGCGCAAGCAATCGCAGATCGAGCTCGCGAAGACCGACGCGTTCGCGCTCGGCGTGAGCCCGCCGCTGCGCGAGAGTGGCAAGCTCGATGATACGCCGGGCATCCGGCTGCGCGGTCCGGCCGGCACGATCACGACCAGCGGCGGCGTGATTCTCGCGCACCGCCACGTCCACATGAGCCCGGCACAAGCGCTCGACTACGGCGTCGCCGACAAGGACACGATCAAGGTCCGCGTCGAAGGCGAGCGCGAGATGACCATGGGTGACGTGATCGTCCGCGTCCATCCCGAATACACGCTCGACATGCACATCGATACCGACGAGGCAAACGCGGCCGGGTTGACCAGCGACAGCGTCGTCGCGTTCGACGGCCTGCAGCGCTGAAGCAACGTATGCTGCGGCTGTGAACATCGACGTCCTGACCAGCGGCATCTGGCAGACCACCACGACGATCCTCTCCCACCGCGGTGCGTGCGTCGTGGTCGATCCGGCCTACTTCCCGCGCGAGCTCGCTGCGATCACCGCACGGGTCGCCGAGCTCGGCAGCGCGGCTGCGGTGGTGTTCACCCACGGTCACTGGGATCACGTCATGGGCCACTCCGCGCTCCCCGGAGCGCCGGTCTGGCTTCACCACGGGCTCGCTGCTGCGATCGCCGCCGGTGATCCGCGTGCGGCGAAGTATCTCGACGATGCACGCGAGTTCGACTCGCGGTGGTACGTGCCGCGCCCCGACGGGCATCACTGGCCGACGGCGTTGCGCGGCCTCGGTGACGACGAGCGCGTCGAGCTCGGCGGCCTCGCGGTGCGCGGCCTCGAGCTCCCGGGCCACAGCCCCGATGGCCTGGGTCTCGTGATCGAGGACCTCCTGCTGGTCGGCGATTACCTGTCGCCGTGCGAGATCCCATTCGTCGACGATCCGCCGGCCTATCGGCGCACACTGGTGCGGCTCCTCGATCTGCTCACCGGTGGTATCCGCGAGGTCATCCCCGGGCACGGACCCCGGTTGTCGGCTGCCGACGCGCGCGCGGTCGCGATCGCGGACCTCGACTATCTCGATCAGCTGCTCGCGGGCGCGCCGTCGATCCGGTTGCCGCGTGCCGGGGATGTGGTCGGGATGCTCGATCACCACCGCGAGAACTGCGCCAAGGCCGGCATTCCCGCCTAGAGAACGCCGGCACCTGCGCACGAGATCGCGGCGGTGGCACACTCGTCGCGTGAACGAGCTCCCCGCGCGGGCGAGACCGTGCTGGTCCACGGTGCCAGTGGATCGACCGGGCTTGCCGCGGTGCACGTCGCGAAGCTCGTCGGCGCGCGCGTGATCGCCACCGGACGATCGGAGGCCAAGCTCGCCGTGGTCGCGGCGCAGGGCGCCGATCACACGCTGCCGTCGTTTGGATTTCCCGACGCGGTCAAGGCGCTGACCGGCGGCAAGGGGGTGGACGTGGTCTACGACGGCGTCGGCGGCGAGGTCTCGATCGAGAGCCTGCGCTGCGTGGGATTCGGTGCACGGTTCCTGATCGTCGGCTGGGCCGCGACGCCGTTCGTCGCGCGCGGCAAGGGACTGCGCGGCGCACCCAACGCGAACGTGTTGCCGACCAACTTGATCATGATGAAGGGCCTCGACGTGCTCGGGTGCTCGACCGTCAACGACCCGTCGCTGCGCGCGCCGCGGCTGGCACAGATCCTCGCCTGGGCGGCCGCGGGCTCGATCGCGCCGTACGTCTCCCATACCTATCCCCTCGCGGACTATGCGACTGCCATGCGCGCGAAGTGAAGTGGTGAGGTGGTCGGAGGGTGCGTACTGCGTCCCTGATCCATTGACGTGGGCGACGTCGTACTATTCATGAATGATCCGCATCGCCACCTCGCTCGCTGCGCTGCTGTCCCTGGCCGGCACGGCCGGGGCCGACAACGTCAACGTGTTCGATGTCTGCAAGGGAGAATCGAAGACCGCGGTCGCCGGCACCGGCAAGCCGTCGATCGCCGTTGTCTATCTCTCCGACTTCCCGGTCACCACCACGGGCCCGATGCGAAACGCCGTGGCCGCGCCGATCGCCTCCGCCGAGAAGGCGAAGATCGTCGCGGCCAAGGATGTCGAGACCGCGAAGAAGCTGGTCGACGACAAGAAGTGGAACGACAAGAGCGATGCGTGCGGCCAGGCGCCGTCGCTGGTCGCGGTGCTCGGCCAGAAGCACCCGAACCTGTCGACCGCCACCGCCACGATCCATTGCGATGGTGGAGCGTGCGTGCTGAACGTCGATCTTGAGCGCCACGGCCGGCGCAGTGCAGAGCGCTGGGTGCGTTACTCGGTCGCGCTGCCCGCGGGAAAGCTTACGGTCGCGAGCATCCAGGCGGCCGCCGCGAAGCTGGTCGCCAAGGGAGCTCCGCCCGATGCCCCGAAGACCGGGCTCGCGGTCACCGAGTTGCCGGCCGGTATCGTGACCGTGCGCAGCGATGTCGACGGCACGCTCGAGAGCGATCGGATCATGGAAGGCACTCCAGCGTTCGCCGCGTGCGCGCCGAAGGGTCGCAAGTCGCACGACGTCCGCGGCTACTACGCGGAGTGGAAGCTGTCGGCGAAGGGCAATCCATTCCAGGCGATGGTCAAGCCGTTCGGCGGCCGCGATCCTGCGGACGAGGCGGCGGCGGAGTGCTTGAAGAAGACCCTCGAGGCGACTCAGCTGCGCTGCCCGCGTGATGGCAAGACGGTCACGGTCAAGACCGCGATCTGCCTCTGAGGTTAGCTCGGCGTCTCGTCGGCCGACGCGATCGTCTCGATGTCGGGCGCTTCGGGCGCCGGCGGCAGTGCACCGAGCAGCGCGAGGCCCTCCTCGAGGTACGCCACGAATCGCAGCCGATCGAGGGAGTTGCGTAGCATCTCGCTCGCGCTGGACTCGAGCTGCTCCCGCAGCGCGCGCTTTTCCTCGACGAGCGACTCGGCGGTGGCGGCGGCCAGAGCGAGCCGCTCCTCGAGTGACTTCACGTTCGCCTCGAGCTGCGACGCGCGCTCTTTGGTCTCTGCGAGCTCGCGCTGCACCCTGAGCTGGGTCTCGCGCAGCGTCGCGATTCCTTCCTCGAGACCCTTGCTGAGCGCCTCCGAGCTGCGCAGGCTCTGCTGCAACGTCAGGATCTGCTCGTCGCGCTCGCCGGTCGTCTTCGCGAGCTCCGCCGCATGAGCACGGGCCGCGGCCGCCTGCTCGATGCCTGACGCCTCGGCAGCCTGCTGGCGATCTCGTGCGTGCGCCTCGTCGCGCGCTGCGGCCTCGCGGATCGCTTCGCTCTTGAGCGCCGTGATCTCGCTGACCAGCCGCTCTCGCTCCTCGGCCAGCGTGTGGGCTTCGAGCGCACGTGGCTCCAGCTCGCCGCGTAACGCCGCCATCGAGCGTTCGTGGCCCGCCTTGAGCTCGACGAGCTCCGCGGCATGAGCTTCTTCGAGCCGGGTGATCGCGGCGGTCTTCGCTTGCTCGGTGGCCTCGAGCGCCGACTTGCGCTGGGCCTCGAGCTGCGCGATTTCAGCTGCGGTGCGCTCCTCGATCATCTGTCGTTCGGCGGTCCATAGCGAGCGGGTCTCTTCGAACGCGGTCGTCAGCTCGTCGGTCTTGGCCTGCGCGACCATTCGCGCCTCGCGCTCGCGCTCGAGGAACTGCGCCATCTCGTCGGAGGTGGCGTGGGCCTCTTGCAAACGCTGCTCGATGCCCGCGGTGCGCGCCTCGTGCTGCGCGAGTTGCTCGGTGCGCTCCTGAAGCTGGCGCTGCTGCTCGAGCAGACGTTCGTGCGCAGCCACACTCGCGAGCCGCTTCTCGATCTCGGCCGCGAGCTCGTCATCCTTGTTCGCGAGCTCGCTCTGGGCCTCGGCGAGCTGCCGCTGCAGGCGCGACAGCTGTCGCCGCAGCGAGAGCTCGGCCTCGGCCTCGGGCGCTGGAAACGGCGGTGACGTCGCGCCGCTGCGCCGGCGCTCGAGGAGCTCCGATGCGACCTCCGATGCGACCTGCGATGCGACCTCCGATGCGACCTGCGATGCGACCTGCGATGCGGACTCGGCGCGGGCACGCGGCGCGGGACCGAACACGCGATCCACACGATAGTTGGTGGCCGGAGCTTCGCTCGTGTCGGCAGGCTCCTGCCGAGAATCCATCCCGCGCTTCTTTATCACCCTGAGCCCATCATCCCATAACTATCCCACTCGGGGCAGCGCCAGGATCCACTCGGTCGGAGGCACCGCTGCCGCGATTTGCGGCACCCCGGACCGGAGCGTCGGAACTCCTGCAGCATCCGCGGTGGCGTCAGCGGTGCTCCGCGAGAAGGCGTCGCAGCCCGCGCACCTACCGGGCCCCGACGACAAACTCCCTCGCAACCACGGTCCAGTCGGCGTGCCCATGTCCCTCCGCGATCGACCGGTCCATCAGCGCCGCCACCGCGGGCAGCATCGACAGTACGATGCCGGCGGCATCCGCCTCCGCCTGCATCAACCGCGCATCCTTGCGCGCCATCGCGAGCTCCCACGACGGGTGGTCGTAGTCGGCCTCGGTCATCCGCTTGAACCGCGACGGCACCGAGCTGCCCGGATTGAAGTGCTCGAACAGGGTCGAGATCTCGGTCGGCGCCACGCTCATCGCCTTGCCGAGCGCGAGCATGTCGGCGAACCCCGCCGTGAGGGCCATCAGGAACAGGTTCCCGAGCAGCTTGAACGCCGCCGCCGCATCGACGCGCGGCCCGAGATCGACCAGCTTGCCGGTCAGCGGCGCGAGTACCGGGAGGAGGCGCGCGACGAGCTCTCGATCTCCCGACAGCAGCATCAGCCCCGTCGAGTCGGCCGCGTTCTGGGGGCCCATGAACACCGGCGCGTGCTGATAGACGATCCCCCGCTCGCGCCAGTGTGAGGTGCGGTCGCGGGCGCCGGCGGTGGAGGTGGTCGAGTGGTCGATCACCAGCGCTCCGGGGGTAAATCCGACCGCCGCGGCAGCGAGCACGGCATCCACCGCGGCATCGTCGGTGAGCACCACGTGGGTGCGTTCCGCCCCGCGAACAGCGTCCGCGACGTCGATGACTGCGGTGGCGCCTTCCGCCTCGAGTGCTCGCGCCTTGTCCGCCGTCCTGTTCCACACACGAACGGACTCACCGCGCTTGCGTAGCGCTCTGACGAATCCAGAACCGAGAAGTCCCGTACCGAGGATCGTGATCATGGGCCAAAGACTACCCCCTCACGGCTACCTCACAGGCGGCTCTCTCACCATCTGCTTACGCTGAACATCCCCGCGCACCGTCGAGGGAAGGCTAGGCTAGAGCACTCGAAATGCCCACTCCTCGTTCTCAGGCGCGTGTCTTGATCGTCGATGACGAGGAGGACACCGCCATGCTGCTCCGCGAGGCCCTGCGCCGCCGCGGGTTTTCGGTGGATGCGGTGCTGTCTGGAGCGGAGTGCCTCGCGTACATGCGGCGGGATCCGGTCGACGTGGTGATCTCCGATGTGCAGATGCCGGGGATGTCGGGCATCGAGCTCTGCGATCAGCTGTACCGGCGCTATCCCGACTGCGCTCCGATCGTGCTCACCGGGTACGGTCAGCTCGACACCGCGGTCGCGGCCCTGCGTGTCGGCGCGTGGGATTTCTTGACCAAGCCGGTGAAGACGGATGTCCTCGAGGTCGCGATCGATCGCGCGCTCGAGCACTTCGCCCTGCAGCGCGAGGTCAAGCGATTGACCCAGGCACGCGCCTCCACCGAACCGATCGAGGACATGATCGGCGATTCGAGCGCGATCCGCGAGCTCCAGCGGATGATCCGCCGCGTCGCCGCCACCGATGCCACCGTCCTGATCCAGGGCGAGTCGGGGACCGGCAAGGAGATGGTCGCGCGTGCGCTGCACCGGCTGTCGGAGACCCGCAAGAACGAGCCGCTGGTCGCGGTCAACTGCGGTGCGATGCCGGCGGCGCTGCTCGAGAGCGAGCTGTTCGGTCACCTCGCCGGTTCGTTCACCGATGCCAAGCAGGCGCGCGAAGGTCTGTTCCTCCAGGCTGGCACCGGCACGATCTTGCTCGACGAGATCGGCGAGATGCCGCTTGAGATGCAGGCCAAGCTGTTGCGCGTGCTCCAGGAGCGCGCGTTGCGCCCGGTCGGTGGCGATACCGAGCTGCCGTTCGATGCCCGCGTGATCGTGGCCACCAACCGCGATCTCGAGACCGAGGTCGAAGAAGGGCGGTTCCGCGAGGATCTGTTCCACCGGATCAACGTGGTGTCGATCCAGGTTCCGTCACTGCGCGCTCGCACCGGCGATGTGCTGCTGCTCGCCAAGGCGTTCCTCGAGCGCGCGGCGAGTCGCAAGCAGACGTTCATGCGCGGGATCTCGCGACGCGCGTCGCAGCTGCTCGTCGACTATGACTGGCCGGGCAACGTGCGCGAGCTCGAGAACTGCATCGAGCGCGCAGCCACGCTGTGCCGGGGTGACGAGATCGATGTCGACGATCTGCCGAAGAAGGTCGTCGAGCACCGGAGCACCCGGCTCGAGATCTCCACCGCCTCTCCCGCCGAGCTGCTGACCCTCGACGAGATGCAGCATCGCTACGTGCGTCAAGTCCTCGCCGCGGTCGGCGGCAACAAGACGCAGGCAGCCCAGATCCTCGGGATCGATCGACGCTCGATCTACCGCCGGCTCGAGGCGTCACGCGCGCCCGCCGCGCAGTGATCGGCGCGCAGCCCGTGTCGAGGCCTGTCTACCCGCAGCGACATGCGGTAGAGTCCCGCTGTGAGCGCCAAGCCGCAGCAGACCTACATCCTTCACACCGTCGGCATCGCGATCGTGCTCGTGATCATCCTCATCGTCTTTTTGCGCTCGCAGTGGAGCTGAGGTCGTACCTCGGCCCCGGCGCCCCCACCACAGACGTACGGGGGCTCACCGACGGTTTTCGAGTAGAACTGCGATTTCCGTGACGCGGCGTAGTTGTGGTTGCGTTCGTCGTCGGCGAACGCTCTAGTGATCAGGATGGGTAACGTCGGCAGCAGCCATGCAGCGCCGATCCGACCAGCGGTCGTGATGCACGGAAGGGTCAACCACCGGCCATGGGCGGCGACGCTGGCCGCGATCGGGATCAGCGGACGCAGCGGGCAGCTCACCCTGCGCGGTGGCAACAAGGAGTACCGGGTCGCGTTCTCGCACGGCATCATCGTCGGTGCGACGTCGCCGATCCCCGCAGACTCGGTGTCGCGCATCGCGCTCGCGCACCACATGGTCAGTCCCGCGCAGGTCCAGGCGATCATCAAGTCGCTCGGCCGGGCGAAGGCAGAGGATGTGGAGCGGTTCGCCGCCGCCAGCGGACTCTCTGCGCCGCAGATCCAGCTGCTGAAGCGACGGGTGTTGATCCAGCGCACCGCGCGGACGTTCGACGTCGACGACGGCGAGTATACGGTCGACGATCGGATCTCGATCTCCGTGCTGGTCGGCATCGAGGTCGACGTGCGCGCGGCGATCTACCTCGGCGTCCGGAAGTTCCTGGCCGCCGAACGCCTCGGCGTCGATCTGCGCCAGCTCGGCGCGAAGTTCGTACTGCGGCCCGATGGGGTGCTCGAGCTCGCGCGGTTCGAGCTCGGCGAGGCGGAGCTACCGGTGGTCGATGCCCTGCGCGAGGGCACGAGCCTGCCGGAGCTCGAGGCGGCACATCGCGAGCTCGATCCGCGGATGATACAGTCCGTGCTGGTGTCGCTCGCGGCATGTGATGCGATCGTGCAGTCCGATCTGGCGGGCCGCGTGCCGACGCCACGCGAGCCGACGGTGACGCGGGTGCCGACCCCGCGGCAACCGACGATGTCGTGCGTGCCGATGTTGATCGGTGACGATCCCGAGGTGACACCGCAGCGGTTGGTCAAGCGCTCGCCGCCGCCGAAGCGCGCGCCGACCAAGCCGCGTGCGATGACCTACCGGGCGGTGACCGATCCGTTCTTCGAGGCACAGGCGACCGCCCAGCGGCCGAGTCCGCTGTCGTTCGCGCAGGTCAAGCGCTTGATCTCGTCGCGTGCCGCGCTGCTCGGCAAAGGCGTCGATCACTTCGAGTTCCTGGGGCTCCCGTTCAACGCCTCGGTGACGCAGGTGCGCGCGGCGTACGTCGAGCTCGCCCGCTACCTGCGACCGGAGCGCCTCAAGGAGCTCGGGATCTCTGACGAGCGTCACGATGCGCGCAGCGTGTTCGCGCAGATCGTGATCGCCCACACGGTGCTCACGGACCCAGTGCGGCGGGTCGAGTACCTCGCGGCGCTGCACGGCACCGCGTAGTCAAACGTAATTGCTGCAGCATCGCGATGATGGGTGGCGCGATGTACAGCGCCACTGCCGAGCCGTACCGCTAGGACGCGATCGATCTCTTCAACGATGGACCGGCGCCGATGCCGATGTGGGCGCCGCCATCGGGCTATCAGGGACCGACCGTGATCGCGCCGGTACGCAAGTGGCTTGGATGCGTTAGCTGCCCGACGCCGCGAGGACGGCCTCGAGGCGCTCGAGGAACTGCGAGCTGGGGACCGGGCTCGGACCGGTCGGCGCGATCTTCTCGAGCTGGATCACGAGCTCGTCGGTGGTCGGATGTCGGCCGCGCAGCCGCTGCGCCGCCTGGTACGCGCGATCCATCATCTCCGCGGCCGTGCGCGGCGAGATGTCGACGAGCTGGCGGGCATTCGCGAGCGATTCGCGCATCTGCTCGAGCGCGCGCTGATCATGCACCAGCAGCACCTCGCGCTGATTGATCGATGCCAGCGAATCGAGATACTTCACGAGGCCTTCGCAGGTCAGCCGCGCCACCGCGGGGCTCTGGGATCGGAGGTCGCGATCGAACTCGACCATCTGCCAGCGATCCGCGGGGCGCATCGCACGGCACACCACGGAGCCGACGAACGCCTTCACGGTCTCGCAGATCGTCGCGAGCGCGTCGGGATGGCGGCTGGTGTCCTGGCCTTGCAGCGGCTCGTTGTGCGGCGCGAGCGTGGTGGCGAGCTCGGCGAGACCGCGGCGAACCAGCAGCGCGCGGCCGAGCGACGTCAGGTAGCCGGGCACCACGGTGGCGGGGTTGATCTCGGGGACAAACGACTCGTACACCGCGTTGACCACGGCATGCACGCCCTCGCTCGCCGAGCTGCAGGTGTCATCGAGCAGGCCGAGGACCTGGTTGGTCTCGTTCGAACCGAGCGCCACGTGCATGCGGCCGCGCGCATCGGTCTGCTGAGAACGCAGGCCGTACTCGATCGACAGCACGGTGTCGAAAAGCTTCGCCCACTTCTCCGCATCGCCCTCGAGACCTTGCTCCTCGAAGCCCTCGAGCAAGTTGCCGACGTCGAGCGAGCCGAGATCGAGCTCGGTCACGCCGTGGGGAGCCGCGCCGCCCTCGAGATCTCCGAACTCGAAGCTCGGGCTGTCGTCGAGCGGAGGCGCGGCGGTCGGCTTCTCGCCCTCGAGTGACCGGATATGCGCGAGCAGCGCGAGCAGCCCGGCGAACGTCGTGTCCCACAGCTTTCGCAGGCTCACCACGTTGGCGCCGGGATTGAGCGGCGCATCGCGGCTGCTGACGAACCGCTCGTAGAGGCTCTCGTCGAGCCGCTTCAAGTCGTCGAGCGCACGCAGGGCGAGACCGACCAACTCACCGGCCTGGGTCTGGATCCGCGGGGTGGCGATGGCCTTCTGAAGTCTGGAGTCCACCGGCATCCCAGCTTCGCATGCTCGGCCGACCTCGTCCAAGTTCCTGCATTTAGCGACAGTTTTGCGGCCGCGCGTCCCCCCACGCGGTGGTCCCGTCGGGCAGGACCAGCCCCATGCAGACGCCGCGGGTGGCCTGGTCGAGCTTGCCTAGCGGGAACATCTCCTCGATCGTCAGCCGGTCCTTCACCCAGTCCCCGCACGGCTGGCAGAACTCGACGATCGCGAACCGCAGCTCGTCGTCCCCGATCTTGATGTCGCGCGGGTTCTTGCCCTGAGCAACGTCGTCGCGATGTCGCCGCAGCCGAGCGAGCAGCGACACACCGTTCATCGGCGCGTCCTCGTGAAGCGTCCGGGTGCGCGAGACGTTGGCCGGCGTACAGCTGCACGCGGTCTGAACAGGCTCGGAACGGCACGCGGCGACCACAGCGAGGAGTGCGAGGACACGCGCGACCATGCGTGAGGGTACTAGCCGCGTGGGCGCGAGGCCAGCCGCGCGAACCACGCGTCGAGGATCGGCACCAAGGTCCAGCGCTGTACGCTCGCTCGCGGCGCGCAGGTGAGCGCGTAGCTTCGGCAACATCGCCTGGACCGCTGCGACCAGTGCGTCGGTGCGCAGCTGCGGCAGGATGCGCGCGCGATACGACGCGCTCGGCATGGAGATCTTGGCGCTGCCCGAGACCACCGAGACCAGCTGGCCGCGGCCATCAGAGATCGCGATCCGCAGCTCGGCGGTCACCGCGAGCTCGGCATCTCCCGGTTCCACCGAGAGCCGCACCACGCCGACATCGATCTGACGATCCGCCACCAGGGACTCGTTTTCCACGAATCGATCGAGGACGCGCTTGATTCTCAGGCATTTGCCTGACGATCGACCTCTGGCAGCCCGCTCGCGGAGTGATCGGACGCGCTCACGAGGACCCCGTCGGCCGCGGCAGATCCTGCCGTCCACGTGCACAGCACGACCCAAAGGAAACTCCGGCGCATGCCCACGAAAGGGAGCAGCTTCCGTGCCCGAGCGAGAGCCGCAGGTCCCCGCCTGGGTTCGCATGGTTGCGACCCTCCTGATGTGCGCCGGCGGCTGGTTTCGTAGCCATGTGCGGTCGCCGCACGCCCGGGAGCGGTCGCAAGCCGCGGTACGCTACAGGGATGCGCCCAACGCTCGTTCTCGTCTGCCTGTTCGCGATCGGTTGCAGCAAGGATGTCACCAAGGACATCGAGGCCCTCGCCGATCGCGCGTGCGCCTGCACCGACGCCGCGTGCGCCGACAAGGTGGTCGATGATCTGCTGATGCTCGCAGAGAAGAACAAGCAGGCGAACGGCGACTCGGAGCGCACGAACCAGGCTGCGAAGCGGCTCGGCGAGTGCGCGATCAAGGCCGGGATCGATCCGCAGCAGTTCGTCGCGAAGATGAAGCGCCTGCAGGCGACGGACCAGTAGCTCTGCCGAGGTTTCTCGCGCTCGCCGTCGCGCTCGCAGCGTGCAGTGCGGATCCCGTGGTGGTCGGGGATCCATGGCTGCCCGGCGTTGCCGTGGTGGATCCGGTGCTCGTCGCGCGGCTCGCGGCGGTCACCGCGGCCCACCGCGAGCCCGCGCGTCCATTCACCAACCGGCTCGCGTTCGAGACCAGTCCGTACCTGCTGCAGCACGCCCACAATCCGGTGAGCTGGAACGCGTGGGGCGACGAGCCGTTCGAGCGCGCGCGGCGCGAGCACAAGCTCGTACTGGTCTCGGTGGGCTACTCGACGTGCCACTGGTGTCACGTCATGGAGGCCGAGTCGTTCGACGACACCGAGGTCGCCGCGTACCTCAACGCGAACTTCCTCTGCATCAAGATCGATCGCGAGGAGCGCCCGGATCTCGACGCGGTGTACATGACCGCGCTGCTCGCCATGAAGGGCAACGGCGGCTGGCCGATGAACCTGGTGGTCGATGCCGACCGCAGGCCGGTGTTCGGCGGCACCTACCTGTCGAAGGCGCAGCTGCTCGATGTGATGCGCCAGCTCCGCGGGCTGCTCGAGCGCGATCCGGATCGGCTCGATGCCACCGCGCGGGATGTGATCGCTCAGCTCGCGCGCGAGGAGGCGCGGCCATCGGGGATGCCGGCGCCGGAGCTGATCGAGCGCGGTGCGCGCAGCCTCGCCAGCGCGTTCGATGCCGAGTACGGCGGGTTCGGCCGCGGCACCAAGTTTCCGAGCCCGCCCGACCTCGAGCTGCTGTTGCGCTATCACCGTCGCACCGGCGATCCCGACGCGCTGGCGATGGTGACGTTCACGCTGGAGAAGCTCGCCGCGGGCGGCATCCACGATCACCTCGCGGGTGGCTTTCATCGCTATGCAACCGATCGCCAGTGGCTGGTGCCGCACTTCGAGAAGATGCTCTACGACAACGCGCAGCTCGCGGTGGTGTTCTTGGAAGCGGCGCAGATCACCGGTGACGCCGAGCTCACCACGATCTCGCGTACCACGGTCGACTACGTGCTCCGCGAGATGACCTCGCCCGACGGCGGATTCTACTCTGCGACCGATGCCGACAGCCGCTCTCCCGAGGGCCGGCTCGCCGAGGGCCGGTACTTCACGTGGACGGCCGCCGAGGTCGATGCGGTGCTCGGCGCAGAGCTCGGACCGATCGCGCGCGCGTGGTTCGCGGTGGGCGGATCGGCGTCGGTGGATGGCCGCAGCGTCCTGCACACGCCGCGCACGCTCGCCGATGCAGCGGCGACCTCGAAGCTCTCGGTACCGGAGCTCGGTGCGAAGCTCGAGACCGCACGGGTGGCAATGCTCGCCGCTCGCTCCCGCCGCACCGCGCCGGCGCGCGACGACAAGATCCTCACCGCATGGAACGGCCTCATGATCTCCGCGCTCGCCCGGGCGGGCTTCGCGTTCAAGGACGAGACCTACCTGCGCTCCGCCGCACGTGCCGCCGAGCTCGTGCTCGCGAAGCTCCACAGGCCCGATGGCAGTCTTCTTCGCAGCTGGCGCGCGGGAGAGGCGCGGCAGGGCGGCACGCTCGAGGACTACGCGCTGTTCGCCGCAGCCCTGCTCGATCTGTTCGATGTGACCTGGGATCCGCGGTGGCTCGATGCGGCGATCTCCACCGCGCGCCAGCTCGAGTCCCGGTTCGGCGATCCGGCGGGTGGCTACTACATCACCGATGCAAACGGCGAGCGGCTGCTGGTCCGCACCAAGCCCACCGACGATGGCGTGCAGCCCTCCGGTAACGCGGTGGCGATCGAGGTGCTGCTCCGGCTCGGCGAGCTCACCGGCGATCCGGCGTGGCGCGCGAGGGCGGATCAGGCATTCGCCGCATTCGGCAGCGTGCTCGGCAGCGAGAGCCGCACACCGGCGCTGCGCGGAGCTCTCGACCGTGCGCTCGATACGCCGCTCGAGATCGTGATCGTCGCGCCGGGTGATCTCGCGGAGGCGGAGCCGCTGCTCGCGGAGGTCCGCAGCGCGTTTCTACCGCAGCGTTCGCTGATCGCGGTCACCGCCGCCCAGCTACCCGCGCTCGCAAGGCGGGTGCCGATGCTCGATGGCAAGTCGGCGCTGAACGGGCTGCCCACGGCCTTCGTGTGCGAGCGCTCCAGCTGCAAGCAACCGACGTCCGAGCCGGCGGAGCTCGCGGCGCAGCTGGCGAAGGTCACGCCGCTGTTGCCGGACCGTACGCCCGCGCCGCTACGTTCGCGTCAGGGCTTGTAGTGATTGTCGCGGACGCCGGAGACGCCGAACGTCGAGTCGCCGACCGCTGCGCGAACCGTGAGTAGCATCGAACGCCACGAGGCGCGGTTGCCGTGCTCGATGCCCCACACCAGCTTCGCGACCGCGGGGCCAGCGAAGTCGTTCGCACTCGCCGTGACCTCGATGACGCTCGACATGATGTCGAGCTTGGCCCACGAGTCGCCCTTGCCGTGGAGGATCGGCTTCACGTAGTACTCGTAGCCGAGGCAGCCGCCGTAGAGGAAGATCTGATAGAAGGCCGGGTAGGTCGGGCGCGACCAGAAGTCCGACGCGCCAAGCATCGAGTGACCGTCCCACGCGACGACCTCGTGCTCCGACAGCGCCTTCTGGAAGTTCGCGAAGTGGCCGTAGTCGGAGAGGCCCGAGAACTCGCGAGGTGAGTAGAGATCGATCTGGACCAGCGTGCCGTTCGCCAGCGTGCGCTCGTAGCGCTCGCCGAGCGGCGCGGTGACCTTCTTGTACTGCGCGTCGGTGAGCCAGCGGGCGTACTGCCGCATGTTGCGCATGCCCGTCTCGTTCTCGGTGATGGCGCCGTCGTCGATCTGACCGAACAGGATCACGGTGGTCAGCTTGTTGTCGGCGAGCAGCTGATCGAACTCGGGATAGACCATCGACGTCGTCTTCGGGAACACCTTGGTCACGGTGACCTTCAGGTCCTGCAGCGGGATCTTGCACGCCGTCTGCTCGGGCTCCCAGCGGTACCAGTAGACGCTCTGGTCAAGGCCGATGTGCTCCTCGCTATCCGCGCAGGTGTTCGCCGCGTCGGCGTAGACACTGAACGGCTTCGCCGGCGCCTTGGCCGAGAACGTCTGGCCGAGCGTCGCGGTCTTCGCCGCGTTGAACAGCAACACCGTGTTGAGGCCGCGGAGGCGCCAGTGCTTGCGCGCAGCGCCGGTGGGAAGCGTCGCCTTCGTGTACCACTGGCCGTTGACCTGCCACTCGGCGCGATCGTTCGCGGTGGCGTCCTCGGCGAGCGACTCGATGTACATCGTCTGCTTCTTGCGGAAAAACGTCATCGCGAACTGGCCGAGTGCCGCGGGGCCGTCGTCGAGCTGATAGTTCGAGCCCACGACGTCACCCTCGAGATCGATCTCGACCTCGGCGCCATCGGGGTTCAGATACGCGGAGTCTTGCTTGCCATCCTCGGTGAGGTCCATCGTGAACGGGTTGTCGCCGGCGGACCTGCTGGGGCCCTCCGTGCTGCAACCAAACGCCATCACCGCGAGCAAGGAACCGGCTACAAGTTTCCGCATATGCGCCGCATCGCAGCAAGCAGCGGGCCACCGCCGAGGCTTGGATCCTCGGGTACTTGGCGGCGGTCGCGGTGGCCACTTCGCCTGCCAGGCGAGAGGACTCACACCGGTCTTCGACGTGTCACGTGCACGTGCACGTGAACACGTAGACCTATGGCGGTCACTGGATTGGCGGCGGGACGGCCCAGAACGCGCTCATGTTGGCGGTCTGAACATCTTGATCCGGGACCCAGTACGACACGGAGCTGGCATCCACGCCACCCTGGCCGAGCTTGGACTTGTCGATCGCGGTGATCCACATCTGCCGGCGCACCGTGCCCTTGGTGCCCGCGAGCGCGTTGCCGTAATCGCGGAAGCTATAAAACACCAGCCAGTAGTAGCCGCCGGCGTCGTACGGGCTGAAGTTCGGCAGGTAACAGAGCCGGGCTCCGCCGCAGGCCGTGTCGAGGCGAACGGTGGCGCCGCCGTTCTTGTTCACGAGGAACAGCGAGCCGGGATGCGGCGTGGCGCCGTTGGCACCGCGCGAGTTGACGCCGGCGCCATACGCGATCCACTGCGAGTCGGGCGAGAACGTCGGCCACGAGGGTGCGGCGAATGCCGGATCGACCTGAGCGGCGGCGACCAGGTTCGCCGGTGCACCGAAGCTGTCGCCGGCGGATGCGGTGATCACCTGTAGATCGCCACGGTCGTAATCGATCGCCCAGTCCGACGCTCGTCCAGCCTGGGAGATGTTGTTGATGATCGCGACCGAGCTGCCATCGGGCGACCACGCCGGATGCGAGGCGTTCGCGGTCGGCAACGGCGTGCCGGTCGTCGGGACCGCGGCGCCGGTGCGAGGATCGACCACGGCGAGACCGGTGCCGACGTTGACCATGAGGCGCGTGGCGTCCTGGTTGAACGTCGAGAACAGCTGGGTGTACGTGCTGCCCTCGACGACCGGCGCGAGCGTCGGCGCGGGGTTCGAGGTCTGGATGGCGGAGTTGCTCATGTCGAACACGCCGCCCTGCGGCTGGACGCCGCCCCACAGCGAACCGGAGAGGTAGCGGCCATCGTGGCTGACGGTGTGGCAGGCGACGCACTTACTGCCCGTCGAGGGCTGCGCGGGCGGATTGGGGATCGCCGGAGCGCGGCCTGCGGCATCGATGCGCTCCATCTGACCCTGGCCGAGGTTCCAGTAGTAGATCGCGCCGGTGACGTCGGCGTTGACCATGCGGACGGTGCGCAGCGGCGCCGCCGAGACGTTGGTGGCCTGGTTCCAGTGCGCGATCTCGAACGTGATCGGGCCGCTGTTCGCGCTCTTCACGAGCATGCGCCAGTCCGCATCGGAGACCTGATCGTGGAGCTTGAACGCGGCGCCCGCGACCAGGATCGTGTCCACGGTCGCGAACTGCCCGGCGGTGATCCGCACGCGATACAGATCTCCCGCCGCGTTCGCGCCCTCCCACTGCGCATCGGGAGACTTCACGCTCGCGGGCATCACGGCGCCCTCGAGCGGATACACCACGGTTGGCGAGCTGGCGCCGGCCGGCGGATTGTCGGGGAACTTGTCGACCCCGCCGGCCGGAACGTCGGGGCCGGCGTGCACCGGATGGACGATCACCGCGACCGAGGTTCCGCCGCTCACGGATCCGACCTGCGCGAGCACGCCGCCCTTGCCGGCAGCGGCGCCGCTGGCTTCGAACTGCGCGTCGGTGAGGTTGCCGAGCAACGCACCGGGACCGTCGAGTGCGAACACCGCGTCGGGGATCGGTGCGGTGTGGCCATCGGCGTAGTGGCCGATCGCCGTGTAACCCAGCGTGAGCGGTGTACCGGAGTACGTGAGCGTCGCATTCGCGGGCTCGACGTCGATCGTCATCAGATCCTTCGCAGGATCGTTTGCGCTCGCTCCACAGGCGGAGACCGCGAGCAACGTTGCGACGTAAAGGTTCGTCCTCATCGCCGCGAACGATATCGAAGATTCCATGCGTGCAGGTCGCGAATCGCTGGCGACAGTTGACCCCAGCACGCGTGGCTGCTCGCCGCTTGCGGCGATCGCATCACCCGAGGCCTCCGTGGTACGGCATCTTTCACATGCTGCACGAACCGTTGACCTTGCGCTGCGGCCTCGTGATCCCCAACCGGATCGCGCTCGCCGCGATGACCAACCAGCAGTCCCAGCCCGACGGCCTGCTCGGCGATGACGAGCTGGCGTGGCTTGCCCGCCGCGCCGACGGAGGCTTTGGCCTGATCGCGACGTGCGCCGCATACGTCGGCCTCGACGGCAAGGCGTGGCCGGGAGAGCTCGGCATCGACCGCGATGCATGCCTTCCCGGTCTGACCCGGCTGGCGACCCGAACGAAGGCGGGCGGGGCCGTCGCGATGGTGCAGCTGTTCCACGGCGGGGTGCGCGCAGACCCGGCGCTGACCGGCGAGCCGACCTGGAGCGCGAGCAGCTGGACCGAGGAGACGCCCGGCTTCGTACCGCCGCGCGCCGCCACCACCGCGGACATTGCCCGGGTGATCGAGCAGTTCGCGGAGGCCGCCGCTCGCGCGGAGCAGGCCGGCTTCGACGGCGTCGAGCTCCATGGTGCGCATGGCTACCTCCTGTCGCAGTTCCTGTCGCGCACGATGAACCCGCGTAGCGACGGCTGGGGTGGCGATCTGATCGGGCGTGCGCGGCTGGTTCGCGAGGTCACCCGCGCCGTGCGTGCGCGTGTCTCGGCATGCTTTGCGGTCGGCGTGCGGCTCTCGTTCGAGGATTTCGGTCAGGCGCGCGGGATGGATCTCGATGACAACCTTGACGTCGCCCGCTGGCTGGTCGAGGACGGCGTGGACTTCATCCACGCCTCGCTGTGGGACGTGTCGCGGATGACGGTGAAGCGCCCCGAGCAGCATGCCGTGACGCTGCTGCGCGCCGTGCTGCCGGAGAGCGTCAAGGTCATCGCGGCCGGCAAGATCTGGACGCCGACCGAGGCCGAGGAGGTGCTGGCCCGAGGCGCGGACATGATCGCGCTCGGGCGCGCGGCGATCCTCAACCCCAACTGGCCGGAGCTGGCGCGCGGCGGCGACGCTGCCATCGCGCGGCCGCCGATGACCCGGGTCGCGCTCGCGGAGCGCGGCGTATCCCCGCTGTTCGCGGGCTACCTGACCCGGTGGAAGAACCTCGTCGCCGACTAGATCGACGACCGACTAGATTCGACTAGATTCGACTAGATTCGACGATTGGCGAGGTAGGTCCGGATCGACTGTAGGTAGACATCTGCGGAGTCGCGCATGTCGTAGCCGGCGAACGCGCCCGGATGCTCGTCGGCCCACGCGCTGATCGGATCGATGCCGCCCACGCGGAAGCCTCCGCTGCTCATGCACGCCGCCGCGGTGCCGGGCCACTCTGCGGAGTCCACTTTCGGGATCTTCACCGGCGGCGCCGGGTCGTTGCGCGCGAGGCGGTCCATGTCGAGGCACTCGGTCAGGTCGTTCGCGGCATCGATGCGCGCGTTCAGCGATGCGAGGCCGAACGTGGTCTGCAGGTGCTTCAGCGCGGAGGTGTGGTCGCGGACCACCGAGCTGACGTAGCCCTGCTTCACGTAAGGGCCGATGACGAGCGCCGGCACGCGGAAGCCCATCTGCTCGAACCCGGGAACGCCGAACTTCGCGACGGTATCGTCGACGGTCTTCGGAGGCGGTACGTGATCGAAGTAGCCACCGTTCTCGTCATAGGTGATGACGAACAGGATGTTCTTCCACTGCGGGGAGTTGGCGAGCGCCGTGTAGATCGAGGCGATCAGCTCCTGCCCGTATGCCGGGTGAATCGGCGGGTGGTCGTCGTTGGTGTAGAACGCGGGATCGATATACGTCACCGCCGGGAGGTTTCCGGCCGCGCAGTCCTTGAAGAACTGCCCGCCCGCCATGTTCGCATCGCCGAACCGGCGCACCTTGCCGGTGCCATCCATCGGCCCGATGTCGATCTGGAACGGACCGGGATTTGCGAGCAGCGAGACCACCGCGAGCGAGCCGTAGTAGTAGCGCCAGTCCACGCCCGCCTCCTCGAGGCGGTTGTAAATCGTCGGGACCGGGCTGCTGTTGAACTTGGTCAGGACGTCGTTGTTCACCTTGATCCCGAACGACGTGCCGGCATGCCAGTACGCGCGGTTCGGCAGCGTGGGACCCATCACCGAGCAGAACCAGCGATCGCAGCTGGTGTACGCATCGGCGAGGGCCCAGGTGACCGGGATGTTGTCGCGCGTGAGGTACTTCATCACGTCGGTGCCAACGCCGGCGTGGTCCATCTGATGCTGCGCGAGAAAGCCGTCCATCGCACCGTTATTGAACGATGCATGCGCGGCCTCCCAGCCGTGCGGTGGATCGGGATCGCACACCGACGGGCTGGACGCATTGTGGTCGTCGGCCGCCTTGTAGACGGGCACCATCGTTCCGTCGATGGCAGCGTTCGCGAAGCTCGCCTTCAGCCCGTCGCCGCCGAGACCCTCGAGCGCACGCGCGCCCATGGCGTGGTCGTAGCTGCGGTTCTCCATCATCAAGTAGACGTAGGTCGTGATGCCCTTGGGCCCATCGTCGCTGCTGCAGCCGGGAAGAAACCTCGCCAGGCTCGCGGCGCCCGCGAGCCCACCGATCGTCTTCAACGCATCCCGCCGCTTCATCGTCATAGGTCGGACCTTACACGATATGATGCACCCATGAGCGCGACAGGAAAGTGACGATTGGCACGCCCTGACGTCACTATCTCTGCCCCCGATCCGTTGTTCGTCGGTCGTGATCTCGCGATCGAGGTCAACGTCACCGCGATCAAACAGACCAAGGTCGATTTCATCGAGGCGCGGCTCGACGGCGAGCAGGGCTGGTCGGTCGGCAGCGGCAAGTCACGCATCTCGAGCCGCGTGGTGTATCCGAAGCTCGCGCAAACCCTGATCGGGCCAGGGGTGTTACCCGCGGCCTCCACCACCCGATTCGTCGCGCGGTTTCAGCTCCCACACGGCACGCCACCAACCCACGAGGTCCGCCCGGCGTACTCGCGGATGCGGTTCCGGATCCACATCTCGATCCCGTGGGCCCTCGACGGCCGCCATCACTACGACTTCGCGGTGCGCATTCCTCCGCCGCCAATCTCTCGCGCGCCGATGATGGTGCGGAGCACGGCGGTCCCCGACAAACCGCGGATCGAGCTCGGCCTGGCGTCGACGCATTTGATCGCCGGCGAGGAGCTGGTCGGCACCTGTGCGGTATTTCATCTCGACGACAGCGACCCGCGGGACGTCTCGCTCGCGCTCGTCCCCGAGCTCACGCTGTTCGGGCGCGGTCGGTCTCGCGAGCGTCGGGGTGCCGCGATCGCAGGGACGGTGACGCTCCCGGCGGGAAGCGCCGGAACCAGCGTTCCGTTTCGCATCGAGATTCCCGCCACGCTGACACCGACCTTCGAGGCGGCAAATCACGCGCTGCAGTGGTGCTTGGTCGCGCGGACCGGATCGTTCTTCGGCAGCAAGGTCGACGCGGCGGTACCACTGCAGATGTTCGACCGCAGTGCGGCGAGCA